>JADGEH010000076.1 GCA_016744475.1 Thiotrichales bacterium | reverse complement strand
CACGCTTGGTAAAGCGAAATTCAATGTATTATCGATTATTACGTCGCAAGGCGAACTAAGATATTCAATTGAAGAAAATAATATTGACTCTGAACGTTTGATTAAATTCTTGAAACAGGTCTTAAGAGGCAGGAATAACCCACTTATTTTAATTATAGACCAAGCCTCATTCCATAAATCCGACCAGGTTATTCAATTTGCACATGAAAACAGGAAAAAAATAAGGATATTTTTCTTTCCAAAACATTCACCAGAACTCAATCCAGATGAACCAGTCTGGTGTGATGTGAAGGACAAAAAAATAGGAAGACAGCCGATAAAAAACAAGTCAGACTTAAAGAAAAGGATTCGTTCTGTATTATGTTCATTGCAACATTCAGTGGATAGAGTTAAGTCATTTTTTAAGCTCCCTGATACAAAATATGCATTAACATAAAAGAATGTCCGTTTATTATTTATCGGAGCGATATATATCTTAACATTCAAATTAAAGAGGAAAAGTGGTTATGTTATTTGCAAAGCCTTTAACAGAATTAGAATACATAACCCTAGAACAAATATATATAACAATACCTTCGCCATTAACTAATGGTTTCGGGTGAGTGAATCCGTCCAAAACGGGCGGATTCGTGAATAATTTGCGAAATTAACCACTATGGACTAAAAGTCCATAGTATATATTGTGGGCTGAAAGCCCTTAATCTGTGGACTCAACCACGGATTGAAATAATGAATCGCTACGCGATGCTAAATTATGAATAAAAGCTAAAGCCTTGCACTAAAGTGCATAGTTTTAACTAGCGATTAGGACAATAAAATATGAATGGCTGCCCTTTTCTGCATATGATTCATTTGAAAAACTTGAAGCTGAATTGGATAGCTTGCTATCCATGGTTGGAAAAGAATATGTTATTAACTTTAGTTAAAAAATATATGGTTAGTTACTTAGAAGTGTTTAATTGCATAAGTATTTTCTCTTTATGTCTATATTAACGTTCATTATAAACACAAAAAAACCCGCTTTCGCGGGTTTGTGGATTCCCCATCTTCGTATAGGCTCTAAACCTTTTTGCAGCACTGTACTGAAAAACACGCCTTTTCCGTTCACATTACGCCGACAAACGCCGCAGCACTTCTGCGGGGGGCTGGCTTAATACCTGGCGAGTCCCCAGCAAACCTGCAACCCCCACTCCCAATGCACCGCCCAGCAAGCCCAATATCCACAACTCGATATTGAAGGTGTAGGGCAATTCAAACACCCACACCGATAACGCAAAGCCTAGCAAGCTCGCCATGCTGGCAGCCAGAAACCCCGCCAACAGTCCTAAAGTCAGAAACTCGGTGAGCAATCCAGTGATGATGTGCCCACGCCCAGCGCCCAAGGTGCGGAGGATAGCGGCTTCTTGTAAGCGTTCTTCATGGCTGGCTTGAATCGCGGCGTACAACACTAATAAACCCGCTACCAAGGTCAGCAAAAATACATATTCAATGGCTAAACTGGCACGCTCCATAATGGCTTTGACTTGCTTAAGCAACGCGCCCACGTTCAATACCGTCAGGCTGGGGTAATCTCGCACCAGTTGCAGCAGCCAAGCTGCGTGTTCATCGGCGAGATGAAAACTACATAAATAAGTCACAGCTACGCTGTCGAGCACGTCTGGCGAAGTCACCACGAAAAAATTGACTCGAAAAGAATCCCAGTCCACTTTACGCAGGCTGGCGACCCGCATACTGATGTCTTGAGCGCCCACGCGATACACCAATTCATCGCCTAATTGAATGCCTAATTCTTTGGCAATGTCGGTTTCTACTGATGCTAGGCCGCGCTCGTCGGCGGTCCACCAATGTCCACTCAGCAATTGATTGTCGTCTCGCGTTTCAACACTCCAAGACAAATTAAACGCACGGGTCGCCAGTCGTTTAGCCCTGGGCGAGCTGTAATCATCAGCGCTCACCGTGTGCTCATTAATGCGGAGCAAGTGTCCTGGCACCATCGGAAATAGTTCGATCTCCGTTCCCCGTTGCGCAAATCGTTGGCGCACTTCCGCCACTTCTTCTGGTTGGATATTGAGCAGAAAATGGTTGGGCGCATTTTTATCTAAAGTGGTGTGCCAACTGCCCAACAAATCAACGCGCACAATTGCCAGCAGCAGCAAAGCCATGATGCCCAGACCAAAACTCGCCAGTTGCACACTGCTCGATGATGCGCGTCGTGCCAGATTCGCTAAGCCAAAGCGCCAAGCGGCTTGGCTGCGATAACGAAAGACGCTGAGCACTTTGATTAAGCCCCAAGCCGCGCCTAACAGCAAAACCAACAACAAGGCTAAGCCGCCCAACATCAAAAAAGCGAGTTTAGCTTCGCCCGCTTGCCACCACAACAAACCGCCCATAGCGACAGCCGCAAGCCCGCCCACTTGCCAGATGGCAGGCGGCGGCACGCCTAAATCACGGCGCAACACGCGCAGCGGCGACACCTGTCGCAGACGCAAAATAGCAGGGGCGGCAAAACTGAATAAAGTTAAAAGCCCAGTGCTTAAACCCAACACTACGGGCATCAAGCTGGGGGCAGGTAAATCATTGACAAACCAATGCGCTAACAAGGCGCTTAAACCCATTTGCAGGAGAAAACCCACCGCACAGCCGACACCACTCGTCACCAGGCCAAGCATGAATAAACGTATTAAATACAAGCGATTAATAAACTGTTGCGTGGCTCCCAAGCAACGCATAATGGCGGCGGCATCCGCTTGTCGTAAAGCAAATTGGCGGGCCGCCACCGCCACCGCAGCCCCTGCTAAAATCACGGTCACCAACGCCGCAAGACTTAAAAAACGTTCCGCTTGTTGTAATGCCGAGCGCAACTCTGGGCGAGCATCTTTCACTCCTTGAATATCCCATTGATTGGTATTTCCGGCGGCTTGATGTTGCTGCTCTAATGCGCTGCGAAAGTCTTGAATGTGTTCAGGCGTGCCTGCTAGTAATAGGCGATGCATGACGCGACTGCCCGGCTTGACTAAGCCCGTTTGAGCCACATCTTCCAAATGCATGAGTACACGCGGTGCCAATTGAATTAAACTGCCACCTCGATCAGGTTCATAGCGCAATACTTGGCTGATTTGAAATGAGCGTTGCCCCAGTTGCAAGCTATCGCCGACCTTGATATTCAGCGCGTATAACAGGCGATCTTCAACCCACACCGTGCCTTTTTTAGGCACCGCTTGCGTGCTGTGTTCTGCGCTCATGGGCGCATTGCTGACGCGCAATTGTCCGCGCAAGGGATAACTGGGACTGACGGCTTTTACCTGTGTAAGGCTAAATTCATCAGCCACCATCGCCATGCTACGAAAGCTCAAAGTACGCGCCTGTTGCAAACCGTTGCGGCTGATCTGTGCGGATATATCCGCCGGGAATTCATAACGCGAAGCCAGGACTAAATCCGCCGCCAGCAGTTCTGAGGCTTGAAACGTCATGGCTTGCTGAATGCGCGAAGTAAAAAAACTCACGGCAGTTAAAGCCGCCACCGCGACCACTAAAGCCAGAAATAAAATGCGTACTTCTGGGTTGCGAGTGTCCCGTGCCAACGCCCGCAGCGCAAAGTTAAAAGGATAATTCATAATGTCTTCCTGTTCGTTCCATCTGTCCATTTCATCGGATAATGTCTATTTATCAGTGCTTGTGGGCTTAGATTCTATACGAAAAAACCGCTTTAACTGCTGATGGTTTAAATCCATGTATCATATTCAGAACAATTCATAATGAAAGTATCTTTAGTCGTCGCCACTTACAATTGGAAAGAAGCTTTGCACTTGTGCTTATTAAGTGCTTTTCAACAAACCCGCATACCCGATGAAATTATCATTGCAGATGATGGGAGCCGAGCTGATACTCGACAATTAATTGAAACGCTTAAAAGCATCAGTCCGGTTAAATTGATTCATTCCTGGCAAGCTGATGAAGGGTTTCAGTTAGCTCAAAGCCGCAATAAAGCCATTATGCAGGCGCAACATGAATATATCATTAGCATTGATGGGGATTTAATATTACATCCAGAATTCATCGCTGATCATTGCTTTCATGCAAAAAAACAGCAATGCATTCAAGGTGGGCGCGTTTTATTAAGCGCAGCTAAAAGTCAGGCGGTTTTAACTCAACAACAGATTCAATTCAGTGCTTTTGAAAGCGGATTAAAAAACCGTAAAAATGCCATATATTCTCGTTTTTTAGCCCAACGCCTTGTCCGTCAAGTACAGCATGAGCGCGGTGTGCGGGGTTGTAATATGAGTTTTTATCGACACGATTTTTTGCAAGTCAATGGCTTTAATGAAAGCTTTAGCGGCTGGGGGCGCGAGGACAGCGAATTTATAGTGCGTTTGCTCAACAATGGTGTAAAACGTTGTGACGTGCGCTTTAATTGTATTGTCTACCATCTGTATCATACTGAAAAAAAATGTCATCTTTTGTCAAAAAATGACATTTTATTGGCTGATTCGATAAATAAAAAACGCCGTTGGTGCGATAATGGTTGCGACAAATACCACACTTCAGGGCACTTAAAAGGAGCTTAACCATGGCTTGTCATCCCATGCTTCAGGACCCCCTAGTATTTTCTAAAATAGAATTATTCAAGTCTATTTCATTTTCAGAGATTGAAAGTTGCTTAAACAACTGCAAGGATAAACTACTCAAAAGAAACGAGGTATTATTATCACCTGAAGAAGAAAATGCACATATTTATATTTTACTTAGCGGACATTTAAGTATTCATCTTAATTCTCCCGATGAACCTCCACTTAATTTGTTACAACCCGGAGAATGCGTGGGAGAAATGTCGATTATTGATCGCCTTGAACCTTCGGCTTATGTGGTAGCAAAAGATACCTGTGCGGTATTGCTGTTACCTCAAGAAGTTTTATGGGATATGATTAACGCCACACCGATTGTGGCAAAGAACTTATTATGTGTTTTAAGCAGCCGTTTACGTTATGAGCATGAAATGCTGAGCAATAGTGTTAAACAACAAAAACATTTATTGCATGAAGCCAGTGTTGATAGCCTTACAGGCATTCATAACCGACGTTGGTTTGACGACAGCATAAGAGATAAAATACAGCAATATCAAACGCTTGAAGAATCCATGAGTATATTATTAATTGATATTGACCACTTTAAAATCTTTAATGATGAATTTGGTCATCAAAGTGGAGATCAAGTCATTTGTAAAGTAGCGGATGTTTTGAAAAAGAATTTGCGTAAACGCGATCTATTGGCACGGTTTGGTGGGGATGAATTTATTGTGGCTTTATTAGGTACAGAAACTCAAGGTGCAATGGAAGTGGCCAGACGTATTAAGGCTGAGGCTAAATTATTATCCGTGCAGTATGATAATCATAAAAACTTGCCTTCAATTAGCGTTACTATTGGTGTCACTACAATGAAACCTGATGATAATTTCCAGATTTTATTTGAACGTGCTGATAAAGCCTTGTATGAAGCCAAAAATCGCGGTCGCAACTGTATTGAGTTTATCGAATAATACTCAAATGCATAGCTGGTAATGAATCTATTCACATATTAAAATACTATTGGTTTTAAGCTTTTAACCCAGCGTTAAAAGCGAAAAGCCATTTACCCCTCTTTTTTGAATCAGAAGGAACCTAATATGAAACCTTTAGTCATGGGTGTTAATGCCCTCATTTTTAGTCTTGCTTGTTTTGCAACCACCGTGCGTGCTGAACCCATCTCTCCTGATGTTTTAGTAGAAAAGGCCATGAACCAAGTTTTAAGCACTTTGCGTACAAATAAAGTGCAATTTGAAAAGCAACCGGCAAAACTCTATGAATTAGTGGATACAGAAGTATTGCCACACTTTGATTTTAATCGCATGTCACGTTTGGTATTAGCTAAACACTGGAAATTGGCTAGTGTTGAACAACAAGAGAATTTTGTTAAAGAATTTCGTACATTAATCGTGCGTACTTATGCTTTATCGCTGCTCAATTATACTAATGAGACGATCAAATATTTACCCATGCAAGGTGATCCCAAGAGCCGTAAAGTGACCATTCAAACTGAAATTTCTAAGCCCGGTAGTACACAAATGTTACCCATTGAATACAAAATGTATCTACCTAAAGATAAATGGCAAGTCTATGATGTGCGAGTTGATAACATCAGTTTGATATTAAACTATCGTCAAAGTTATACCGATGAAATTCAGCGTAATGGTTTAGATCAATTAATTAGCAACATGGCAAAGAAAAATGCCGAAGCACAAGCTGATAAAAGTTCTTGAGCTACTGATGCCATCTTTCAAAGATGGCATCCTGTCATACCTTATTTGTGATTGTAGAGAAACCTTATGACTATTCCTGCCGTTAGCATTCAAAATATACATAAAGACTATACTCACCTAAAAGCGCTTAAAGGTATTGACCTGGAGATTCCACAAGGGAGTTTCTTTGGTTTATTAGGGCCCAATGGGGCAGGTAAATCTACCTTGATTAATATTATGGCGGGCTTGGTGCGTTCCACACAAGGTAACATTGAAGTGTTGGGATACAACGTGATGAGTCAGTGGCGGCAAGCCCGTCAGAGCTTAGGTATTGTTCCACAAGAATTAGTTTATGACCCCTTTTTCAATGTACAAGAAATGCTGCGTTTACAATCTGGTTATTTTGGTTTTGGTAAAGAAAATTATGCTTGGATTGATGAACTGATTGATATTTTAAGTTTAACGGACAAAGTGCATACCAATTTGCATGATTTATCCGGTGGAATGAAACGCCGTGTATTAATTGCACAGGCTTTAGTACATAAACCCCCTGTTGTGGTACTGGATGAACCTACCGCAGGTGTGGATGTAGAGTTGCGTCAATCTTTGTGGGAATTCACTAAACGTTTACATGCACAAGGCCATACCATTTTATTGACCACCCACTATTTAGAAGAAGCTGAAGCATTATGTGATCGTATAGCTATACTTAATCATGGTGAGGTGGTGGCTTTGGATGATAAACAGGCATTACTAGCTCGTCATCCTTATCGATATTTAAAACTGCATCTAACAGCAAATGACATTCAATTGCCTGCTCACTTGCAAAAAAACTTTGTTTCACTCGAAAATCAACAATTACTATTACGCATACATAAAGAAGAGGATGCTATTGTGAGCGTGTTAGAAAACTTGCAAGCAGCAGGCATTGAATTTGACGATTTACACACAGATGAGCCAGGTTTGGAAGAAGTGTTTATGGACTTAACCCATAGCACTTCCTCTTAAACCAGCAAGTTTGTGAGGAGAATTAGAATGAACAGGCCACCTACTTTATCCTCTAAACAAAAAGGGGTTGTGTTATTAATTCTAAGCAGTATTTTAATAATGGTAGGAGCCACTGTTTTTTTTACTGTATCCAATAACACTCGAATTGAAACTTCTCAACAGCAGTATTATGACTATCAAACTCGCAAAGCCTTAAGTCAAGCTAAAGAAGCTTTATTAGGATTTGCCGCTACTTCTTATGATAAATATGATTCTGTTCACTTTGGTCTATTACCCTGTCCTAATTTAAGTGCCAGTCCCGGTGAAGGAACAGCAGACGGTACCTGTGGAATAACAGATGAAAGTGCTTTGGGACGTTTTCCTTGGCGTACTTTAGGGCTGCTTCCATTAAAAGATGGTGCGGATGAATGTCTCTGGTATGCCGTATCCGGCTATTATAAAAGTGGTTCCACCAATCGAACTAATGTCCTTAATGAAGATACCCATGGTTTGTTTAGGGTTTTTGAATATGATAACAACACTCCGACTACTCCTAGACAATTAACAGGTGATCCTGGCTCTGAAGCCGCCACCCGTGCTGTTGCTGTGATTATTGCTCCAGGCAAAGCATTGTTAGGACAAGATCGGAGTGATGCTACAAGTGGTGTCAACTTTTGTGGTGGAAATTATATCGCCAGCAACTATTTAGAACTTGAAGACAATAGCGACATCAATAATCGACTCATAAAAACAGATGAGGATAATAATGTAAGTAATAGAATAGATAAAATTTATGAGTTCATTACTACAAATACACCCAATAAAGTATTTGGTGCTGATGCAGGTACGAATAAGAATGGATTAAATGATTTTATTACCTATATTACCACTGAAGATATTTATAACATCATTCAACAACATCCTGATTACAAAAGCCTGTCTAATGTTGCAGAAAAATTAGCCCATTGTTTATTAACTTATACCCAATCTCATTTAGAACCATCCCCTGCTGATCCAAACAATCCTGGAGTAGATACGACTGACAAGCGCCTACCTTGGCCTGCACCTCTGGAACTCACTGATTATCGAAATGACACTGAATATCTGGATACTGTTTCCATTTCAACAGAGGCACTGATTTTTGGACGATTTCCTTTTACATTGAGCAGTTCTTATACAGACTATCCAGCTTCTCCCACATTGCCATTGGATAATTTAAATGATCCCTTAAAAACAAAGGATAGTTTTGATGATTTAACTACGGATTGTGGCAATTTGACTGCTGAGAATTTGAAAACATGGAATCACTGGAAAGATCATGTTTTTTATGCTGTCGCAGATACGCATAAACCCAATGCAGCAGTACCCAGTACTTGCGAGTATGATAAAGCAGGTGGTGGTTCAAGATGTATTAATGTTAATCAGAAAGAACGTATTGTAGGCATCGTGTTGTTTAGTGGAGCTACGCAAGAAGGACAGGTGAGAAATGCTCCTCCACCTAGTGCTGATATAGATACAAAAAAAGACATTATTAATTATTTGGAATATCAAATAAAGGATCGCGTTTATACGGGCAGTGATTCAATCACTTATACAGTCACCGATAGAGCCTATGAGTCAGAGGCGGGTTCAAATGATATTTTATGGTGCTTACAAAAAAATGATGCAGATGATGACTTAACCGTGATTAACTGCACACCACCTTAAGGTGTTTATGATGAAAGCAAGAATAAACAGTGGTTTTTCTTTAATAGAAATGTCAGTAGTATTAATTATTGTTAGCCTCTTATTAAGCAGCGTCTTAGTGCCCATGTCTAATTTGAATACTCAAAACCGTATTAAGCAAACTCAGGCAAAACTTAATGCGATTAAAGATGCTTTGATGGGGTATATGTTAGTGAATCAGCGTTTCCCCTGTCCTGCCAGTGTGAATTCTAATGGAGATGAAGATTTTGTAGATAAGGCTACAGGGGAATGCTCTTTATATAAGGGCTTCGTGCCTTGGCGAACATTAGGGATTGATAGTGCGGTGAATGTGGATAATTTATTAATAGATGCTTGGCTCAACCCTTTTCTTTATGCTGTTAAAGGAAATAAGTCTAATAATCCAGACTGCACATCTTCCCCCATCATTTATGATCGAGCATATACAAAAACACTGGGCATTAACAATCAAGATATTAATAAGGAAAGCATTAAATGTGTGGCTGGAGAATTTGATATTTGTCGTGATGACAATAACGATGGCACCTTATGCGAAACAGATGAAAAGTTAGCGACTGGGATTCCTGTGATTATTTTATCTCTGGGAGAAAATGCAAGAAGCACCACTTCAACGCATATTTATGAATTTGAAAATGTGGGAACCAGTGTTGCAGGAGCGAGTAGTCAAACTTACTTTATTCCTTCAAATGCAAAGTTTATTGTTGGCAAGAATAACTCAAATACAGGTAGTTCCAAGCGCTTTGATGATTTATTAGTCTGGATTTCTCCCTATGTACTTTACAATCGCATGGTATCTGCTGGGATGTATCCTTAAAATACTTAATTAATTTAGCTCTAAAGGTAGCATGATGACTCAACCCCCTTTGTCTTATGTTTTGATGACCTCAGCCCGTAATGAAGAAAAATATATTGACGGCACGTTGAAATCGGTCACTGCACAGAAGCAGTTGCCTAAAAAATGGGTGGTCATCAGTGATGGTTCTACCGACCGCACTGATGAAATAATTCAACAGTATGCTCAGCATTATGATTTTATTCACTACCTACGTACAGAACCTAGTATTGATCGCAACTTTGCCTCAAAAGTGTATGCCTTAGACATTGGTTTCAAACAATTTTCTGGGATGGAATATGATGTGATTGGTAATCTGGATGCTGATGTCACTTTTGCACCGGATTACTTCGCGCAAATTCTGCAACGTTTTTCTGAAAACCCCACTTTGGGCGTGGCAGGTGGTCTGATTTATGAAAAACATGATGGCAGAATTATTCATCAAGATAATGCTATCGAATTGAATGTGGCGGGTGCCAGCCAAAATTTTCGCCGTGTGTGTCATGAGCAAATCGGCGGTTATCGCCCATTACTGCGCGGTGGCGAGGATGCTTTAGCAGATTTAATGGCACGGATGAAAAGCTGGAGTGTGCGCTCGTATCCAGAATTAGAAGTGATGCATCATCGTCATGCAGGCACAGAAAAAGGCTCTGTGCTGAAATCACGCTTTGGTTTGGGGCGATTGGATTACTCTTTTGGCTATCATCCTGTGTTTGAAGTGGCTAAATGCACGGTGCGAGCGCTTAAAGAGCGCCCTTACGTCACTGGCAGCGGGGCGCGATTACTCGGCTATTTTTCTGCCCTGTTGCGCCGCGAACCCTTGGCGGTACCGCCGGAAGCCCGCGATTTTCTACGCCGCGAACAAATGCAGCGTTTATTCGGATGATTCAATAGGCTTTTAACACGGGACACCGACGCTTAGGATGTTATTTACAGCATAATCAGGCTAAACTTTGATCATTTTATGATTTTCAACTTTTCACTCACGTTGGGCATGTTTAGAAACGCTTATGAATAAAGATACTGCCTTAGATGCTACTTTTGATGCTGAAGAAAAACGCAATACCTTATTGTTGGTGGATGATATTCCTGCCAATCTCAAAGTATTGGTGTCTTATCTTCAGAACTTTAACTTCAAAGTGCGCATTGCTCAGGATGGTGAGGATGCTTTACAGCAAGTCTCTTACGCTAAACCTGATTTAATTTTATTAGATGTCATGATGCCGAAAATAGATGGCTTTGAAACTTGTCGTTGTTTAAAGCAAAACCCGGAGACACAAAATATTCCGGTGATTTTCATGAGCGCTTTGAATGATACGTTCGATAAAGTGGCGGGGTTTGAAGCGGGTGGCGTTGATTACATTACCAAACCATTTCAGCATGAAGAAGTGTTAGCACGGGTCAATACACATTTAACACTCAAGCATTTGCGCGAGCAAGTCGCTGAACAAAACACTTTTCTTGAACAACGTGTTAAACAACGTACTCAAGAGTTAGATGCAATTCGTTTGCATGTTATCCGCAGTTTAGGGCGTGCCGCAGAATATCGTGACAACGAAACTGGACGGCATGTGATTCGGATGAGTAAATGTGCGGCGCGTTTAGCCAAAGCGCTTGATTTAGATGATGATGCGTGTGAAATGATTCTCAATGCCAGTCCCATGCATGATGTGGGTAAAATTGGTATTCCTGATCATATTTTGCTCAAACCAGGCAAGCTAGAACCGGATGAGTGGTCGGTCATGAAAACCCATGCCACGATTGGGGAAGAAATCTTGTCGGGTAATGATTCTGAGTTATTAAAAACAGCGGCTTTAATTGCGCGTACTCACCATGAACGCTGGGATGGCAGTGGTTATCCTGAAGGTTTAAAAGGCGACGATATTCCTCTCATTAGCCGTATTGTTTCTATTTGTGATGTGTTTGATGCTTTATTGTCTCGCCGTCCTTATAAAGAGCCTTGGGAATTATCAACTGTATTAGATTATATTAATAACAACAGCGGCATATTGTTTGACCCTCATTTAGTTGAGTTGTTTAATCAATGTTTAGATGACATTCTAGAGATTCAACAGCAATATGCGGATGACTAGAGGGCGTTTAAGCTATTCATAAAAACATTCAATATACCTTGTCGCTAGTGTGGAGCAATTGCAGCATTTTGCGCTTTAAGTATTTAAGCACAAATAAAGAAGCCTTTGCGTAATATCAGTTTATCAAACAAGGAACGCATCATGCTGTCGTCCTACCCAGATACAGCTACTTCTTCGATGGCCACACCCCGTATTCTCATCGTGGATGATGAAGCCACCACTCGTCGCATTTGTGCCAGCATTTTAGGGCGTGCCAATTATATTTTGGCAGAAGCTTGTCAAGGCGTTGAAGCACTTGAAAAATTATCTGACAATGATTTTGACGTGCTATTGCTTGACCTGCACATGCCGAAAATGGGTGGCATAGAACTCATGAGTAAGCTGCGAGAAAGCAACCAACACATCGCTTTTGTAGTGCTCACATCACATAATGATCTCAATACCGCCTATCAATTATTGCATGAATATCGGATTGCCGATTTCATTCAAAAACCTTTACATCATCCTAATCAATTATGTTTCGCTATAGAAAATGCTTTAGAAAAGCAACGCTTTGAAGAACATATTTGCAATCAAGCTTACGCTTTGCGGCGCTTAAATGATAAGCTGCAAGATGAAATCAAACAGCGTGCTGAAGTTGAAGAAGAACTACGCGAAGTACAGCGCACATTAGAACTGCGAGTACAAGAACGCACGGCAGAATTAGAACAAGCAAAAGAAGATGCCGATGCGGCTAATCAAGCAAAAAGCGAATTTTTAGCCAATATCAGCCATGAAATTCGTACTCCATTGAATTCTATTTTAGGCTTTACTCAACTCTTACTGCGTGATACTAATTTTGGTGTTTCACAACGTGAGCAATTGCATACTGTGCAACAATCAGGGGAACACCTATTACGTTTAATAGAAGACCTCCTCGATTTATCTAAAATAGAAGAAAGCAAAACAGATCTGCGCTTAGAAACTCTTGCTATGCCACGTTTTTTACAAGAAATCATGAGCATGATTGAATTGCAAGCCACGCAGAAAAGCCTCATTTTTATTCAAGACATCGACGAACAATTGCCCTTTTATGTGCTTGGGGATGAAACACGGTTGCGCCAAATTTTATATAACCTGTTGGGCAATGCGGTGAAATTCACTGAGCAAGGGCAAGTATTATTCAACGTCCGCGTGCAGGATGAGCGCATTCATTTTTATATTGAAGATACCGGTATCGGCATCGCCCCCGAACAATTGGAGAAAATTTTCCAGCCCTTTGTTCAAGCTAATGGCGGGCACCGTCGTCAACACGAAGGTTTAGGCTTGGGTTTACCCATTAGCCAACGTTTTGTGCGGCTGATGGGCGGCAATATTCAAATAGTCAGTCATCTGGGTAAAGGCAGTCGCTTTTGGTTTGACATTCCCTTGCCCGTGGTAGAAAACACGCGCCATATCAAGCAAGCACAATGGAACAGTGTGTGCGGTTATGATGGCGATAGAAAATATCATTTATTGGTGGTGGATGATAATTTAGAAAACCGCTTGTTATTGATGAACTTGTTGGAACCATTAGGGTTTGTCGTGAGTGAAGCGTGCAATGGGCAGCAAGCGATTGATGTGGCGACGAAACATCCGCCTGATTTGATGTTGATGGATTTAGTCATGCCTGACATGGATGGTTTCGAAGCCACCCGTATTTTGCGCCAGCATCCTCAATTTTGTGAAACGCCTATTTTGGCGGCTTCTGCAAGTCAAAATTACCGGGTACGCAGTTTAGAGGCAGGCTGCAATGATTTTATTGATAAACCTATTGATGCCGCTCAGCTATTACAAAAATTGCAGGATTATCTGGATATTGAGTGGCATTATGAAGCGCTGCAAAATGAAATGAATGAGACTGAAAATGACAACGAAGCTCACTGCCTGCCGCCTCCAGAAGCGATGTTGTTGCAACTGATAAAGGGTGTAAAAATGGGGGATATTGATGTGATTTTAATGCTTGCTGAGCAGCTTAAAGCAGAACCACAGTTTCAGACTTTTGGTTTACATGTTGAGAAATTAGCCGATAGTTTGAATGTGCAAGAATTGCGGAAATTTTTACTCAGTCATACGCCTAGTGTCAGTGATGTGAAGTAAACGAATATAGGACTAGAAAAATGACATCTGTTGTATTATTCAAGCCATCCACTTTAAGTCCTTAAAAACAACGCAAATGGCACAAAAGAACGCCAGCGTTTAAAGGATGTTTAGCTAATATTATGAATATAACCGCTGTGCTATTGAACAGAGGTTTTAGGATCAAAGCTCACAGTTTCAATTTGCGCTCTCACGGTATCATCATCGGGTTCTGTATGCTCAATGCGGACGGGTAGATAGTGCAATTTAGGCGCACACCACAACACGCTAGAACGTTTTTCATTATGTGGATCACGGCGGGTAAATTTGAAGGTGCGCAGCACGCCTAATGCCGTATCAAGTTCTTCTTCACCATTAAATTGAATGCGATAAGTTTTTACTTTGTCATTATGCGCAATAATGTAATTGAAATCTGTGGGGGTAGGATTTTGTAGCAATTGCCAAGTCAGGGCTAATTGTGATAACAACATATCTAAAGTACCGGGTTGTAAATTCAATACCCAATGTTCTTTGTCTTTGCTGCTGCGTGCTTGCAATTGATCCCAGTCAAAACTGATCTCTCTATGTCGCTGACGTTTGCTGCTGAGGTGAGCAAAGCTGTAATGCAGAGGTTGCAACTGATGATCAGAAAAACGCCAACGGCTGGTTTCTTTAATCACGTCATCTCGCACCCAAGACAGCACACCCGTGGTTTGCGCATGAGAGGACAGGCGGTATTCATTGTCGCTGGCACGTTCCAATCTACGTTCTGCTTGTGCAAACGGTAAACCCAACACGCTGAGTTGATAACGTGCGGTAAACATGGGCAATGAGGCGGGTGTGGGCGGCGTATCAGCCATACTGGGCATGTGTAACAAGGCACTGCCTAATCCGCACAGCAGTAAATAACTCACATTACGTAGCATCAGTAAACAAGTCAGTAGGCGTAACATCTATTTCTCTCTTCATTGGCTAAGCGCAAAGGCTCAAGTATACTAGGCTCTATTGATATTTGTTGATGGTCACTTTATAAGCTCTGTACCTTGCTACGATGTCTATTGACCAGGCAATTCCTAAGAGCCTATACGAAAACGGGATAATCGGCTGCAAACCCGCCTCAAAATGGCGAATTTTCGCTTCGATTCCCCATCTTCGTATAGGCTCTAAGCTTTATTCGCTGATCCACCCTTCCAAGTAAAAATCTAATGCCTAAAGAATTTAGTCGCAGTCGCCGTGTTGGCGTACTGATCCAACGTGAATTATCCGACATCATCAGCCATGAACTTGATCTTTCAAGTTTGGGTATGTTGACCGTATCCGCTGTTGATCTTTCCTCTGATTTACAACACGCAAAAGTGTATGTGACTTTGCTGGGTGATGCCAGCCACATCAAAGAAGTGATGCAAAAGCTGCTCAATCAAGGCGGACATTTGCGTCATATTTTGTCACAACGTCTAAATATGCGCAGTACACCACGGCTTCACTTTATGTATGACGAATCCGTAGCCTATGGCAATGAATTGTCTCATTTAATTGATATAGCCAATAAAGACCCGGAGGATAAAGCCTAATGGCTCGACGCACACGCAAAGGTCGTCCGGTTAACGGGCTTTTATTGTTAGATAAACCGCTGGGCATTAGTTCTAATGCGGCATTGCAGCGCACCAAAACTTTATTTCAAGCACAAAAAGCGGGACATACGGGCAGTTTAGACAACCTTGCCACGGGCTTATTACCGCTATGTTTTGGCGAAGCCACAAAGGTGTCGGGCTATTTGCTGGATGCCGACAAGCATTATCGGGCGGTATGCAAACTGGGCGAAACCACCACCACTGCTGATGCAGAAGGTGACATCTTACACACCCGCCCTGCGGAGCACATTCAAGCCAGCGATGTAGAACAAGCACTCAAGGCTTTTCGTGGCGATATATTGCAAGTACCACCCATGTATTCTGCTCTCAAGCGTAATGGTCAACCTTTGTACAAGTTGGCACGCGAAGGCAAAACGGTTGAACGTGAAGCACGTCCTGTCAGCATTCATCATTTGGAGATGTTGAATTTTACCGCGCCATTGGTGGAGATTGACGTGCATTGTACTAAAGGCACTTATATTCGCACCTTGGCTGAAGACATAGGGGAAGTGCTAGGCTGTGGAGCGCATCTGGTGCAGTTACGCCGCCTAGGCGTCGGTGATTTTTCCGATATGATTGATTTTGAGACCTTGCAAACAGTGGCAGAACAAGGCTTGCAAGCGCTGGATGAATATCTGCTTCCGGTTGAAAATGCGCTGCCACAGACTTGGCCCGACATCCATTTATCTCTTGAGCTGACCGATTGGATCAAACAAGGACAAGCGGTGCAGATAGCAAAAGCACCTAGTAGCGGTTTAATGAAATTATTTGATGCACAGCAACGCTTCATAGGCATTGGCGAAGTACAAGAAGATGGACGGATTAAGCCGAAGCGCTTGATGTTAGGCTAAGAGCCTATACGAAAATGGGATAATCGGCTGCAAACCCGCCCTTTTGGTCAGGTTTTCCGCTTTTTTTCGTTAAATAGCCCGCTATTCGCCTTAAAAAACCGAAAAACCTGCCTCAAAATAGCGAATTTTCGCTTCGATCCCCCATCTTCGTATAATCTCTTAAGACGGGTGGCTTGAGTCGTACAACTGATGTCATTTCTCTATAGATGTTATCTCGGCTCTGTCATTCACTCAAAATGCCCCATAATGCGTTAAAATGCCGTCATTTTTGACCTCATCAGCATGGAAGGATGTCCTCTTGAAACAGCATTTACACACCCTGTTTACTCAAGCTTTAGAACAACTTAAAACTGACGGCATCGTGCCCGTTGAAGCACAGCCTAGCGTACACATAGAACGTGCGCGTGATGCAAAATTCGGCGACTTTGCTTGCAATCTAGCCATGCAATTAGCCAAACCTGCGAAACAAAAACCGCGTGATCTCGCCGCGTTATTAATCGAACGTTTGCCTGCTTCAGACAGCATCGAAAAAGTAGACATCGCAGGGCCTGGTTTTATCAATATTTTTGTCGCTGCCAGCACGCAATACGCAGTGATCCCTCAAGTTTTAGCGCAAAAAGACGCTTTCGGGCATAGCCATACCGGACAAGGGCAAAAAGTTTTATTAGAGTTTGTCTCCGCCAATCCTACCGGCCCTTTACACGTCGGGCACGGGCGCGGTGCGGCGTATGGCGCAGCGTTGGGACAATTGATGCGAGCCGCTGGTTTTGACGTATTTTGCGAATATTACGTCAATGACGCAGGCCGACAAATGTCGATTCTAGGCATGAGCGTGTGGCTGCGCTATTTAGAACTTTGCGGCGAAGAATTGACCTTCCCCAGCGGAGCCTATCAGGGCGATTATATTTGGGACATTGCGGCGGATGTACACCGCGCCAACGGCGACGCCTTCCGTCATGCTGCCAACTTGGTGTTTGCAGACGTGGTAGCGGATGAAGCCGACGGCGGCGATAAAGATAAGCATGTGGATGCGTTGATCGTCAAAGCGCAGACTTTGCTCGGCGAGGCGGATTTTAATACCGTCTTTGAAACGGGTTTAAACACCATTTTGGACGATATTCGCCGCGATTTATCCGGCTTTGCGGTGGAATATGAACACTGGTTTTCTGAGCGCAGCTTAACAGGCACGGGCTTAGTCGATAAAGCCGTGAAAACCCTACAAAACAATGGCTATGTCTATGAAGACAAAGGCGCTTTGTGGTTCCGTTCTAGCGATTTTGGCGACGAAAAAGATCGCGTGCTGGTGCGCGATGACGGTCGCCCTACCTATTTTGCCTCTGATGTTGCTTACCATTTGAACAAAGTCGAGCGCGGTTTTGACCACTTAATCAATATTTGGGGCGCGGATCATCACGGCTACATCCCTCGCGTACAAGCGGCGATGGAAGCGATGGGCACGAATAAAGAACAACTCACAGTGTTGTTAGTGCAATTCGCCACTTTGTATCGCGGCAAAGAAAAGCTGCAAATGTCCACCCGCAGCGGCAAATTTGTCACGCTGCGTGAATTACGCGAAGAAGTCGGCACCGATGCCGCACGGTTCTTTTACGTCATGCGTAAAAGCGAGCAGCATTTAGATTTTGATTTAGAATTGGCAAAATCTCAATCTAATGATAATCCCGTGTATTACATTCAATATGCCCATGCGCGGGTGGCGCGAGTATTAGAACGTTTAGAAGAACAAGGCAAAACATGGGTTCACGATGAAACGCATTTAGGCTTATTAGATACAGAACACGAACAAGCGCTGCTGACCCGCTTATCGCGTTATCCAGAAATGATTGAAGCAGCAGCAAAAGCCTATGAACCGCATCAAATTGCTTACTATTTGCGCGAATTAGCCAATGAATTCCACAGCTATTACAACGCGCATAAAATCATTATTGACGATGATTCATTACGCAATGCGCGTTTAAGTCTTAGCATGGCAGTACAACAGGTCTTGCGTAATGGTCTTGCTTTACTGGGTGTGAGTGCGCCTGAGAAGATGTAAGAAATGGTGTATGAGAAGAGGAATAAGCCCATTCTATTAAATAATAGTGATGAGTGACCCAAGAAAATGGGGTAAAAAAGCAAGATAGGGTGTGATGAAGTACGAATCACATCCTATCTTGCTATACCGCGTTCTTTTGCGCCGTTTGCATTGTCTTTAGAGGGGATGTATAACTGAGTTTAATTCAATTTGAAAATAGACACTGCATTGTGCAGGTTTCTCGCTGCGGTATTGAGCTGTTGAATGGCTTGATTAGAGTGAGAAATAGATTCAGCCGTTTGACGGGCGGATTGGCTGAGTTCACTAATGGATTCGCTGATTTCCCCCGCGCTGATCGCATGTGATTGCATACCATGCCCGACGGTTTCAAAGTGCGGAATTAAGGCTTGTACTTGTTCAATCACCTCTGCCAGTCTTTGGCTAATTTGATAAATATCATCCACATCCGTGCCGATTTGTTCGCTGAAACGCGACATGTTTTTCACCCCATCGCCCACTGCACTTTGCATTTCTTTGACGATTTGTTCTATGTCCCAGGTAGCTACTGCGGTTTGATCGGCTAAGCGCCGGATTTCAGTCGCCACAACGCTAAAGCCTAAGCCGTATTCTCCGGCTTTTTCAGCCTCAATGGCTGCATTAAGAGACAATAAATTGGTTTGATCGGCGATTTTAGTAATCGTCGTTACGACGCTGCCAATGTTATCGGCTTTTTCCTTCACAATTTCGAGTTTACTGCCGATGGACGCGGTGGCATCCAACATGTTGCGCATGGAGGATTCCATGCGTTGCAAGTCTTCATGACCTGCGGCAGCCAGTTGCGAAGTCCCCTCCGCCATGCCTGTGACGGCGGTCATGGTATCGGCTAATTCTTGCGTGGAATGCGAGATGGTTTTAGAGGTCGCCATGATTTGTGTGGCAGCAGCGGCTTGTTGTGCCACGGAGCTTTCTTGCTGGCGTGCGGTAGCGGCGATTTCAGTGCTAGATGAAGTCAGTTGTACGCCGGATTCTTGAATGCGTGCTACGAGTTCAGCTAAGTGTTGCACCATAATGCACATGGATTCTAAGACTTGGCCTATTTCATCGGCTTTTCTTTCTTCAATGACCACGGTTAAATCACCTTGGGCAACATGCTCGCTGACTTTAACGGCTTGTTTTAAGGGTTGAACAATATTGTTGATCAGCCATAAAGAACCCCAGATAGCAATGATGGCGACGAGAATGACCGCCATTAAAGAAATATTCACCGTATGACTAATATTTTTTAACAAGGTATCATTCGCCGCGTGCATTTTTTCTTGCTGATGTTGCACTAAAGCCTGAATTGATTGATCCACTTGCATTAATATTTGGTTAATATCCGTGCGTAATAAATAAGCATCCTGCCGCCAAGCATCACTGCTGTGTAGTTCTACCACATGCGGCATTTCTTTGAAAAACATCTCTCTTTGATGAATGGCTTGTTGAATTTCATCTTCTTGAATAAAACTAAGTTGTTGATCAAACTGGGTAAGAATTTTATTTTCAAGCTTTAGGAAGCTATCTTTATAAGACATGACATTTTCTATGGAGACCTTTGAACGGTAGGCAAAAAAGGCACGCATTTCATTAACGACGTTACTCCAAATATAACGCATCTTATGCAAAATCATCATTAACTCAATGCGCTGTCCTTCTGTTTCTTCATCTTGAAGCATATTAGCTAAGGATTGTAATAAGGCTTGATTGGCAGGGTTTAAGTATTCTGAAGCATAAGCCATAGCGGGGTAATTTAAATTATCTTGTTCTGAAATTTGTAAAATCTGTTCTTTATAACCAATGAACTGATTTAAGTTTTCTTCCATATGTTTTAACCATTGTCGTACTTTTTCATCATTTTGAACTTTTTGTAGTTGTTTTAAGTGTTGTAAATGTGGCAGCAATTGAGTTAACTTCTCCAAGTACAATTGTTTATATTCTTGACTTTCACTGAGTAAATACAAGCCCAAGGCTGACTTAGTATGTTCAATCAATTCCGCCAATTGCATTGATTCCACCACCATCGGTGTATCCACTTCCACAATGGTGACAAAGCTGGTTTTGGTAGTATTGAGCACAAACAACATCGCGCTAGAAATAATGATGATCGCAGCCACCATAAAGCCAAAGCCAAATAATAGCTTTTGTCGAATACTAAAGACCCATAAAGAGTTTGAAGATAAAGATGCTGGCATGGTGTATTCCCTGGTATCAGGAGGAAAATCAAAATAAAGTGTGTGTATTTATGAGCATTTTATCGTGCTCAACAAGGTGGCTTCAATTTTATCTCGCATTTTTGGGTGTTTAAATGCGCCTATTGCTCAAATTCATATGGCAATGTTAGTCTCTGTTGCATGTTGCGGGTGAATATAACAACAAAGCCTTATTCTTCACCCTCTTCATCCACCTATTCCAACCCTATTGAAGTTGTAGGTCATAGCCTACATAAGGAGACGATAATGCAAAAATCACTAAAATGGCTGTCCAGCTCGCTGCTCTGTAGTGCGGTATTGATCGGCGGCTGCAACGAGGACAAAAAAGCCGCTTCAGACGGACAAGTAGGCCAGGCCGCTGTACCACAAAAAACCTATGAATGGAAGATGGTCAGCACTTGGCCGCCCAATTTTCCCGTCTTCCAAGAAGGCGTAGACCGCTTTGCGAAAAACTTAGACATCATGTCTCAGGGACGCTTAAAAATTAAAGTCTATGCGGGCGGTGAATTAGTCCCTTCATTACAAACCTTTGATGCTGTTTCCCAAGGCACGGTGGAACTCGGACATGGTGCAGCTTATTACTGGGCGGGTAAAGTCCCTGCCGCACAATTTATGTCCGCAGTCCCCTTCGGCATGAACGCACAAGGCATGAATGATTGGTTTTATGGCGGCGACGGTTTGACATTATGGCGCGAACTGTATGAACCCTTTAACGTGATTCCCTTTCCCGTGGGCAATACAGGCGTACAAATGGGCGGTTGGTTTAATAAAAAAATTGAATCGGTAGAAGACTTAAAAGGTCTCAAAATGCGCATTCCTGGATTGGGCGGCAAAGTGTTGTCCAAAGCGGGCGGCACCCCTGTATTACTCGCGGGCGGCGAAATTTACACTTCATTAGAACGCGGCAACATTGATGCGACGGAATGGGTCGGGCCTTATCATGACAAACGCTTAGGTTTGAACCGTGCAGCGAAATATTACTACACACCCGGCTGGCATGAACCCGGCACCATGCTGGAATTAATCATCAATAAAGCGGCTTGGAAGAGCTTGACACCGGATTTACAAAAAATGGTGGAAGAAGTGGCGATGGCTACCAATTTGTGGATGCATACGCAGTTTGATACGTTAAATCTCAATGCCTTACGTGAATTAATGGCAGACAAGAATATTGAAGTATTAGGCTTTCCACCTGAAGTGTTAGCGCAACTGAAACTATTGACGCAAGAAGTTTTAGACGAAGAAGCGGCAAAGAGTGCTGATTTCAAGCGAGTCTATGAAAACTTCAAAGCCTTCAGTGCCAATCACGATGTATGGCAGACCTTATCTGAAATCAGTTACTACAGCGCCAATCATCCTAGTATGCCGTTTGATATTCAAAAAGCCCTGAAAGACGCGGCTCAATAAAACCTTGGGAATAGCATCGCTTAAAGCGGTGTTATCCCCACAGCCATGACTCCTTGTTCGCATGTGACACATGAGAACCAGTGTCCCCTCTATATTTTCTAAGAAGATTTCACAATGATGTCTTCTCCAGAATTTATTTTGACACCTTATGATAAGGGGGATGGGAAAATAAGACTTTAATTGAAGTGCTTAAAATACCTTTAAGAAATATTCAGTAGCACTCAAAAGAAGATTCGGTAGTGAATGGCTAACAGTTTTAGAACCTTTAGAAGCTGTCTGACTAATATAGCTAAAGTATATCATTTATAGGCTTACGATAGACCAAAACCCAAGACTGCCAGTCCTTGAAGGACTGGTAGTCTTAATAACTGATGTAATCTTGCTATATAAATCAACTGTGGTCAAGCTGACTTTGATCCGCAGTATTTCATCTTAAATCAACTCAACCACGCTCCGACTTTTATCGCCTATCTACCCTGCTTCGCTGTCTGCAAAAAAACTTCTGGCTTGTGCGGAATCAATCTGAATTTTGGCTTTCAAAGCGTCTAATGAACTGAACTTCTGTTCATGACGTAGATGTTTAAGGAGCGCAATATCGACATGGGCACCATAAATATCATCATTGAAATCAAATAAATGGGCTTCTAATAGCGGGCGCATTTGATGACCATCT
>JADGEH010000003.1 GCA_016744475.1 Thiotrichales bacterium | reverse complement strand
ATATAGGGATATTTCATCATTCATACGAATTCCCCATACATATTCATTTTAGAAAAATCAAATACTTTACCTGAACCAAAGCTTTCAAATAAACTTTTGACCTGTGAAAAAGTATCGCATTCCATAAAATTTTTGCGTATATGATTTTTAATTTGCCACCCAATGTCCTCAACTGGGTTTTGATCAGGGACATTAGGTGCAAATAGAAGGCATTCTACAGGCCATTTTTCTTTTTCTAGCCCTGCATTGATCTCATTCAAATAATCTCGTGTTTTTGCATATTTGTGATAACTCGCACCCTCTATCATTGTAGGGTGGGAAAAATGCCGACGGGAGCGTTGTTTAAGATGCGGTGTTTTTTTGGCATATTGCCCACCAATTGCTGCAAATTGGGGAAATGGTGGGCTACATGGCTCAAACCGTGGGAACGAGAAAAAAAGACGTTTTGCCCACCCTACCGGGCTACCGGGCTGACCAAAAGGGCGGGTTTACAGCCGATTATCCCATTTTCGTATAGGCTCTTAATGACAAGATTGAGAGATATTTGAAACGTTCAGGTCAAGGTTGCAAACCTTGACCTGCGAGAAAATACCTCTTTGGGCTTGACGAGCAAGGGAGTATCTACTGGGCTTATGCGACCTACCGAGCTGTCCGAGTGTATGTAATTGTTATGGCCCATCTTGCCATACCTGCTGTGTTGAGATAGATGAATCACAATATGACCGTGACGGGTTTTTACTGGATAATACACTTCGTACCTGCCGTCATTGGCTGAAAAACGATGCTCGGATATTTTTCCTTCAAGAACAGAATGCAAATATTTCCTCTCTTCACTGGAGGTGCTTAAAATGTAATCCGCTTTTTTGGGTTCTTCATTTTTACCCAGCCCAGAATAACTAGAAAACCCCAGTAAAAACTGCTTTCCATCAATGTCATCCCTAGTGATGACTGTCACTCTAGGAAATTTTTCTTCCACCTTGCTCAGCACTTTGATGTTTTGGCTTGCCCTTTCAATGTACTCGCGTGAGAACGTGTAATCCGCGAGCTTGTGAATGATGTCTTGTTGTTCTTTTACCAAATCAGATGCGGCCGAAACCAGATAGTTTTCTTTTTTCTTTGATGTGGCTAAATCACCAGCATAGAGTAGAAAAAATATAATGACCAACGAGCCAACAAATGCTGCTAATACCCCTTTTGATATATTTTTTGATGTCTGATCATCCTTTAGGCGGCCTTCAGCAATGGCGGTTAGATTGAACATAATATTCAAAATGATGGCACCCGATAAGATCGCAAATATTCCCAAAATGCTCAGCAGGAACATTTCGGTCATGTTTTCTCTAAAGACCTTGAATCCAAAGACCGTAGAACTGACAAAAACAAACACCCAGTACATTAAAAGCACTACGGTTATTAGTGCCACTTTATTGGTGATTTTAGCAACATTCATGGGTGTTTCCTTTTGTTCATAACCCGTTAATCTACGGGTGCAGGTTTGCAACCTGCACCCGAATGTTTTGGCTTAATGACAAGATTGAGAGGTATTTGAAACGTTCAGATCAAGGTTGCAAACCTTGACCCGCGAGTTTTTTACCCTTGTTCGTAGCAGTAAATTCATATGCTTTACACCTATCTTCCCCATATAAAAAAGATACGCTATACGTAAAACCTGCTTCACTACCTACATAGCCAAAAAACTCAGGCATTCCAACTTCATTTATTGAAGAATGAATAGATTTACTTACAATCTGTCCATTATGCAATACTTCAAAGATACCAAATTTAAATTTATGGTCTTTATAGAAAAGAGGTGCCGTAATACTAATTTCATAGCAAGATTCACAAAATTCGGATGATATTTCTTTGTATATAAAACCATATTCATCAGATACCTTGAGCTGCAAAGGACCTACAATGCATGGAAATGTATTTTTAGAAATAATTAAAAAAACTAGAAAGCTATATTTCATCACATTGGCTGGCTCCCACGCGCCTTGCGTGGAAGCAAGGGATGACGCGCCTGCGTCACGAGTGCACCGGTATCACAGACGCACCGCAGGCGCGGTGCTTGATGTTCCCACGCAAAGCGCGTGGGAACTAGCAAAAGTCATGTTTGGCTACATCGGTGCTGAATATCACTTTTTGACCGCTAAATTGCTCGGCTATTTGCGCCCAATTTAACTGCTTTACATCTATCGTTTTGTACTTTACTTTCTTCATTTGAGAACGCCTATGTTGTGTGTGAATCTCCTTGGATTTTACCAAGGTTGGGCGTTCTCTTTTTTTTAGGCACTATAGCTGACTACCGTGCTTATGTTGTTTGGTTCAATTTAGCCCTAAAAGGGAAGCGTCCCCTTTCCTCCCTTTCCCCCTAGTTTATGGGTTAGTCTTTAATTATTTGAGAGATAGTTTTCCAGTTTCATTCTTACAAATGAAGCCACTCCTGGAATCCTTTTTTCTAAACGATAAAAAAACTTCTGAATACCATTCCACTCTTTCTCATATTGTTCATTTATAAAAGTTTTATCAGGATTAAGCTTGGCTTGAAAATCAATTTTATTCTTTTCAGTCTGTGATAATACATATTGTAATGCACTATGAAGCGCTACTTTTTCATTTTCTCTACTCCATATTTCTTCTAAAATATATAAGATAGTATCAAATACATGGTGTCCAAATAACTCAACAGATTTTTCTGATCCAAAGGTATCAATAATATTATCTATAGATTTGTAAACGTCTCCTGTAAATTCATGATTAGATAGATTATAATTTTGCTGAAAAGATAAACCTATAGTATCTCCTAAATATTCAAAGATGGCCTTGTGGTTATTTGAAAATACTTTATTACATGAGCTGCAATTCTTGAAAGAATTAGAAGAAGTTGTTGGTGATTCCCATAACTTTTCATCTATTTCATCATCTCCCTTACGCCCTCTACTAAAGCATAAACGGTCAAAGACATCTCTATTACATAAGATGTTATCGCTAAAACATGAGGATGAGATAACCTCATTTTTTTTTAGATATTCAAATAAATCATTTCTGGGTAAAGATAATAATTTTCCCACATAAGGATCAAGTCTAAGAACTGATATAGGTCGCAACTCGGCATGCACTATTTTGCTCTTTTTCAGCTTAAATTTCTCAATATGTGGGATATAGCCTTCTTTTTCTATTCGAATATCATAAGAGTTTAATTTTTTGATTTCTAAAGGGATTTTTAAAGGTAGAGAGTTATCATAGAGTTTTTGCCCATTAATAAAAACAACAGGATCATGAACATTAGAAAAAAGAGTTAAACTTGGGATAGAAGTCTTTTCTAAGTTATTTGAGTTGCTCTGAGTCTGAGGCACTAAAAAAAAGTATGTGCCATTATCATTACTAAGGCTTGTCATTACCGGTGTTTGATCTTTTCCAAGAGTCCCAGATTCATTATCTACAGCCCGTTTTACATAAGTATATAATTCATATATTGTGACAATACTATCTATTGGGCTTTTATCAGCATTTCCTTCTAAACCAGAAATTAATGCGTCAGTAAAAAGACTACCACCCCATCTTTTTGGATCTCCTAAAGACTCTTGTGTTGCTTCTCCTGAAGCTATCAGAAAACGAGAATTTTTTTCAATAAGCTCACTAGGTCTAACAGTTGTATCATAAACTCTGGTTGCTTTTACTTCTGTGCCCGCTAACCCACTAAAACAAGCATCAATCAAAAATAATATATGGTTAGCATTCCATAGACGATCAGCCCAAGCCTCTATCTGTCTCATATCAATTAAATTTAAGTCATCTATAGAGCCTGTTGACTCTTTCAACAACAGAGAGCCTATTATTTGGTCATCAGGGCCTTTATGCTGTGTTCCATGACCAGAAAAGTAAAAAAGAAGCCTGTTTTTAGTTCCTTCCTTCATTTTTTTCTGGAAATAATGATGCATGAAATATCGAACTGCCTCATATGTTGCATCTTCATCTTGCAACATGACAATTTCGTCATACTCACCAGTACTGATCAAGTAATTTTTAATCTTTTCTGCATCTAACTTGGGAGACCTCATTGGGCTAGTATCATAATTTCCAATAGAAATAATAATTGCGTAGCTGTTATCAAATTTATTAAAACTATAACTCATAGCTCTAGTAATATTCAGTAGAATTTTTTCATAGCCACTAATAGAATCTTTTGTAGGTTTATAAATAAACTTGGAATACTCTATATCAGAGAAAGAAGCCTCTGATATTAAACAAAGAGAAAAGAACACAGCTATAATAAACGTATGTTTCATCTTCGTTAGAACCTAATTTAAAATTACTGATTATATACCTAAAAAAACAGGTAATGTCATAATTAATCTCAGGTGTGAAAAATGGCATAAAAACCTAACAAGCCATTAATAGTTATTAAGTTTCTTTATGCCAAAAAAATTAACACCTTAAATTATTAAGATCACTGTAAATTAAACTCAGAAATAAATAGAGTAACCAACTTCTTTCTTTCTTCTAGAATAGCCTTAGAGGCAAGTTCATTTTCTTTCTCTTTGGTTTCTATTCTTTCATCATAATACGCCACCATTTTATTTATGGCAGTTTTTATCTCTTTATTAAATACTGAAGTATTTGTAGCTACTTCTTTATAACAACCCAAAGCAGTTTTTCCTGGGTGCTTATTGTCAGATGTCGTGTATGCGAGTGCATCCATATCCCTTTGACATTCAGGCATAAGCATTTCAGCAAATCTTTTTTTATGAGGACTCAATAAAGGAGAAGTGTTATTATTTAAGACTATAGTTAATCGTTTTAAATAAATACGCAATTCATCACTGTTTTGCGCATCTTTAGCTTGCTTATTACAAGCCTCAATAATACTTTCTAACTTAGATGGTATTGTAGAGATAGCTTCGTGGTTATTTTTATATTTATCTTTTAATGCCATATAGCAGTCAAAAGCATTTTCACCTCTAACATTAGACTCGATAACTGTTAATCTTCCTTTAGAATACAGATTATCACACTCGCTAATTTCATTCTCAAACTGATTGCTAATTTCGTTTCCAATAGTAGTAAAACGTTTCTTAGCTGCTTCGTATTTTGAATATGAATTAGGTTTAATGTATTCATCAAGCTCGCCTATATAGCCTTTTACTTCAGATAAACTTTTATCGTCTAAAGCCCTGTCAATCAAATTTATGAGCTTATCAATTAGGGTGCCTTGGATTTCTGTATCTTTCTTAGACCTTCCTTTAATACCATCTAAAAGTTTCTCAAAAAGGATAGCTCGTAACTCAAGCCTTTGTGCTGCGGCCTGACGGTCTAGAATATTGAGTTTAATAACAAGCTCATTAATTTGGGGCATGCTGTAAGAAAAGCTTTGAGTAGGATAAGGATTATTCATGATTTTTTTTGAGTCAACTTCACGAAGTAGCCTCTTTAAAACAACGGCATCAGCAGAAAAAGGATTCACTTCTTGTAAGCGGGAAATATATATATCAGCCTTCTCTAAGTTTCCTTGAGATAAAGCCCTGCTAGCCCAGCTAAAGTAAGTTTTTTCTATAGTTTCAATACCTTGCTTTGATTTAATGTTATCTGGTTCTACAGCTAGAACTTTTTGGTAACATTGGAAAGCAGTTTCATTTACTCCATCATCACTTGTTGTTAAACGCTTATCAGAAACATGCATCTGGCACTGCCTTATGGTCTCTTCTATATTTAACCCAGAGCGTGCTAAACTTTGATGGGAAATAACTAAAAATGAAAATAATGTAAACACAATAAAGTGGACTTTAGACATTTAAACGCCCCCTATAAAAATTAATTAGATATTTTTAGAAACTTCTTTGTCGGCTATTTTCCTTTGGGTTTGGGAAAAAATAGTCTCCCAAAAGAAACCATTTTGAAAGGCCAAAAGAAGCTGCATTGTGACGGCTGTTAGTGTATTGGCTTGGATCCCCATTTCATTAAACTGGCTTAATACCGCACTAAATATAATTGGAGAAACCGCTAGCGGCCTTAATATCAAAAACCACTGAAGAGAAAGTTGAGTTTCACTAGGCTTTTTCTTCTTTTTTGAAGAAATAGAGTTTCCCTCCACTAAAGATAAAGAAACTTTATTAAGCCTAGTAAATATATGGTGCCCAATCATTCCTAATACAGTAAAAATGTACAATAGAAAAATTGTCCAGCCTTCACTAACTACACGAGTACTCTTAACTTCAAGACTGTTGAAATATCCACAGTATTCATACAGCAAGTAAACAACAGGAAATACAAGCCCTATTTTTATTATCACTAAAGTATAAGGTTTTCCTTTAGCCGAACTTTGGCCTGTAAAAATCTCAAGAATCGAGATAAATACCCATAAGCCTAAGGATATAGTGACAATGGCGCTCTGGAGTTCTGACATAAGCTTTTGCTCTTCAATTTAAGTTAGAAAAGAATTCTGATTATACCGCTTTGTGTGGGATGTACCAACGAATAAGGATTGAGGCGAACCCCTTTCCAGAATCCATCCCAGACCCTCGCGGGGTCGCTTTGAAAAGACACTTCTCTTTTTAAGGCAATTTTTGTAAACGCCCTCTGTGCCAAAACTCGCACGCACCGTATTTGCAGGGCTTCCCCATCATATCACCCAACGCGGTAACCGCCGGGAGAACAATGAAAATCACTCGCCTGGAAGTCGGGTGGCTTTTCATTGTTCCTGAGCGAGCGCAGCGAGCCTCTGGAACCAGTTAATCCATCATTTTCGTAGAACATTGCCAAGAACCCTTCCTGCAATAAGCTTACTCTTCAAAACTCAGAGAATACTTATCGTATAACACTCTATATTCCATGCTCTACGAAAATCAGAGAAATTTAATGCTGGCAATACTTGAACGCATTGTAAATGCGCGGGACTTTGCCAGCCAGCATAAATTCTCACACAGAACTAGACAAAGCCTCATGCAACAAACGCAGGGCTTTGCCGCGATGGCTGAGTTGGTTTTTCTGCTCGCCAGTCAACTCGGCGGCGGAGCAATCAAATTCGGGCACGTAAAACACGGGGTCGTAGCCAAAACCGTTTTCGCCTTGTGGCGCGGTGAGAATTTGTCCTTCCCAACTGCCTTGGCAAATCAAGGGGGTCGCGTCATTTTCATGCTGCATATACACCAATACGCATTGAAAACGCGCCGTGCGCTGGGCGGCGGGCGTATTGCCTAGTTTTTCTAGGAGTAATTCACAGTTTTGCGTGTCATTGGCATCGGCTCCGGCAAAGCGTGCGGAGTAAATCCCTGGTGCGCCATTGAGCGCATCGACTTCAATGCCTGAATCATCCGCCAACGCGGGCAATCCGGTGTGTTGGCAGGCGTAACGTGCTTTGATGATGGCGTTTTCGACAAAACTTAAGCCTGTTTCTTCGACGCTGCCTAAGTTGAATTCTCGTTGTGGAACGACGGTGCGTCCTAAATCAGATAGCAAGGCGTTAAATTCACGCACTTTGCCTGCGTTATTACTGGCTAATACGATGTTTTTCATGTTTTTTTCCTTATAAGGCTTTGTTTGCATGGGGGCTGTATGTTTCAAAATAAATCGCTGTCGCCCCAGGTGAAATAAAATTGTTCGGCAATCTGTGTGGGGGTTAAGTCGGGTGTGTAGGATTTCAGGCATAGATACAGTTGTTCATGCTGGCGCGTGGGAGCGAATCCGGCACTGCTGAGTAATTGTTGCCACCAGGTCGGTTTTTCTGCAAACCAGCCTTCTACATACTGTACGTCTTGATGCTGATGCAGCATCGCGCTCAAACCCGCCGCTATCGCAATGGGTGCGGTGTTGCGACAAAACAGTGCATCGCCCAGCCATAAGTGTTGGCCTTGTTTGCGTACTAACCACCAGCCAACGGTCGTGCCCCAGCGCTTGACGCGATAAAATTCATAATCAAAATCAGGGTTTTGCACATAACGCCAGTGCAAATAGCGGCGGTCACGTTGGACTAACCAAGGGTAATCTTCACGGGCGCGAGCAAAGACTTCATCTGCCCAATCACCGACCTCGGTTTCTAAGCTCACGCTGTAACCGCGCAAATACACTAAGCGTAGGCGGGCTTGGCGGTACAACGCGAGTCGTTCTGCATTGAGCTGCCAGTTGTATACGGGCGTGTCGGCGGTATAGCCTAGAAATAATTGCCCAAAACGGCGGATTTTGTCGGTGTTAAAACCATAGGCGAAGTGTACTTGGCGCTCAAAATAGCTGCGTTCAAAGTGCCGAAACACACGCGCCAATAAGCTGCTGGCACCCCGCCCTTGCCCTCGAAAGGCGGGCATGGTGAAGGTATCGCCAATGTGTTGCACGGAGGTGCTGTGTTCAGCACTCAAACTGAGGCGCAAGGGATAACCGCTGTAATGCGCAGCTAAGGTGTGGCCTTGCCAAGCGGTAGAGGTGCAGGGAGCGCCTTGTGGGTTATTTAAAAATTTCCATTGCCAATGTTCTACTTCACGCTGCACACCAAAGGCTTGATTAAAGGCGGGCAAAATCTGTTGTTCATCGCTGGCTTGATAGGTACGCACGCTGAGATCATCATGCCGCAATGCCCAGATTTCATAGCCAATATCGCCTTTTTCATAAGCGTTCATTTGGTACGTCCAGCCCTGGATAAAATGCGCTAAGCCTTTCCCCTCATCATCGCTGGCGGCTAATAATTCGGCGCGTTGATCGGCAAAGCGTTGTAGCGTTTCTGGGCAGGTGGGCAGCACTTGGGAGCCAATGATTTGATGGAAAGCGGCATAAAAACCCAGGGCGGCGAAAGTTTGCTCTATTTCAACCGGACTTTTGACTTCTGAATGTTCACGGGTGGTGGGCGAATAAGACACTTCATCGCACAAAATCACGCGGCTTTTTTCATCACGCAGCAAGGTTTTGATGCGACTAAACACGGCCTGAATATCGGGAAAATATTGCAGTGATTCCTGCAACATCACCACATCATATTGCTCTGGTGCTTGCAACAAGGGTTGGTCATCCAGAAAACCACAGGCCAAATACGTAGGGCCGGGATGGTGTTGCCGTGCATAAGTGATGAGTTCTTCTGAAGGCGCTAAAGCCACCACTTCATAGCCTTGTTGCGCCAGCGCCCCAGCACTCGCGCCTAAACCACAACCAATATCCAACACTCGCGCAGGCGGCGGCGGATATTGTGCGCTTAACACGCCTGTCAGTGCCTCTTGTGCTTGTTCTAGGCTTAAATCAGCCTGACCTTCAGGCCAGTAACCGTAATGCAAGGCATCGCTGTTAAGAATGAGTTTGTAGAAATTAAACGGCTGGGGCAGTTGTGCGGGGGACATAAAAATCTCAATATAACAACGGTGGTGAGGGGGAAGTGGATGGGTTTTTTACATGGCTGCTTGTAGCGCTTTACGAATCAATTCTTCGCTACTCATGCCTTCTTCGGCAATGTTTTTGACCCATTTACTGGCTTCTTGTGGCTTATAACCCAAGGCGACTAAAGCGCTGATGGCATCGTCTTGAGGGCTGGTGACAGCGACAGAGCGCGTGCTGCGGGGAACCCCTAAATCATCGGTGGATACGCCGCCAGTGTCCCATTCAGCCAGTCGATCTTTCATTTCAACGATTAAGCGCTCAGCGGTTTTTTTGCCCACACCAGGCAGGCGTACTAGACGCGCGGTGTTGCCTTCGTTGACGCACTGAGCAAAATCGTTTTGTTCAATGCCCGACAAAATCCCCAACGCCAGTTTTGCGCCCACGCCATTGACTTTAAGCAAGGTGCGAAAGAAGGTGCGCTCGTTTTCAGTGAAAAAGCCGTACAGCAAATGCGCATCTTCACGCACGCTGAGATGGGTGTAGAGGCGCAACTCGCCGCCAGTGTCGGGCAGTTTGTAAAAAGTGGACATCGGCGCTTCCAGCTCATAACCCACGCCCATCACCTCTATCACCAGCCAAGGCGGTTGTTTTTCCAGTAATTTACCGTGCAAGCGTCCGATCATTTAGTCTTCAATATCCCAATTTAAGGTTGAAAAAAGTTGTTGCATCCATTGCTGGGTGTCTCGTGTGCAGTGAATGGCTTCAGCCGTGCTCATCAAGGTTTGTGCAAAATGCTGCTTTGTACAAGAAGGCCATCGAATCAGTGTATTTCTAATATGCGTTTGAATATCTTGATAAATACAGAATAACCCCCGCTTTTCAAATGTCTCGATGGTATTTGAAACCTGAGAAGCATCAAATTTAGCATTCATGCCATAAACAAAGGCGGCTTTCTTTACAGAGGATTGCAACATTTTATTAAAGGCATGTTCAACATCGTATTGATTGAAGTTTTTATCTTTTACTTCTATCGAATAATAGATTTTTCCATTGAAATAAACATCTATATCGCCTACTTGTTGAGAGGAGCTACCACTTTGATTGACAGGATGTGCCATTACTGTGTAATGCTCTGGTAGTGAAGTGTAAAATAATTGTTCAAGGGTAGCCACCAGCAGTGTTAATGTTTCACCTTGAAAAGATCGTTGTATAAATTGCATGGAAAAATTATAAATATCTATAATTGACGGATGATAGTGAATAGCCTTAAATTCTTTAATTTTTCTCTCTTGTTGAATTTGTAATAGCATCAAAATACAGGCTAAATATTCTTTGGCTTGCATGGAGGTTTTAATGGTAGACAATATCTCGATTAATAATAAAAGTGCAGCCTTATCTTTTCCGGCTCTTACCGCATTATCTGGACTCAGATGAGTAAATCGTGCGGGTTTATTAAGAAAAGGTTCATTAGAGCCGCCTAGAACCTTATCTAAGAAATCTCGTTCAAAGGGCACTAATACTTTATGGCACAAGCTTCTAGCATCAAAAGCACCGGGGAAAGGCGCGCCTGCTTGTAATGCAATAGGATTAATTTCATCCAGACAGGATTTTGCCAACACGCCATTGACTAAAATATATTTATAGGTTTTATGCGAGCCATTTAAAATCTGTTTTATCTGTGTAATGACAAGAGCATTGTTATTCATAGAACGCTAACCATCAGCGGCGCGCGCCTTTGGCGCGTCCGCTGGATGGTTTTGTTAGCTCTATTCTATATTTTGAACAAGTTGAGTGATGTTTGGGACTTGCTTGTCTAGCTGCGATTGATTTACCGTTATTGAGCGCCCTGCTACATTCTTCTGACCTGCTGTCAGTGACGCTATTGGGATTCCCAATGCTCCAGAAACGACAGAAGCGGTATTAGCATCATTAACTTCATATTGAAACATCGTCTTAAATGACCTTTTGGAGTTTGGAGTAGGCGATCCATTTGGATGTACACAAAATTCTTGAGGTGAAGACTGCCAGACCCCCCAGATTTCATCGCCAATTTCATTTACCACGGTCTTGAATGCAGATGCAGAAGAGCTATTCATTTGTGTTAGCCTGTTTCCAATATACATATAGATATCAGGAAAGGCCATTCGGTATCTAGTTGATTCTAGATAATAATCAGACTGTGGGTCACCAGCATGACGCCTAACACCATATACCAATGATAAAACGGCCTTAACCGCTCTCTTGGATGAACCATCCGCAGAAAATGGAATCAGCAAACGATCGGCAGCTGATAGTGCTAATTCGGTGTAAATAGAAAAGCTTGGATTGCAATCGATAAATACACAAGAATCTTCATTATTCCATGAATCCAATATATCGGTTATAAGGTCCCTTATCCAAAGATGAACGACTCGCCATGCATCCTGAGGCCCAGGAAACGTTGCACTCGTTACTCTTGAAGCTTGAATTTCAAGTTGCTCATCTCCTACTACCAAATATACATTGCTTGGTATTCTATCGTTATGCTGCGAGACGTTAGAAACATAACCGCCACCTGAGTTAGGTGACATATAGGGGCTTCGTATTCTATCTTCGATATATCCAGATATTGTTCTGCGAGGTTGAGAACTATGTATTTCGGTTAATCTTTCTTCGCCTTCTGTCATTCCGCCAAGAAGCATAGATGACGAATTGGCTTGCGGGCATAGATCAACTACTAGCACGCGCTTATTTGGGTTTTGTCTAGCATATTCGGAAGCTAGTTGAAATGTCAGATAGCTCTTTCCCACACCGCCCTTATTGTTCCAAATTGCATAAATTGCCATACGCTATTTCTCTCGATTGTTGCGACACATGCTCATATTCTACTGGTCAACAGGCTATTACTGTTACTAAATATTAATTCACTAATAATTACAAATGCTTACACTGGCTCTTCTGTGGCTTTCATGCTTTGTCGCTAGTGCAGAAGCTAACAAGTGGCATGATAGGCTTCTAATAGAATTTTTTGCGCCTCATCATGATGAATATGTACAGACATATTATCCTACCAATCTTAATTGGACAGGTGTTTGAATAAAATGTTCAATTTTCTGTGTTTTTAAATACTCTACTAACATAGATGCAATGGCATAGCCCAGATGACAAGGAACAGCATTACCAATTTGCTTAAAAATAGAAGACTGAGACCCTGAAAATTGATAATGAAGAGGAAAGGTTTGTAACACTGAGGCTTCCTGTAATGTGAGTCGTCTCAGTCTTTTCGGCACGTCTTCTGAATTCAATGGAGAGCCACCTTGCCTAATCTTTTCGTGATATTCCTCTACCCAATTTTGTTTGCCATTGTATAGCGCTTCTTCATCAATAATGGGCGTTTTATTACCGCCCATTGTGGCAGGTAAAGTGGCGCAATAGCCATCTATCTTGACGGGTCTGCCAAGCCCATTAAACAACATACCGGCATAGGGTGATTTGCGCATGACAGGGTTGGGAGCAATGGTAATCTTAGCTTTAGCCATGTTTTGATTATTGCCAATGCCTGCTTTGTCCAATACAGCCAGTGCTTCACGAACGGTGGGGGATTTTGATTTGTAGGGTTCAAGCATGTTGCTTAAATCAGGAATAAACGTAGAGTCACCTTTAAACCCAATAAAAAAGATGCGTTCTCTGGCTTGTGGAACATTGAATTCTGAGGCATTTAACAAAATAGCATTAACCATGTACCCCATGTTTCTAAACTTCATTAACAGCTTTTGTTTGAGTGGTTCCCATTTTTTAAGCTGTCCTAATGCTTTTACATTTTCCATTAAAAATACTTTAGGTTGACACTGTTCAATCACTTCAGCAAATGCCCAGATGAGTTGATTGCGTGGATCATCAGGGTTCATTTTTCCTGCGACTGAAAAACCTTGACAGGGGGGGCCGCCAAAAACAACGTCAATATCATTGACCGTTGCATATAACTGGGATTTAAGACTTTCAATGTCTCCACAATGAATGTGATGACCAATATTGTTTTTATAAGTATCGCAGGCATCTTTAGCACAATCATTCGCCCATACAATCTCAAACCCCGCTTTTTGGAAGCCAACATCAAGACCTCCAGCACCAGAAAATAAGGACACAGCTTTCATAATGCTCTCAATGGTTTAATGCAAACAAACGAAAGAAATTTTCTGTCGTTGCACGAGCTAGGCTGTCGTAGCTTTGTTCGCGCAAATCAGCGATAAATTCTGCCACTTTGCGCACATAAGCGGGTTGATTGGGCTTGCCGCGATAGGGCACGGGGGCTAGGTACGGGGAGTCGGTTTCTACTAAGAGACGGTCTTGAGGGATGCGCTGTGCGACTTGTTGTAAATCTTTTGCGCTTTTGAAAGTGACAATGCCGGAAAATGAGATGTAAAAACCCATGTCCATCGCTTGTGCAGCGGTGTCATAGTCTTCGACAAAGCAATGCATGATGCCGCCCACTTCATCGGCTTTTTCTTCTTTCAAAATGCGTAAAACATCGTCTTTAGCATCACGGCAATGAATAATCAGCGGTTTTTGGCATTCGCGGGCAGCGCGGATGTGATAACGAAAGCGTTCATGTTGCCAGGTCATATCGCCTTTGTTGTAGTAATAATCAAGCCCGGTTTCGCCAATGCCTAAAATGCGCGGATCAGCCGCGAGGGCGATTAATTCTTCTGCGGTGCTTTCGTTGGCGGGATCGGTGTTGGGATGAAGGCCGACGGTGGCGTACACGTTGTCAAAATCGTGCGCGGCCTGTAAGACCTGCGGAAAATCCTGCAAATTCACAGAAATATTGAGAAAGTGTCCCACGCCTTCGTCTTTAGCGGTGGCTAATAGGGTCGGGGTATCTATCTTGGACATGTTTAAATGGCAGTGGGAATCAACGAGTGTCATGGGAGGTATCCGTGGGTTAGAGCGGCGCTCATGAGCTTTACACAATGACCCGTTCATAATAACCGGGTAAGTCAATGAATACGGGGCGAGTCCCCTTCATTAGTAGTTGTCCTTGGGTGCGCCCCGCACCATCTGCGGTGAATTCAAAGTGGTAAGCGCGTTGTAGGTAAAAACGTAATTTGGGATGTGTTCGATCACGGTGTAGTGTCAGGCGTTTAAGGCTGATAGTGTCGTCGAGTAATTGGAGTTGGTAGTGTTGGCAGAGTTTTTTGCTCATGCCTTTGGCGATTTCGTGGGCGCGTAAGGAGTCGAACCAAAACCAGCCTAGTCCTGCTAGGAACAGGAAAAACAGTAGGGAAGTCATATTTTAGAGTACGTTCATTTGTGCCACTAAATCTTCGATTTGATGGCTGTCTTGACTGTTTAAGACTTGTTTTGCCAGTGGGCGCAATTTGTTTAAATCGCTGTGGCGAATGATATGTTTCACTTCTAATAAGGTTTCTGGATTCACGCTGAAATAACGCAAACCTAAACCGAGTAGTAAGCGCACATAACGTGGATCACCGGCCATTTCTCCGCACATGCTGACGGGTTTATCGGCTTGATGACTTTGTACGATGACTTGGTTGAGCAAACGCAACACGGCGGGATGCAGTGGGTCGTAGAGATAGCCGACTTCATCATCGACGCGATCAATAGCCAGGGTGTATTGAATTAAGTCGTTGGTGCCAATGGAAAAAAAGTCAACATGGGGGATAAATAAATCACTGCAAATCGCCATGGAGGGTACTTCGACCATCGCCCCCACGGGCATTTCTGGATCGTAGGCTAAGTTTTCGGCTTCGAGTTCTCGCTTTACGTCGCACAGCAGGTGATGGACTTGCGCCATTTCATGCACGCTGGACACCATGGGAATCATCATGCGCACCGGGCCGACAATGGATGCGCGTAAAATCGCTCGTAATTGAGGTTTAAATAGGGATAAATCTCTCAAGCATAAACGCACGGCGCGTAAGCCTAATGCAGGGTTGGCAGGTACCGCACCGCCACTACGCGCGATGCCGCCATCCACTTGCTTGTCAGCGCCTAAATCTAAGGTGCGAATGGTCACGGGCCCGTCCACCGCACGTAGCACTTTGACATAGGCTTCGTAATGCTCGTTTTCATCCGGTTGCCCTTCTTCTGGGCTGCGGTTCATGTGAAGAAATTCAGTGCGATATAAGCCAATGCCATCGGCTCCGGTGCGTTTGACCGCTTGCATATCGGTGGGAAATTCGATGTTGGCGTACAAGGTGATCATCTTCCCGTCACGGGTCACGGCGGGTGCTTCGCGCAAGCGCGATAGTTCACTGCGTTTGCGTTTTTGTTCGGTTTGCAGGTTTTTAAAATAACGCAAACTGCGCACATCGGGATTGCCTAGTACCACGCCGTGCAAGCCATCCACCACCAGCGTATCGCCACGGCGCAAATAACGTCGCGCACAACGCAAGCCGACAATGGCGGGAATGCCCAAACTACGCGCAATAATAGCGGTGTGTGAATTCATCCCCCCGTGTTCGGTAATGAAGGCTTTAATGCCTTGATGTGGCATCAAAGCGGTATCTGCGGGGGTTAAATCATGGGCTAAGACGATGCTGCCTTCGGGGATGTCTGGGGTGTTATCGTACTTTTCTTCAGGTTGTGCGGCTTTTTGTAAGCAGCGTTGCACGCGATCAATGACTTGCTGAATATCATGCTTGCGGGCTTTGAGATATTCATTATCCATCGCTTCAAATAAGTCAGTGAAACGATCTTGCTGTTGTTTCAAAGCCCATTCGGCGTTGCACCGCGTGTCTTTGATGATTTCAACGGGAATCTGCGTCAACATGGCATCATCTAACATCAACATGTGCGGATCAATAAAAGACGCTATTTCTGCGGCAGTGGTGGGAATCGCCGTGTCGTTGGGCGATGGAATATCACGGGAAGGATAAATCAGAGGGATTTGATCACGAATTTCGCGCAATTCTTCACGGGCTTGTTTTAAAGCGTTGCGATAGCGTTCAATTTCGGACTCAAGTTGCTTTTCCTCAATACGATATTCAGTAATTTCCACCTGATGGTGCAGAATATACACAGGGCCTATAGCGATGCCTCGCGATACGCCCATGCCTTGTAAAGTAAAGCTCACTCACCTTCTCCAAAACCAGATTGAATCAAAGTTCCCAGTTTTTGCATGGCCTCTTGTTCGTCTTCCCCCTCAATGGTGAGACACACTTGTGCATTTTTGGCCGCAGCCAACAGCATCACGCTCATGATGCTTTTGGCATCCACCGCAGGCTGAGTATTTTTTTGAATGCGGATCTGACTCGCAAAGCCATTCGCTGCACGTACTAAGACGGCGGCTGCACGGGCATGTAAGCCGAGTCGATTAACAATAGTAAATTCTTGTTCTAACACGTTTAAGAGAGTTCTCTATGACGTAGCAACACACCTTTGCGTTGCTCACTAAAATGTTGCGCCATCTGTTCCACCATATACACCGAGCGATGTTGCCCGCCTGTACAACCGAAAGCGATGGTTAAATAGCTGCGGTTATCCGCTTCAAACTGCGGAATCCAGGTGTGTAAAAACTGTGACAAATGCGCCTGCATATCGCGTACTTTGGGTTGTGCGCTGAGATAATCCATCACCGCCGGATCGCGTCCTGTTAGGCTGCGTAAGTGTCGTTCCCAATGTGGATTAGGCAGACAACGAACATCAAAGACAAAATCCACATCCTGCGGCACCCCATATTTGAAGCCAAAGGACAGAAATAACAATGGCATCGCTTGAGTTTCGTTCAAACCGACTTTTAAGCGTACCAGATCACGCAATTGATGCACATTGGTTTGTGACGTATCAATGCGGATCGCGGCCTGCTCAGACAACACGCTCAGCATTTGGCGTTCCAGGGTCAGCGCTTCTGCCAGCGACAAATTCGGCTGTATCAATGTCAGCGGATGTTTACGCCGTGTTTCGCTAAAGCGTTTTAATAGCACCTCGGTATCGGCTTCGACAAACAAAATCTCATAGGCAATGTGCTTTTCCTGCAAAATCTCTAACCATTGCGGCAATGCTTGCAAAGTGCTGTTACGCGCATCAATGCCCACCGCCACACAAGGCGAAGAGACCGATAAAGTCGGCATTTGCTCCGCCACCGCAGGCAATAAGCTCACGGGCAGATTATCAATACAATACACGCCTCGATCTTCAAGGCTGTGCAAAGCCAGCGTCTTACCTGCCCCCGACAAGCCACTGACAATAATGAGTTTCATAAGCATTTCCACGAAAATAAAGCAAAAACCAGTATATAGCATACTTGAATGATGAAATAGATTTGTCCAAGCTTAAGAGCCTATACGAAAATGGGATAATCGGCTGCAAAACAGCGGATATTTACCCTCGTTCCCATGAGCCGCATGGCATCTCTTTACGCCCCCAAACGCCGCGCCAATATCTCATATAACTCAGCATCGTCTAACACCAAGGGATTGGTTTTCATGCTATTGCCTTGGCTGTTTTTGATGATTTGAGCAAAGCCTGATGTGCTGAGTCCATAGGTGTTGAGATAAGGCAGTTCCAATCGTTGCGTCCAATCGCGCAAAGTGGCTACCAAGCTGTGCAGCGCTTGTGCGCGGGATAAATGGGCTTGCTGGCTGAGCAAGCGACCTACTTGAGCATATTTATCTAAGGCTACGCTGTGTGGTTGACGCGCTTGCAGTGCTTGGATGTTGACGTCTGTGGCTTCAGCGACCAAAGTGCCGCACACCACGCCATGCGGAATCGGGTAAAACGCTCCGAGCGGCGAGGCCATGCCGTGTACTGAACCTAAACCTGTTTGCGCGAGGTTAATCCCTGATAATAAAGCGGCATATGCCAGCTTAGGGCGTTCAGCGGCTGCGGCTGAGGGTTGCTGCCACACCGCCCAGAAACTCTCGACAAATGCACTGATACCGGAAAGGGCTAAAGCATCGGTCATCGGGTTGGCGCGGGTGGAGACGTAGGATTCCAGCAATTGAGTGAATGCATCCATGCCATTGGCGGCGATCAGCGAGGGCGGACAAGAAGCCAGCAATTGCGGATCAATGACGGCGGTGTGTGGCACTAAAGCATCATGGCGAAAGGATTTTTTAAAGCCATTCTCACCGTGCTGGCTTAGCACTGCATTTTTAGTCGCTTCGCTGCCTGTGCCTGCGGTGGTCGGCACCGCGATAAAAGGCGTGGCAGGTGGTGAGTACGTGAGTCCTCGTCCGACACCCTCTAAATAATCCATCACAGAATCTCCGCTAGGCAGCAGGCCCGCGATGGCCTTGGCGGCATCTAAAACACTGCCGCCGCCAATGCCCAGCACCACGTCAAATCCCTGATGTTGATGTTGGCTGACCGCCGCATCAATCATTTGTGGCGAAGGTTCTCCAGGAATATGCACGGTATCCCAACGCAAATGGCGTGAGTTTAAGTGGGTTTTTAGCTGTTGCCATTGCGGCGTGTGTAGAAAAGATTGCCGCCCCGTGACTAATAATGCCGTGTGTCCATGCTGGGCGATAAGATCGGGCAGTTGTTCTAGGCTGCCATCAGCAAAAATAATGCGCGGCAAGCGAGCGATTTGAAAGGGACTAAAATTAGCAAATTCAAACATATTGTTAGGCTCTTAGTGAGAAGGAAAGAGAGGTTGTTTTTAATGATTCAAGGATAATACGCTAGAGCAGCCTACAATTTATACCGTATAATAAAATGTTCATGTACACTCAATCATTATCATTTAACCACCTTTCTATTTTATAAGCTATGAACCATAGCTTCAAAGAACTGACAAGAACCTTATGCAAAACTCATCCTCTCCAATTGCTTGGCATCATAGCTTAAAATTCTACGGTGTATTAATGCCCATTGTACTGATTTTAGGGGGCTTGTTAGGACATGCTTGGATCACTGAAATCAAAGGCAAACAAGTCTTGCTGGATAAATCTCATCAATTCATTGAAATGGTGGGAAATAATATGGTATCCGATTTAATGGCGCGGACAAATGAAGTGGCAGCCTTAACCCGTTCTTTAGCTTTACTCACTGAACATTTACCAAAAGACTCAGATACTTTTCAAACCACACTGCCGCCTATGATCAATTTTCACAATAATGATGCGATTGCGGGTGGTGGAATATGGCCTGAACCTTATAGTTTTGATAAAGATAAAGAAAGACATAGTTTCTTTTGGGGAAGAAATGCTCATGGAGAGTTAGAATACTATGATGATTATAACCAATCAGAATCCGGTTATTTACATGAAGAATGGTATGTCGTCGTGCGCCACTTAGAACCCGGACGCACTTCATGGAGCCGTTCTTATCTTGATCCTCATTCTTTGCAACCTATGGTGACAAATACCGCCGCGACTTATGATGAAAACCAAGCTTTCTCTGGTACAGTAACGATTGATTTACGCTTAGAAGGCTTACAAGCCTTTGCTGATTACTGGCAAAAAAAGACGGGCGGCTATGTTTTTATCACCGATCAGTTTAATACTTTTATTACTTTCCCCAATACAGATTTAGTGCTTAAACATGAGAACAATGAACACGGTGAGAGTGCTAAAAGCATGATGACAGCTAAAGAACTGGCGGCTCAACAAGCCGATTTTTTACCTGTTGCAGCAGCACTTGAGGACATGAATAAAAATATTCTCAAAATAGCTGCTCAAATGCCCGGTTATGATGCCACTATCGCGGCTCAATTAGATAAAGATAGCTATCAATTATCTGCTGAACAAGCACAATTATTATCCGCCATTATTGCCAATCCATTAGTCCGTCAAAGCTTTTTTAAAACCTTTCCAGTTAAAAATGATTTTATTAATCAATCAGCCTCTACTGCCTATACTTTTTTTGTACCTGAATCTTATTGGAAAGTGGTGATTGTAAAACCAAATAATGAAATAGGTACAACAGCCTCATCCTTTGTAAGGATCAGTTTATTTTATTCCTTTTTGATGGCGATTCCATTATTAGCTGTGGTGTATTTTTTGATGGATTGGTTGTTTTTTCAGCGCATAAAGTTGCTGTCAAAAAAAGCTTATCGCTTAGGAGAATTGGTTAAACATCAACAATTTTTAGGTTTACAAGAAGTGACTTCATCGCTTGTGGGGCATGGTGAATTAGGACTGTATGATCATACCATGCAGGTGATGAAATCTGAGTTAATTTCACTGCATCGTGAATTAGTGGAAGTCAAAGAAAAAAATCGTCATATCGAAGTAGATTATCAAATGGCTGAAAAAACCTGGCAACAAAAAATGATTCATTTAAGGGAGGAACTATTAAGCACTACTCAGCAAGCTGTGATTAAAGTTAAACCTAAAGCCATTACCGCTACTGACATTCCAAAAAACCTTGAAGCAGTCTCATCTATAGACCGATGTCGTTTAATAGAATTATCACCTGGGGTGTTATTATGCCCTTACATCATTTCACTAGAAGAAAATCTATTAAATTCTGTATTTAATGATTTAAAATTATTAAATCCGCAGCCATCGAGTACTTATCTTATTTTAGATACCTCTGTTTTTATGCCACATGATGAAAAATCAGCGGCTATTGCTTTGCTTAAATTCATTGATGCGCTCACGCTGATGGGGCATGTTCCGGTACTCAGTGGGTTACAAGCGCCATTAGCACGGGCTTTAGCTGATCAAAACACAGAACATGCTCAATTACTGGCTTTCAATACGATTCATCATGCTCTTGCCTATGTGCAAAGCGTATTAAAGTCTTAAACAATGAAAGAGTGGGTATTATCCTTCACAGACCACACGATAAAAAAAGCGGGTGATGGACACATTTCGTTTTCTGTTTAGGGTGTGCGGAAAGTCGGGTATATAATGCTCCCCACTTTTTTATCGCCAATCTCTGTGATGCCCTTGTGTGCTGGGGCTTGGCGTTATTCGTTTTATCTATAGCCATGCCACAAGCGAGTCTTTATGTCCTCCTCTTTTCAAGCCTTTTTTACTTTACTAAAACGTGATTTAACTCTGTCTTATCGTCATCGTGCGGAATTACTCAACCCTTTACTGTTTTTTGTCATTGTCATCACCCTCTTTCCGCTGGGGGTCACGCCTGATCCTAAAACCTTAGAACTCATGGCTCCTGGAGTGATCTGGGTGGCGGCGCTGTTGGCAGCGATGTTGTCGTTGGATAGTTTATTTCGAGGGGATTTTGAAGATGGTGCTTTGGAACAAATCGCTTTGAATCATCATCCTTTGGCGGTGTTGGTGTTGGCTAAAGTTTTTGCGCATTGGTTGGTGAGCGGTTTGCCGTTGATTTTGTTGGCGCCCTTGTTAGGCGTGTTGCTGTTTTTACCATCGGAGGCGATGACGACTTTAGTCGCTACCTTAGCCTTGGGAACGCCTGTCTTGAGTTTGGTCGGTGCTATTGGTGTGGCTTTGACGGTGGGCTTGCGACGTGGCGGGGTGCTGCTGTCATTGCTGGTATTGCCGCTATATATCCCGGTGCTGATTTTTGCGGCTAATGCGGTGAATCACGCGGCGGGCGGTATGGATGTGAGTGGGCAGTTGTATTTTCTGGGGGCTTTGTTGATGTTGGCTTTGACTTTATCGCCTTTTGCTATTGCTGCGGCTTTGCGCATTTCTTTAAGCTAAATGTCACGCATCGATTTGAGACGCTATTGATAGCTTTATTTTCTTCTGCTGTATCGCGTAGACCCGATGAATTCTGGTTGTTTTTGTTGTGCTTGGCGGTGATGCTGTTACGTGCAGTGTTGCTGCATGTGGGGCATGTCGAGTTACATTTTGAGGAAGCACAATATTGGTTGTGGGCGCAGCACTTGGATTGGAGCTATGCGACTAAAGGGCCTTTAGTGGCGTGATTGATTGCCGCCAGTACCGCTGTATTTGGCGATGCAGAATGGGCTTTGCGTTTACCTGCTTGGCTGGCTTATAGCGGGTTTTTATGGGCGTTGTTTTATTTGGCGCAAGAGGTTTGGGACAGTCGCGTGGCGGCTTGGTGGGCGGTGGTCTTGGGCTTGACGACTCCGGCTTTTTTTATTCCGACTCATGCGATGAGCACCGATGCTGTATTGTTTTTGGCTTGGACGCTGGCGTTGTGGTCGGCCTATCTCGCTTTGTACAAGGCACAACCTCTGGCTTGGTATGGTTTTGGTTTAGAGCCTATACGAAGATGGAGAATCGAAGCGAAAATGCGCCATTTTGAGGCAGGTTTTTCGGTTTTTTAAGGCGAATAGCCCGCTATTTAACGAAAAAAAACGGAAAACCGGGCCAAAAGGGCGGGTTTGCAGCCGATGATCCCGTTTTCGTATAGGCTCTTAAGCATTGGTATCGGAGCATTAAGTAAGCTCAGCATTGGTTTGTTGCCTTTTTGGCTGTGCAGCGGTTTGTTATTTACCGCACGCGGACGCGCTACATTGCGGCAACCGCATTTTTGGCTGGGCTTATTGTTATTGTTTGTGTGCATGAGTCCTATGTTGTGGTGGAATGCTCAACATGATTGGGTCATGCTACATCATGAATTGGGACATGTTCAGGGGATTCCCGGCCTGCACACTTATGATTGGAGCGATTTCTGGGAGTTTGTCGGCGGGCAATGGCTGGCTTTGTCGCCTTTGGTGGCTTTAATATTGTTGCCCATAGTGGCACGGCGACCTCATCATGCGGCACAACGCATGTTGTGGGTGACGGCTTGGTTGACATTGGGCTTTTTCTTGCTCAAAGCACTGAGCAGTAAAGTGCAATTAAATTGGCCTGCTCCTGCTTATATTGGTTTTTTGGTTTTGTTTGCAGGTCACATTCCGCAGTTGGGGATGTGGCAAAAACGCTTGATGTATGCGGGTTTTGCGCTGTATAGACTGGATGTGTTGGTGACTTTTTTCCCGCATAGTTTTTATTTGTCTGCCAAACAAGATTCATTGCGAAAAATGCGTTACTGGCGTGAACCTGTGGCTCAATTGGCACAACAAACGCCTGCTAAAGCTGATTTTCTATGGGTAACGTATTATCAATTGGGTGCTGAGCTGGCCTATTATTGGCCTCAGCGCAAAACGGTGTATTTGACTCGCAGTTCACAGCGGCGTTTAAATCAATTCGATGTGTGGCCTTCAATACAGCGAGAAAAGGGATGTGATGGTGTGTTTGTACATACTGCCGTGGAATTGCCGGATGATGTGAATCAAGCTTTTGCGGCTTGTTCGGCTTTACCTCACCCCGTCCCCGCCACAGCCCCAGATGGCACGGTAATTCGTACTTTGTATGCTTGGCCTTGTGAAAATTATCACGGACTTGATGAAGTAGTATCGAAAGGTTTTTAAGGACATAAGGCTGGCACCTCAGCAAGCTTATTTTGATAGCTTGTACAGGTGGTATCGTAGCGAAAAGTCTATGACTAGGACTTCAAAAACAGGGTATTAGAGAGGAAACAGTTAAATGCGATTAATCAGGATGTATCGTTTTTGTATCTTTGCGATGTTGTGCATCACACAAATGCCTAGCTACGCTACAGAACCCGTTAATTATGCGCGGATGCGCGATGAAATATCATTACTACGCCATTTGAATTTAGCTGAATTAATGGATGTTCCGGTGTATTCCGGTGATCGCACATTAAAAAAGCTGCGCACTTCTACGGCTAATATGGTGGTCATTTCTGATGAGGATATTGCGCGTTCTGGTGCCAAAATGCTCAGCGATTTGCTGTGGATGACCGCAGGTATTCAGGTTCAAGTTAAAAACAATAAACGCCATACAGCTTGGTTTCGCGGGGTACAAACTGAATTCAATAATAAAGTGGCTTTGTTTATTGATGGTATGCCTTCGCGGGATTTATTCGGTGGCTTTAAACTCGATAGAGAAATCCCTTTAGATAATATTAAACGCATTGAAATCATTCGCGGACCGGGTTCCACTTTATATGGCAGCAATGCCTTTTCAGGCGTTATTAGTGTTTTCACCTATGCCCCTGGTGAGCGCCCATCGCCTAATGCAGTGACATTAGATATTGGCAATGCGGGGACTTACGGTGTGTATTTGCGCGGCGAAGAAGAGCTAAAACACGCTTATGTGCAAGTACAAGGAAAATACTACGACACGGATGGTCATATTCCTGTGTATGATCGAAATGGACGTGCCAATAACAGCGAAAATCCTAAGCAATCATTAAGTTATCTTCAACTAAAAGCCGCACTTAAAGCCCATAAACTAAGCTTTAACATGGTGCTGAGTGATTTTGACAATCTTAATGTCAATAAAGGTATTCAACGCCCCAGCGCCCGCGACATTAAGCGTTACAGCTTTAATCTGCATTATGCTCAAGAGGTCTCGGATACCTTGAGTGCTCAATGGCATTTGTATTACACCCGCCATGATCGCTCTGAACGCGAAACCACGTATTTAATGACGGAGCGCCAACGTGTTGATGTGTTAGAAGATTATACGTACAACGACAATGTGTCTTTATTAGGGCTGCAATCTATTTGGAATTATGATTGGCATCCGCGTCATGCTTTGGTCGCGGGTTTTCAACTGCAACATGAAACTCAGTTGGATAATACTTATATCGATCAAATACTCAGGGTGACCAATGATTACGCAACAGCCCCTAATCCTGATTATCAGCATCTCGAACTCAGTAATCTAGGTGTGTTTGCCCAATATTCTTATGATATTACGCCCGATAAAACCGCTTTTACGGCGGGTCTGCGCTATGACAAGTTAGACTTGTTTTCTAATCAAATCAGCTATCGTTTAGGACTGACACATCGTTTTAATACGTATTTTTCGGCAAAACTCTTGTACGGTACTGCTTTTCGTTCGCCCAATTTTCTGGAATTCACCCGCGCCAATATCAATACGCCCTTACCCGATGTTGAAACTGTGAATACGCTCGAAGCCCAACTCAATTACACCACGTCTCATTACAGCTTGAGTTTATCGGTGTTTCATAATGAGTATGAGGATGTGATTCAACGTTTGCAGGGCGAACAATTTGGTAATGTGGGGGGACAGGATATTTATGGCTCAGAATTAGAAACACGTTTGAATCTATCCCAACACTGGTCAGGATTTGCTAATTTCAGCGCCTTACAGGCAGAGGATAAAGAGACTGGAGAAGCTTTACCCTTATTTGCAGACTGGACAGCCACCGTTGGCTTAGACTGGCAATATCAACACGCAGAACACCGTTGGAGCGTACACAATCATTTAGTCACTTACGGTGATCGTCACGACTGGCCTAGCAGTACCTGGAATCCAGGGCAACAAGCACGTTATGATCATCGTAGTGCAGATTTAGCCGATGGTTTTTCTATTTGGTACGCCAGTGTGCGCTATCAAATACTCCACGGTACTTACAAAGGACTTGAACTGGCATTAAGTATTCACAATGTGCTCAATGAGACTTACTATACACAAGTCAGTTCAACACCGAATGCGAATCGTATTGCTTATTTTGATACGCAATACGAACCGCGTCAGTACGATTTATCACTCTCTTATCATTGGTAAAAACCCCTGCCAAACCGGGGAATAAACACACAACAGGCGCAGCTATGAAAATAACCGCCATTGGCGTAAATGCCGCATTTTCAACCGGAACTTACGAACAGGCTATACCGCTGAAAAAGACGGCTGAAACCCTGGCTCAATGGATACAGGAAGGGACTATTGACTCGCTGAGTCCAGAAGAGATCACCCAGCGCTTACAAGCCTTCAGTGCGAGTTACTATCTTCCAAGGTGGCAATCAAACTTCCTGATTGAATTTGACATGCTCAATAAGCGTGGCGAACGCCCTTATCGCTTATTAATCGACATCGGTGGTGATGCCCGTCACGCGCTTAAAGCGCTCAGCCTCGCATCGTCACAAATTGACGGTATTTATATCTCTCATCCGCATAATGATCATATTGGCGGCATGGAATATATGGCCCTCACCACCATGTTTAATCCTTACTACACGCCCGCCAAAAAACAATGGTTAGGCGATCAATTCATTGCCGACAAATTATTTTTAGAACAAAACATTTGGCCTGTGCCGCCCAGTAGTTGCAAGCCCGATTTATTTGTCCATAAAAAAGTCCTCGAACCCTTAAAACGTGCAGTAGGGCCCGGTATGGACACAGTGCAAGGTGTGCCCGATGTCACCATCGAAACCTACTTTGATCTACATTTAGTCGGCAAACAAGAAGACGGCACCACGGCCAGCCATATTTTTGAAGATGGCAGCGACACCTGGAAAATGACCCCTATTTTTGCCATGCATGTCATTTCTAGCTCTGAAGAAATGCCCAGTTACGGCATCAGCCTAGAACATTCCAGCGGCTATAATGTGCTCATGCCCACCGATACTCAGCACATGATTCCCAAACAATTAGAAGCGCATTACCACAAAGCTGACCGCATTTATATGGATTGTGAAACCAGCCCTTATCCTTCCGGTGTGCATCCCCATATTTCCAATTTAATTCACGACATGAACCCAGACATCCAAAGTAAATGCTTGCTTTATCATTATGATAGTTTTCCAGAAATACCGCCTAATATGTTCTACGGAATATTAAAGGCGGGCGATACCCACGAATATCCAGAAATGGATGAATAACGGACATAGCACACTCACAGGGTGTGCAGGACTTTTTATATAGGTGATAGCACAGCACAGTGCTATCGCCCCCTCAAAATACTCAAATGCCTGCCGCTCAAGGACGTTCTCTTTGCCTACTTCCGCCAACGCCCTGTCAGAAAATGGCCTACTCGCAAAAAAAATTCCTGGTTTTGCCCCGCGCTTAGCACAACAAAAAATGGCGAAAGCCATTGAAGACATCCTCAGCGAAGGCGACACCCTCATCTGCGAAGCTGGTACCGGCACCGGCAAAACCTTTGCCTATCTTGTCCCTGGTTTACTCTCTAGCAAACGCCTACTGATTTCCACCGGCACCAAAACCCTACAAGACCAACTATTCCACCGCGACTTACCTCTGGTACGTGATGCACTCGGCATTCCAGCACAAATTGCCCTGCTCAAAGGTCGTAGCAACTACCTATGCCTATACCGAATGCAACTGGCAGAACAAGACAACAGCTTATTTCCAAACCCTGCCACGGTTGATCACCTCGTCCAAGTCAGAGACTGGTCAGGCCGCACACGCAGCGGTGATATTGGCGAATTAGACGGCATTCCAGAAGATGCCAGCATCTGGTCGCAAGTCACCTCCACCACCGACAACTGCTTAGGCCAAGAATGCCCACAATTTAAAGATTGCCACGTACTCAAAGCACGGCGCAAAGCCAATGAAGCCGACGTATTAGTCATTAATCATCACTTATTTTTTGCCGACATGGCACTGAGCGAAGAAGGTTTTGGAGAATTATTACCCGGTGCAGAAGCCGTGATTTTTGATGAAGCTCATCAACTCCCAGAAATCGCCTCAAATTTTTTCGGCAGCCAAGTCAGCAGCCGCCAATGCATCGAACTGTGTCACGACAGCGTGCGTGCCGAACAACTAGAAGCGGGAGATTGTCCCGCCATCGGTGAACATGCCAAAAAACTTGAGAGTGTAGTACGCGCTCTACGCACCGCCTTTGGTGAAGTGCCCGAACGCGGTGGTTGGCATCATCTACAAGCCAATGATCAATTTCACCAAGCCCTAGCTATTGTCCGTGAGCAATTAAAAAAGCTAGAAGAAAACCTAGAACTCATAGCAGAACGCGGCAAAGCACTAGAAGCCTGCTGCTTTCGTAGCCGCGAATTACAAGCGCGATTTAATGACATCATCGATCACCCACCCGATGGACAAATTCAATGGTATGAACTGTTTAAACGCAGCTTCATTTTACGCCTCACCCCTTTATCCGTCGCTGAGCGCTTCCACAGCTATCAAAGCCGCCAATCACGCGCTTGGATATTCACCTCAGCGACTTTATCCGTCGGCGAATTATTCGAACATTTCAGCGCACAATTAGGGCTAGATGACGCCCACACTCAACGCTGGGAAAGTCCGTTTGATTTCCGTCACGCCGCGCTCATGTACGTCCCGCAAGATTTACCCGAACCGCGCAGCGCGGATTACACCCACGATCTCGTACAAAGCGCCTTGCCCGTACTAAAAGCCAGCCAAGGCCGCGCTTTCTTCTTATTTACCAGCCACCGCGCTTTACGCGAAGCGGCGGACTACTTAGAAGACAGCGGCTTGCCCTACCCGCTGCTGGTGCAAGGCAGTATGCCACGCGCACAATTACTAGAACGTTTTCGAGCCTTGGGCAATGCCATATTGCTAGGCACAGGCAGTTTTTGGGAAGGCATCGATGTACGCGGCGAAGCGCTCTCTTGCGTGATTATCGACAAACTCCCCTTTGCCTCTCCCGGCGATCCCGTGATGGAAGCGCGGATCAACCACCTGCGCGATCAAGGCGGCAATCCGTTTCGGGACTATCAAATACCACAAGCCGTGATTGCGCTCAAACAAGGCAGCGGACGGCTGATCCGCGACACCCAAGATCGTGGCCTGCTCATGCTAGGCGATCCACGTTTAGTCGAAAAACCCTACGGGCGCATCTTTCTCGACAGCCTGCCCCCCATGCCCAAAACCCGCAAATTAGAAGTCGTGCAACGGTTTTTCAGCTTGCTGGAGCAGTAAAACCCAGCACACCTTTTCTCGCTCACACAAAGCGCATGGGAATGGGGGAAATACCCTAAACGCTGGCGCTCTTTTGCCCTTTTGCCCCGTTTTCGTATAGGCTCTTAGAGCCTATACGAAGATGAGGAATCGAAGCGAAAATTCGCCATTTTGAGGCAGATTTTTCGGTTTTTTAAGGCGAATAGCCCGCTATTTAACGAAAAAAAGCGGAAAACCTGGCCAAAAGGGCGGGTTTGCAGCCGATTATCCCGTTTTCGTATAGGCTCTTAAGGGCTTATCAACGCCAAAACCACGGCTATTTCTAGCCAGCGACTACACAACATCATGGGTTAAATCAGTATGAATCGTGAAACCGTGCTTAAATTAATCAGCTTAGTTCTTTTTCTTATTTGTTTTCTGGGTGTGGCTTATTATTTTTCAAAGTTACCCCAGGATAAAGAACTACATATTGCTTTAGTCGCTCCTTTGTCGGGTGAGGATAAAGAACAAGGTCAGCAATTAAAAGCGGCTGTTGAGTTGTATTTAGCAGAGCTGAATGAAAAGGGTGGAATAGAAGGACACTTAGTGAGATTGGATGTTTATGATGACAAGAATGATCCTAATCACGCCAAACAAAGCGCATTAGAAATTGTTGAACAAAATCGAGCTTTAGCGGTCATTGGACATAGCAACTCTATGTGTTCTTTAGCCGGAGGCGAGATTTACCGCAAATATGGCATCCCCGCATTAACGCCTAGTGCGACTGATAATGCGATTACGGCAGATAATCCGTGGTATTTCCGCACTGTATTTAATGAACTCACTCAAGGGCGTGCGCTGGCACAGTATGCAAAGCATGTTCTTAAAGAAAAAAATGTCAATATTATTAGTTATCAAGATACACGTAATCGATATTTAGCCGATGTCTTCAAAAACACCAGTGATGGTATTGGCTTAAGCACCACACATCATTGGCAGATAAAGATGGATAATAAAATACAGGCGTTACAAATGCGTCGCATTGTAAAGCAACTTAAAAAACAACGGCAAAGCACGCTGATTTTATTATCAAGTCATTGGGAAGATGGTGTGAAGTGGTTAAAAGCGATTCGTGATGCGGGTATAGACCATCCTGTATTGGTGCCGATGAGCTTTGCAAATCCGGCTTTTAGTCGTGCATTGGTCGCGCTACCGAATGAGCAAAATTATCCAGGTTATTACACCGATCAATTATACATTGCCACCCCGTTTATTTTTGATACGACAAATCATCAAGGACAGCATTTTTATGAAAAATTCTTGTCTACTTATGGTCAAAAGCCCCGCTGGTTTTCTGCCTTTGCTTACGATGCCGCACATGTATTAACGACAGCCATAAAAAACCGTTTTTCTGAGCACAGAGATAGTGAATTAGCACAAAAACGCAAAGCTATTCAACATGAGTTAGAACAACTTAATCAACCTGAATTAGCCATAGAAGGTGTCACCGGACTCAATTATTTTGATGCTGATGGTAATGCAAAAAAATCAATACAAATGGGGAATTTAAAAGGGGAAACCCTGGTGTCTTCATTAACACAGTTAAAAGCGGTGGGCAGTGCGCGTAAAATTGCTAACCTAGAACAAGCATTAGCTTCAGGCACCGTGCTGCAAGTTGATGATCAACTGATGTATAAAACAGATGTGGTGTATACAGGTATTCAAGTCAACGAAATCAGCGAATTAGATATTAAAACGTTGAGCTATAACGTCGATTTCTTTATTTGGTTTCGATTTAAAACCGGTTTTAATGTACAGGATGTTCACTTCATTAATGCAACAGCACCGATTAAACTAGACACTCCTGATATAGAAAAAATCCAAGGGTCGTATAGATATTTGCGCTACCATGTTAATGGTCAATTTCAAACAGAACTGAGTAAAGGATTTCTAAATTTACATAAACGTCGTTTAAGCATTGAATTTCATCATCGTCAACTCAGTCATAATAACTTGATTTATGTGACTGATATTGTAGGCTTAGGTTTAATAAAGCCGGATAAAGAAGAACAAGCAGCGCGTTATGCCAAAATCTTAAATAGTGCCGCTGGTTGGGAAGTGCGTTTATTGAACTTCTACCAAGATACTAAACCTAAACAAAGTTTGGGTGATCCTGATTTATTGAGTAGCACAGGAAGTGAGTTAGAATATTCACGTTTTACCGCAGAGATTCAGGTTCATGAGATAGAATTTTCTTTAAGGCAGTTACTCCCTTATACCTATGCTTTGGAAGTCACCCTGACATCAGTTTTTATATTAATTATTGCTTTTTTACTGCGCCATCAAGCCTATTTAAAACAAACACGCCTGTTATGGTTTGTTTATTTATTATCCAGCTTCTTTATCCTCATTTCATTGGAAACAGTTGGATTGGATATGCTAAAAAATTGGATTCACCCAGAAAACCTTAAATCCTTTGTAACCCTGTTTGATGTGTTATGGTGGTTTGTACCCGCGCTATTTATTAATTTAAGTTTGGAATATTTTATTTGGCATCCTTTAGAATATAAGACAGGTCGTCATATTCCGTCCTTGGTGCGGCGATTTGCGGCTTTCATTATTTACTTATTAGCCTTGTTTGGTGTTGTGGCCTTTGTCTTTGAACAAAAACTGACCGGCTTATTAGCCACTTCTAGCGTCATTGCGATGATTATTGGCTTGGCTATTCAATTGAATATTTCGCATATTTTCTCTGGAATTGCACTAAATTTAGAACGTTCTTTTTCTGTTGGTGATTGGATTAAAATGGAAGATTACGATGAAGGTCAGGTGGTGGATATGAACTGGCGTACTACTCGTATTCGCACCCGCGCACACAATTTAGTGCGTATTCCTAATACTAAAATCGCAGAAGCTATTCTAGTCAGTTTTAATGAACCCACTAACGCCTATGGCAGTGTCTGCCGGGTACATGTACATCCACAACATCCTCCGAATAAAGTCATAAAAGTGCTGAAAGAGGCCATGCTCTCGGTAAATGATGATGTGCTTAAAGAACCACCTCCCACTGTTCTTTTGCGCCATCTCACTGATTGCTCAGCAGAGTATTTAGTGATTTATTTTTCCGATCAGTATCCACGCCGTTTTCTGGTTCGCTCAGAAGTGTGGGTGCGTCTTTGGCATCATTTAGTGTATGCCGGAATGCCTCCTGCGATGCCACATCAAGAAGTACAACTCACTCGCAATATCAGTGATAAAAAAGAAGGTGTGCCTTTATTAGTGGAAGATATTTTAGAAAGAGTTGAATTATTTGAACCCTTACCGACACCTCTGAGACAGCGCCTCAGTGACAGTTTATCTCCATTACATTTTTCTAATAATGAAACCGTGTTTTACCAGGGAGATAAAGGCGATTCTATGTTTTTAGTCGCACAAGGAGTGGTCGGTGTATGGGTGAAAAGCCCGAATCAAGATGAACCTCAACATTTAGCACAGTTAGGCGCGGGGTGTTATTTTGGAGAAATTGCTTTAATGAGAAAGATACCCAGAACCGCGACGATTGTCGCTACGACCAATACTATTTTATTTGAAATCACAAAAAAACAGCTTGATCCTATTCTTAGTGCACAACCCAGCTTGGTTGGAGAGTTGAATACGGTCTTAGAGCGACGCACTCAGCAACTGGGTGAATATTTAGCTAAATTTGATATATCCACCATTAAAGAATCCGAGGAAGATGATTCATTTTTCTCAGTCAAGCTATTTAACTGAAGCATCCAGCTACTGAGTGCTCAAACGAGTGCCTAAAGCCTGAATGTCATCAATGCGGGGCGGTACAGCCTCTCTGCGACGTAGCAAAAAACGACTGCCGTTTAAGACATCTTCTACGGTACAACGCTGCATTTCTGTCGGCACAATGAATTCATCAGAAATAGATAACACCGTGTTGCTAAAGTTTAAATCAGGGCTATTAATATCTACATTGCCATCTAATCCTAAGCGAGAAGAAGCACTGATGAGGCTATCTGTAGAGTTCAATACATTGTGAGAAGTGAGTTGAATATTGCCTCCGCGTCCTGCATCGGCTTGAGCCACTATTAAACCTTGGTTTAATACCGTAAATTGTGGACTTTCAATTTGGATATTGCCGCCATTATTAACACCACTTTGCACACTGGTGGTCATTTGCCCTTGTTGCACGATATGTAATTGTTCTGAGACTTGAACATGGATATTTCCACCGCCTGCACTGGCTGCGGAGGTATTAATGGCAGCACCATCGCTGATATGAAGGTATCGAGCCGTCACGTCAATACTTCCGGCTTGTCCCGCATAAGGGGCTGGGTTGCTGGAAGCGTTATTGATGCCACTACGATACAGCAAACCATTATTTTCCCAACCCGACATACTCATCGTGTCGGCTACCACGGTGGCATTTCCTCCGTCCCCTCCACCATAGGTCAAACTGGCAATAGTACCCCCACCCTCCAGAATAATATCCTTCGCCTGTACATAAAGATCACTGGCGGTTCCACTGTTCGCTATGGTGCTGCTAGATGAAGAACTGATATTGCTGGGATAAGGTAAGGCCGGTAGACCTAAAGCACGCATAGGTTGCTGTGCTACACCTGAAATACGCAATGTCTCCTCTACGACTACACTCACTTGATTGGCTTCTCCTGATAAGAAAGTAGTCGCTGTCACCACACCGCCATTGTCTAAAGTCATGTTCTTGGCTTGTACGTCAATCTGACCGGCTTGTCCAATACCTAAGCTGGCACTACCAATGGCAGTAGGAAAGCCTAAAGCATGTTGATTTTTTAATAAGATATTGTCAGCCTGCACGGTGACATTACCTCCTTGTGCATTCAACGTATTCGCACTGATTTGTCCGCCATTATTCAGCACAATCTGTTGTGCCTGAACACTGACATTGCCACTATTTCCCGTATCCAAACTAAAGGTATGAGCACCTCCAATCACAGGCACAACATTGGGGTTTTTTAAGGGTAATAAGGCATTTTCTGCTTGAAAGCGCTCTGTCACTTGTACCTCTATATCGCCCGCTTTTCCCGCACTATAACTGCGTGTACGAACTTCCGCTGCTTGAGTTAAATCAATATTTCTAGCCTGGATATGAATGTCACCACTATCGCCCATCTGTTCACTTTGTCCTGCCGTCATCGTTCTAATATGGCTACTACCATTAGCATTAATATTAAATTCAACACCTAGAGGACGATCTTCGCGGGTAGCGGATAAAGTCTCTTTGATGTGTAAATAAATATCTGTACCGCGTCCTGCGGCATAGGTATTGGCGACAATATCTGAGTCGATGAGCTGTAATTCATCTACTTGAATATCAATCACCTGCCCATCTATGTCTCCCACAGTATGGCTACTTATCTGGCTATCATGCAGATGCAGTTGCTGAGCATGAATGTTGATCGTGCCGCCAAATAAACCGCTGGTATCCACTGCAAAATTGTCTAAATTGATAGTGTTTTCTGCCTGCAAATACACTTGCCCGCTGGGAGCGCTGAGTGCGTGTGCAAAAGTGGGAGTGCTACTGTCATCATAGCTAGGGAAATGAGAACTTTGTAATTCAATATGTCCAGCACTGAAAGACAGCGTTTTTGTAGGTAACACGCTTAAATAAGTATCTTTTATTTGAATAGTAGCATCCCCTAGAAAGCCAAAGCTTGTGGGGGGAGAGATATTAAACTGGCTGTTTTCTTCTAAATGAGAAAAAAATGCTTGTTCTGAAGAACCTAAATAGCTGGCTGTCGTAGCATAAAAACTACCTTGCACATCCAATTGCGCACCCTCTCCAAATACAATACCCACAGGATTCATTAAATACGTATTGGCATGGCTTATCGTATTTTTGATAGTACCGTGAATACTACTAACCGTGCCGCCTGTAACGCGAGAAAATACATTTTCGATATGGCTAGCACCAGAGAAAGTCGCCGTTTCTCCTAAACCCACATTAAAATTTTGAAAAGAATGAAATAAATTATTACCTGCTGTTGTCCCTAAATCTTGAGTAATCGCATACTCTGCATTGTTTAGGGTCAAGTGATGAGCTTGTCCCAAACTACCGTCAGTGATGATGTCAGCTTGAACGATTCCGCTATACAATAAACATAGAGTAAAAGGTGTGAAATTTTTCATACGAGCTTTTATATTTCCAATATTATCGGTGAATGGAGTCAATACCAATTATTTGTCTTCTTGTTTTTTTAAGGCTTTAAAATCAAAATTCTGGATAGATAATTCTGCACCTTGATAAACTACTACATCTTGAGCACCCGCTCCCAAAGCCAGTTCTTTAAAGGCACGGCGTTCAATATCCGTTAATCCCCCTTCTAGTTTTTCCAAAGGATGAATCACAACACAAGGTGCAGGTTTAAAGGGTTTTTTTTGGTATATTTTATGAAATATCCATTGCAGTAGTTTTTCTCCAACAACAAAATCCGCCAGCAGCAGGCGGGGATGTTCAAATGGATTAATCACTTCTGCATTTTGAGTCTTTGTGGCTGCATGACCTATGGCAACAATAGACTTAACACCTTTATTATTGACTTGAATAGCCACTAAGGGTCTTTCAGAAAAGACTTCTCCCGTTTCAATGACGGTCACTTTGATTTGATGAGTCCACACTTGTATATATAAAGTGTTACTAAAGAAATTCTTAAACATAAATTCAGCACTCTATAGCCAACTTCCAATTAATAAAAAAGCCGCCCAATACGCGGGATGCTCATAACGTACCTGTGTTATCAATGATTTTTGTGCTTGTTGTAAGGATTTAGCTTTGCTCATACCGTTTTCTTGTAACAGTAACTGATAAAACTCAGTAATCATTAACGCCGCTACTTCATCATCTAATGACCATAAACTAGCCAGCGCACTCCGTGCTCCGGCTTTTATAGCTACCCCGGCTAAACCCAATGCAGCGCGATCATCACCTGTCGCAGTTTTACACGCACTTAAAGTCAATAGTTCTAAAGGTGTTTCTCGAAATCGCCCTAAACCAATGATATTTTGCAAAGTATCCATTTGTAATTTTTCTCCATACGTGAGCAAATAACTATCTGCTGCCAAAGAGTTAAACTCTCCATGTGTAGCTAAATGAATAATGGAATAAGGCGTATTTTTTAAGGCTTGAGTTAAACTATCAACGGAATAGGCTTGATTCAAAATTTGTGATACTCCAGACACCTGTGATTGAGCAATGCCTTGAATATTACTTAATTCTGTTAAAACCCCTGGCAAAGCGGTGTAACCCTGAACCCCTTCTGAGAGACCGACCAATAATAATTCAGCCTCCTTCCAATTGATGGGATGTGGATCAGTCAACGTTAAGCTGGGAGTTGTGACGACCGCAAATTCTTCAATCAAAAAGTTTTTACCATCGTGCAATGCGGCAAAAGGTAATAGACGAAAAATACCATCCGGTGCCACCACTAAAGTATCCACTTGCGCAGCACGGAGTTTTTCAACGACCGGGCGAATTAACCAGTTATATAAATCCCAAGCGGCATAGAAAAAGCGATTATTCACACGGTTTTGTACGTCATAGGCAAAAATAAAAGCAGTGGTTTTCAGTTCTGTTTGCTGGATAGGCACTTCTGTTTGGTGGATGGTGTCGCCTAAATTTAATAACAACACCAAACGATCTGGGAGAGCAATGGGATATAACACTGCGCTGTTAGGGGCTACCAGGGCTAAATCAACTTGACGGGGTTGCAATGCTGCACTGCAAGTGTCTTTGAAATAGTTTTGTAATTCAGCCACTTTGCTTTTTTCTATACTATCCATAGCCTGACGCAACAAGGCTTGACGCGCTTCGCCTTCAAGCTGTGCAGCTTGTTGTAATAATAAATCAGCCAAGCCGTAATACACCGGGCGCACACTGTCATTAAAATGGTGCGAAGCATAGCGATAACCCGTTTGTAAGTCATGTTGCACAGGTTGCAGCAAGCGTACTGCGCGGTGATAAGCTGCAATTGCTTGCGGTCGTTTGTGCAAGGCTCGCAATATGCGTCCGCGCTGCCAATGCCAGCGATAACGTAATTTCGCATACTCTGTTTGTTCAGCAAAAAAAATCGCTTGCTGAGTTAATGGCAGCGCTTCTTCATAACGCTGCTGAGTTTCATACAAGTGCCCCAGTTGTCCATAAGCATCCGCACGAGCCACCCTATTTTGTGTCTTTTCTGTGTGCTGAATAGCTTGCCGTAACGTGTTTTCTGCTTGCTGTAATAAAGCAACGGGCACTGTCGTATGAATTTGTGTGTCCTTAAACAACTGAGCCAATGCTTGCGCCTGTACACTCCAGGCTAACAATGCATTTAATTGAGCAAAACTGGATAAAGGTAATTGCTGCCCAAGATGATGAGCTTGTTGCAAATTCTGTTGTGCAGATTCTAGTTGTTCAAATTCTATCTCTAAATCCACTTGATTTAAGGCGGCCTTAAAACGTAATTCATGGGTTTGAGGTAATAAGCGATGAACTTGAGAAAAATCCTTCTGCGCTTTTTGTTGATGGAGCATCATGCTGTAAACATTAGCGCGGCTGAAAAAGGCATAAGCTTGGGCGATGTTATCGTCCGTATCTAAGGCCGCTTGCACCGCAGCCTGTGCCGCTACCAGCGCGGCTTGTGGTTTATCAATACTTAACCAAGCATCGCTCAATTGCGCCTGTATTTGTGCTTGTTGCACAACATGGCGGTGTGGGTTTACATCCAGTGCTTGATTCAAGCTACTAAACATGGCCTGCAAGTTGCCTTGCCCTTGTTGTGCGGCGGCTAGGCGCGTTAAGGCATCTACTTTTTGTGTAATGGATAAATCCAATAATTGCAAGCTGGCTTGCCAATGTGCCCGCGCATCAGCGTAATCTCCGTCGATAAAGGCTTGTTCTGCTTGCTGATTTAAGCGATGGAAATCCGCAGCCCAGGTCACACCCAAAAAGCTGGAAACAATAGAAACCACAATAAATAAAATAGGCATGATTCTATATCCGTGAAATGTTTTGTATTTTACAAGGTTTAGAAAGAAGGTATTTGGCGGGAGATAATTCATCTTCAATGATTTGGTAAAACGCTGGTGCTTAGGGGGAAAATATATAATGCCCACTATCAAGATCACCCAAGCCTTCAATGAGCTGACCAATAATATCTTGTTCTAAATATAATTGCCAAAATTCATTAAAGGGTGTGGGAAGTGGTTCGTGATAGCCGTGTAACACTTCTAACATGACATGGCTAATGCTTAAACCCGCAGCCTTGCATTCATGCGCTTCAGAAGCGATAGGATGACTCCCATCCCAAGCACCGACTAAACAAGAAGAACGTTTCATCCCAAGAATCAAATGATCTGAAGCATCACGGAATAAACGGCGCTCAACAGGTTGTTTAATGAGTTCAAACACTACTTTCATTTTATCAGACTGTTTTAACCATCTCATCCATTCCAAACTAGCGGCCATGGCAGTTTGCACTGCAAACTGCTGATGTAAAACAGCAGAAAACTGCGCTGTTGGAACAGCGCCACAATTGTGTAATCGCACATTATCATGTGTTGCACTGTTTAATTGAGTATGGTCATGGCTGAGATAGTCATGGCTTTTAGGAATGCCTTGTTGAGTTTTGGGTAAATCTTCTTTAGCTGTTTTCTCCCCTCCTTCATAAATGCCACTTTCAATTAAAAAAGGAAATTCAGGCGGTTGGTGAAAGCCTGCACCAAAGACTTGTTTAGCTTCAAAATAGGTGGGAGCACGGGTTGATAACTGTCGCCAGCGCCAATGATATTGAGCAAAATCTAAATCAACCCAATTGGTATGAGCATAGAAATCTTGCACCATGTGTAACGCACTTCCCAATGCCAAGAGCATGATGCTACGTTTTTTTTCAACAGAAAAATGAGGGTTTGTATAGGTGCTGGATAGCAAGTGAACTAAATTATTAAATAATTTTTTAAATAACGCATCAAACTGTTTGTTTTCTTCTAATTCAAAATGAATATTATCAAAATGCATAAATACTGAACGTTTTTGCATTTCAATGTGTTCTTCACCTAAGTTTGAAGCTTGACGCAATGCCTGTTTGATACCAGGAATTAACCTTAAACTGTGTTCATCTTCTAAATATTTGAGTTTTTCTCCGATTAATAATTGGAACACTTGATAATAATCAGGTCCCCAAGTGCCAATATGTAAGATGCGAGCACTGTGTGGGGGCAGTTCATAATAGTCGATAACCGCTTGGCTGGATTTGTAGTGCCAACTGGTATCAAAAGCCAAAGCTGGAAGACTCACGCCCCAACCACATAATAGCCACACACACATCTGGATGAAAATAGTATATGGAGCGATAAATGTATTGAAGGAAAACATCTATTTAACAGAGAAAAAATTTTGGATACTGGTGAGTAGATGACGACGTTCAGTTTGTTGTGCAGACTCATTCATGGCGATTTGGCTAAGATGAGTTTGACGTTGAACCATAATGTCGGTGAGCGCTTCAATAATAGCGGGGTTATGACTAAGAATAGTTTGAAATGAATGTTTTTCAACACAAATAAGATAGCTTTCTTCCATTATCAAGACATTAGCACTACGCGAAGCCCCCGTGAGCAAAGAAATTTCACCAAACACACTGCCCGATTCTAATTGATTAATTTCAACTTCTGTGTCAGGTGAAGCCGCTTGGCTAACTTGGATAGACACTCGTCCAGAAAAGATAATATATAAAGAACTCCCCGGTTCTCCTTGATTAAATAAACGCTCACCTTGACCATATAATTCAAGCTGAGCCGTTTCAGCCAGGTGTTGTATTTCGCTAGAACTAAGAGGAGAGAAAAACTCGGTGTCACTGAGTAATTGAGCAATATGATGTTGCTGTAATGGTGGACTGTGCCTGTCACTCAATGTGGGCGGGTGATGTGCAAAGGGATAAGTTAATCCCATTCGATGCAGTTTATACCAACTTTGAGAAAAAATACGATGCTTAATCTGTTTAATGCTGTGCGCTTCATTACAAAGACAAATCAAAGTGTAATGATTGAAATCTCCTTGACTGCTGTCTAAATAAGCATCAGGGGGCGTGTCTTTTAATATGCCATTGACTTCTAATGCCGTATTGATTAATAACTCGCGTACTTTATTCGGCGGTAATGCTCCACTGAGATTAAAAGCTAAAGACAAACGATAGCCTGATGCTTCTTCTCTAAATTGACTGACCTGTGTATCTAATAAACGTTTTATAGGTAAAAATACACGATGATCGTCCTCATCCAACAAGGTGAGATGTTGCCATTCACTTTCTATCACCATACCTCGCTTGCCATCCATTTCAATGAAATCACCATATTGAAAATCGTGAGCAAAAGAAGCATAAAAATCAATAAATATATTATTTAATGGACGCTGGAAAGTAATGCTGAGAATCACAAGCAATATAAAGCTCATGACCATTAAATCACCCAAGGCAAAATAGTATTCTAAATGCAAGTACAGGATGAGTAATGTTAAATAGCATAGTTGTCGAACCAACCAGCTCACAATATTAGGGATAATGCGTTTTTTGTGGCGTATGAAATAGAGATTAAATAGAGCAAAGCTCATAAAGCGTATTGCACACCAGCTTAAACTTAGGAATAATAAAAATTCATTGATTCTCTCTAAAATATCACTGCGTAAAACATCCAAAAATAAAGAAGATTGTTGCCCGCTCAACAACACCATGACAATGATTAAAGCATTGAGTGGTGCATGAAGAATATTGAAATCATGCTGCCATTCTAAGGGCAATGCCATATATAGACGTTTCAACCCTAGCAGGGCTAAACGAATAAGCAAGTAGCCTAATATGAGCAAAAAGATAAAAGCCATCAATTCTGAGTTCATGTGATGTGGGTATGTATTAATAGACTTGTTGCAAGGGGGTCACAATAAAATCATCGCCGCTTGGCAAATATCAACAGGTGATTGACTTTGCCGTAAAGCGTGTAAGCTACGCTCAATTTTTTCTAGGCTAATATTGCGTGTGATAAATACAATTTGCGTGCGTGGTCGAGCTTGAGGCCAGCGAGATAAAGTAGTGGGCGGTTGTAGAATATGCTGCACACCTTGAATGACGACGGGTAAATCCGTCTCCTGCGTATAGGCAATGCCTTTAATACGCAGTAAATCTTTGCCGCGTAATCGAGTCAGTTGTTGAATCCATAGTTCTAAGACTGTCCATGACAGTCTTTCTTCTATTTCCAAGCAAAAAGATTGAATGTAATCTTCATAATGCATTGAGGTATTTTTTGTATCTTGAATCGGTTCATGTGTGGGTAAGGTTCTATATAAATCGGCTTGCAGCCAGCTTGTCACATTTAATTCTTTATGATGAGTATCATAGGCTCTGGATTTAAATAATACATCTGATTGCGGCTCTGCTTGATGAATATCATGTATCTGAGCCGTGGGATTAAGTTGTTTTAAGCGCGGCAGTAAACTGTTCACATCTGCCTGCGGTAAATCGGTTTTAGTTAAAATTAAATGATGTGCCAAAGCCGCTTGCTTTACAGATTCTTCATAATCTTTCAAATGTTCTGTACCATAAACGGTATCAACCGTAGTCACTACATTTTCTAAACGAAAGTGTGCCGTCACAAAAGCATCATCTAATAAAGTCCGCAAGATGGGAGCCGGATCAGCCAATCCGCTGGTTTCAATGACCACTTGAGAAAAATGGTAAGCATCGTTATTTTGTTGTTTAGCAAAGAGTTGTTCTAAGGTTTTGACTAAATCAGTCCGCACGGAACAGCATAAACAACCGCCCGCCAAGCGCATAATGTCCTCGGTGGAAGCTTGAACCAGCAGATGATCAATGCTGATCTCGCCAAATTCATTCACAATAATCGCCGTGTTGCGCATCCCCGCTTGCCCCAATAATTGATTGAGCAAGCGCGTTTTGCCACTCCCCAAAAAGCCCGTAATGACATGAATGGGAATGCGCTGATGGGTCTTATCGGCGGGTAATTGAACAGGCGTTTTCACAGGCTTCACTTTTAGTGGGGGAAAAAGAGGGTTTTGAGGGCAGCACCCGGATCGAGTTGGCGCATGAAGGCTTCTCCGACTAAAAAGGTATTCACCTGATGGGCTTGCATCATTTCCACATCAGCGCGGCTGTGTATGCCGCTTTCAGTGACGAGCACACGCTCTGCTGGCACTTGTTGGCGCAAATCTAACGTAGTGTCTAAGCGGGTTTCAAAGGTGCGTAAGTTGCGGTTATTAATACCTAATAATGGAAAATCCAAACGCAAGGCGCGGTGTAATTCGGCTTCGTCATGCACTTCTACCAACACATCCATGCCTAAATCTGTGGCTTGGCTGCCAAGTGCTTGCATTTGCTGATCATCTAAAACGGCGGCAATGAGCAAAATACAATCCGCGTCCCAACTGCGAGCCGCATACACTTGATAAGGATCAACCATGAAATCTTTGCACAGCACGGGTAAGTCGCAAGCATTGCGGGCTTGGCCTAAATATTCAGGCGCACCTTGGAAAAAATCTTTATCGGTCAGCACGGATAAACAGGCGGCGCCCTGTGCGGCATAGCTTTGTGCAATGGCGGCGGGATGAAAATCTTCTCGTAGCACGCCTTTGCTGGGGGAGGCTTTTTTGATTTCGGCAATGACCCCCGCTTGTCCAGCGCTCATGCGCTGCCGTAAAGCGTTTGCAAAACCTCGTGTGGGAGAGGCGTTAGAGGCTTTTTGGATGAGGCTGTTTAAAGGCATTTGCGCACGAGCTTCATGTATTTCTTGTTGCTTGCGCTGAATGATTTTTTTCAGAATATCAGGAGTATTGTTCATAAAAGATAAAGATGCTGTGACCGATTAAGGGATGGATGACTGACGGATAAAGGCAGAGTCAAGTGTAGAAAAGAGCCATTATTTCACACTTGACGTAGGTGTCTAAAAAAATCTATAAGCCTGAATTTGTGAGCCAATAAAAGTGGTACGGAGGAATGACTAATTGCTGGTTAAACAAAGCGGGGGAGTCGCCGGAATACAAATCTTTAAGATGTGCAGAAGCATGTGTGCCGTGTATTTCTAAGATGGATAAATCAAGATATTGTGGGCGAGCATCAAAATTAACCACCACCCAGACATGACTGGCATGATGTTGTATATCAAAGCGAGAAAAGACTAATAAATGCGGGTTTTCAATCTGAATCAGTCGGCGATTATTAAAGTCAGCAAACGAACCAATTTCTTTACGCACTGCAATCATTTTCTTTAATGCTGTGAATATCCTGTATTCTACCGTGCCATTCTGATAGCGACGCTCAGCTTTATCCCAATCAATTCTAGGCCGATGCATCCAGCGGCTATCATCCGCCTTTCCTTCATCCTCTAAGTAACTAGGGTCATTCAAAGTGCCCACTTCGTCGCCATAATAGAGTAAAGGAATGCCACCAAAGGATAAAATTAAACTGTGCAATAAAAGGATGCGCTTAATTGAAATATCTATTTTTACTTCATCATTTAACTCTAAAGCCGTTTCTAAACCGACCAGGGACCCTAAAGAACCTGAAATTCTGGCATCTCCTGTTTTTGGATTGTGTCCAAACAAACAACCTCTCGCATCAGAATCACCATAGGCTCCTGAATAATAATCTAGGATAAACTTTCTATGTTCGTAAGGTTGGTAATTCACTGCGACAATATCATTATCATCAAAGCCTAAACCAATATCATCATGACAACGGACATAGTTTAACCAAGTAGCCCGTTCTAATTTATCCGGTAAACTTTTAATGCCTTGATACAACAGTTTGGCATTTTTAGTGGCAATCGCATCCCACAATAAAGCCATTAAAGTGGCGTTGTAAGCAATTTCACATTCTTTGGCGTTGATTGCATCTTCACCAAAGTATTTAATAATTTCTACCGGAGCTACAATGGCTTCGGCAATAAACAACACTCCGGGAGCTACGACTTGACAACAATCTTTAAACAATTGTAATAACAAATGCGCTTCACGTTCATTTTGACAAGTACTGCCTATCTTTTTCCAAAGAAATGCCACGGCATCCAAGCGTACAATGTCCGCACCTTGATTACTCCAAAATAAAATAATATCCAGCATTTCAATGAATACTGCCGGATTGCTGTAGTTTAAATCCCATTGATATTCATTAAATACCGTCATCGCCCAGTGTTGGGCATCTTCATCCCAGGTAAAGTTTCCTGGAGCCGTTTCCGGGAAAATTTCCGGCATGGTTTCTTCAAACATATCAGGTACTTCTCTATTATTAAATAAATAATAATAGGCTTGATATTTTGCATCACCCGCACGGGCTTTTTGTGCCCATTCATGTTCATTGGAAGTGTGGTTGACCACAACATCTAATACCAATAATATCTCACGTTTTTTTAATTCAGTATTAAGCTCTGCCAGTTCCTCCATGCTGCCGATTCTTTCGTCAATATGTTTAAAATCACTGACGGCATAACCGCCATCGCTTTCACCTTGAGGACATTGCAGCATAGGCATGATGTGAACCATATTCACACCGAGTTCTTGAAAATAATGCAACTTGCTTTTTAAGCCGGGTAAATTATGTGCAAAACCATCAGGGTACAAGGCCATGCCCACCCATTTCTGGCTGAGAAACCAGTTGTGATCTTTTTCACGTTCTAAGTCTGTATGCTTTAAATCATTATCACGTTCAATATAACGCTTAGCCATAGTTTCAACTAAGCATTGCGCTTGTTCTTTAAAATCATCTCGGTGTCCATATAAGGTTTCAAATAAGGAATGAATGGCATAAAAATTTGCACCTAACCGAGTGTAAAAATACCGAATATTTTGTTGCTTAATTTTCGGATCAAGGTTCAACAAAATATCATTGAGTAAAGAATGAGAGACTTGTTCGTACATGAGGGCTTGTTTTTCTAGGTTTAGCGAGCGGAGAAAAAAGAAGGCTTACAGCGATGCACCATGAGCAGCTAATTGCATGATTTGGTAAACACCACCAAAGATTTTTGGGAGATCATCAATGGTGGCGCGTGTAAGATTACGAGTAAAACAATGTTCTTCTAGCTTGCCAAACTGCCAGACTTCAGCATCAGTGACAATACCATAAACAGGGCGTTGAGCGTTTTTATTCAAGGTTTGTGCAGCCATGAGTTCAGCTAAACATTGCCCCCAGCCTTTGCTGAAATTATTTTGTTTGGCTTCAACAATTAAAATTAATAGACTTGTCCGGGTTTAAACGCCGTAGCGAAAAGCAGCGGGATTGAGCGGTTTTTTTGTTTATTTGAGGCGAATAGCCATTCTATTTAACGAGAATAAACGGGGAAAACCGCCAATATCCGCTGTTTTGCAGTCGGTGTTTTAAACCCGGACAAGTCTAATCGTAAACCGAGAACATTTTTGCCTAATTTTGAACGTTGAGCAATCATGTAATCAGGTACACCTGATAACTGGGGATCAGAATCTACAGTGATAGATTTATGACTCCACAATGAATATTGCGGGACAAATTCTTTACACACTTCTTTTAGGCTCTATTGACCTTTGGATGCTAACGGCTTTTTGCCCCATTTCCGTGCTGACGGCGTTATTTTTTTCTACCAATGGAATGCATTGCTACGAAAAAAATGCCTTGTCAGCTCAAAAATGTGGCTAAAAATCCAATCAGCCCCAAATGCCAACAGAGCCTAATAAGGGATAAATCACCGCCTCACAACGTGAGGCTTCAGAGCTGAAAATATCAAAGTTTGCTTGATTAAATTCAAATTCTTGAATAAAGAAGGGGGCTACAGGTTTGTCTTGGATATGAAGAAATTCTTTTTCTTGTGAAGTGATTTGGTATGCCGTTTGAACTTCATCAGCCGAATTAAAGTCAGTAAATGCCATGTCAGTATCCAATGTTGCATTGTGCTAGGCAAACGTCAGTTAAAATAATACGCCACACCTTCTAAAATGCCCGCACTATAACACCCATTCATCCCTAAATAACCACCTTGAGCAAAATATACAGACTTTACTTTTTGTTCAAGAATGTCTTCGCGCACTGCGCTGGCAGCATTCGCTACTAAAATAGACGGAATGCTGCTGAGCATGACATCTAAATCATTGCCACTATCCCCTGCGAAAAGTGTGTTTGTATGATTGAAATCTTCATGCTGCATAAGAAACTGTATGGCTTCTAGTTTACCCGCTGTTTTGGGTAATACATCCAGTAAACCGATATGAGCTTCTTCATCTTCGCTCCAAATCAAATGCGCAAATAATTGATGTTTTTCTAATAAGCGCTGTAATCTATGCAAGAGTTGTTTATATTCAACCGATAAATCAACATAAAAACTTAATTTAAACGCGGTTTGTTTTTCTTGTTCTTGTAAACGTAATTCAGCCTGCTCATGCAACAACAATGTAGCGATGCGTTCTCGCGCATCATTAGGCCAGCTTTTGCTTAAACAGGCATCCCATGCAGGCATACGTTGCCAGTGTTTATCTTGAACGCGATACACGCTGGCACCTACATCTGCGAGTGCAAAATCAGGCACGGGAATATCATATTCTTCAATGGCTTGCTGGATTAAAGACAAATCGCGCCCGGTCACATAGGCTAAGGTGACACTCTCTTGTTCGACAAAACGGCGAAAATGTTCCCGTGCTTGCGGTGATTCTGGTGGCTGCCCATTGGGCAATAAGGTGCGGTCTAAATCAGTGCAGAGTAAGAGGCGTTTCATGTTGGTTTAGGCACGGTGCAGGTGCTGAAAAAATCATAATGTTCAATGGCTTCTAGGATACCGGCGGCATAAGGTTTGGAGGCATAATACACCCCGTGTAAGTCTTCTAATTCAGACAGTTCTTCATGATGGCGATTTTCTACCACCACGCCCAAGGTATTGCCGCGCAGCATGTCTTCATCGGCACCTGAGCCGCCTGCTACCAAAATATGATCCAAAGCGATGTCCCATTGTTCAGCGTACCAGCGCAATGCTAAGCCTTTGGACGCTCGAATCGGGATAATGTCCAGATATTGTCCAAAAGAAAAGACAACATTCACCACCTGTTCATTTTGCATTAACCATTGCTTAATCTCTTCAATGCTAGGGGCTTCTTCGGGATTGTAGAAATAGCTGATTTTAAAGAGACTTTGTTCTTTTTTAGGTTGCAAACTCAAACCCGGCAAATCGCGCAAGACTTTTTTCACTCGTCCAGGTCGCCAGGAATGATCAATGTGATCGCTCCATGCGGTGTCTTTGGTGAGATTTTTAGAATAATAAATCTCTGTACCGAGGCTACTGATCAACACGTCGGGCACGGGAATTTTGTGTTTTTTCAACATGCTTAACACAGAATCCAAACGTCGCCCCGTAGCAATACCAAAACTGCCACATTTTTCATGGGCTTTAATGGTGCGGATAAATTGCGCTAAGGCTTGTTCGTCGCCGAGTAGGCTTTGATCTAAATCGGTAAACACCGAACGGTCGCGGTAGAGGCGGTGACGACGTTGAAAGGACAAACGATTCAGCGGCTCGGTGCGAGAGATGACTCGTTGAGTTAATTGCACATAAGCGTGTGCATGAGACTGCCAGGAATAATGCTGTTTTACGCCTTGAGTGCCGTTACCTATCAGCGTTTGGCGGTCTTTAGCTTGTAACACCTGAAGCAATTTGTCGGCAATGTCGGTCTTGTCTAAAGGATCAATTAAATAGCCATTTTTGCAATTATGAATAATATCCATCGGCCCGCCATCTTCTGTCGCCACAATTGGCAAACCGCTGGCTGCCGCTTCTAACAAAGTCAAACCAAATGGCTCGGTCAGGGCAGGATTGATAAACACACCGCCGGACAATGCGGCTAGTCGATAAATGCCCGAAACTTCATCTGCGCTGTGATGTTTGGGATACGCGACTTTGCCATATAAATCATAAAGATCAATGCTCATCAGCAAATCCGTCAAAACCTCTTCTGAAGTGTCATCCATATCGTGAATATTGTCACGATTGCCCGCCACAATCAGCAAATTCGCCGCTTCTTGCAAAGCCTTTGATTCACCAAAAGCTTCTACGAGCTTAATGATGTTTTTACGTGGATCAGGACGCGACAAAGCTAAAATCAAAGGCTTGTCGGGATGCTGATAAAAGCGACGAATATCTTGCGCAACGCGACTGTTGAATTCTTCGCCTGTGGGTGGGAAAAATTTCTGTAAATCCACACCAGGCGGGATGACCCGCATTTGTTCAGGCTGATAATAATCATATAAACCGTATTGTTCTTCAATTTCTTGATGCGTGCTGGTGATGACACGCTCCGCCGCCCCTAGAATGCCTTCCTCTGCTTCGATGCGACGCGACATGTTATAGCGCGTTTCAATCGCGTCAATTTTCACCCCGCTGGCAAGCAAACGCTTACGTTTACTACGCCCCAGGGAATGCCCGGTGTGCAGCAAAGGAATACTCAGTTGATGCGATAACAAAGCTCCCACATAACCCGCATCAGCATAATGGCTATGCAGCAAATGTGGTAATAGCGGCTGCTCTTTCAAATAGGCCAAGGCGTTATCTGCAAAAGAATCTAAATTATCCCAAAGCTGCTCTTTAGCGATGTACTCCGTACCGCCACAGTCAATGCGCACAATCCGTACTTTGCCATCCGCGTCTAGCGGCTCAAATGGTTGCGCATAATCCGCGTCATACGCCGGGTCTTCAATGCGCCGCGTGAGCAAATCCACTCGCGCTACTTCGGGTTGTTGCCCCAGTGCTCGCGCCAATTCCACCACGTATTTAGTTTGTCCGCCCGTATCGGCGTTGCGGCCTAATTCTAGGTTTTGCCCACGAATTAAGCCGTGAATACTCATCAGGAGAATGTAAATATCAGAGGTATTATTCATAAGTGTCAATGAAGCCTTTTAAGCTTTTGCGTCGGTCAACATATGATTATCCCAGCGCGTGTTCTGAAAATGCTGGCGTAGGCTGCGATCTTCTTGTAAATCCGCTGTGCGTATATAACGCAGCTCGCCTTGAGAATTGCTCAAAATAAAATGGGCTTGATCGGGGCTAATGCCCAATCCACACACATCCTGCATCCGATGATGCCCTGCATAACGCCCGTCGGTGTGCCAAAAAGCAACAATATTACCGCGTGGACTCGAAAAAGCGGCTAAATTTAATGCTTCATGCAACACTACGCTACCCGCATAATCATTCATTTGTGCGATTAACGTATCGGGCTGATGGGCAAATTGGATGTCTTTCTGTTGCGGCGTTAAAAAGCCTGCCAGCGGTATTAAATCTTGATGCGTCACCGCAGCCCGCTGATATTGCATGGCGATGGCTATTTGATCCTGTTTACTCACCGTAAAATGGCGAATGCTGGCCTGTTGCCAAGGTGTGGTCAAACGCCGCTGAATCTCGCCATTATCAGCATACAAAAATACCAGGTTAGACTGCATAGTGTCTAAATTTAGCTTTTTACGCCCGCTGCTGGGATGCGTCAGTATGCCACCATTGGCAACGACTAGAGTCTTGCCGTCGCTGAGACAATGGATTTCATGAGGATCAATGCCGCCACTATCGTAGCTGTTTAATAAACGATAAGTCAGGCTATCACGCACGCCTATTTTACCCGTACCCGTGGTGTTATCCATTTCAGTGGTGAATAAGCGCCGACCGTCCTGAGAAAAGCAACCGTGACCACAAAAATTGTGCTCAGCCTGGGCGGAATAAGTGTGGCTAATGCGCTGAGAGGCTAAGTCTACTTCGTAGCATTCAGTGCCAGGACGGCGGGCAAATAATAATACCCGCCCAGGTTTTAACGGATGCATCGCCAAACCATGACCACGCCAAGGAAGCGTAACGTGCTGCGGTGTGTCAGCAGAACCCCAAGTGATACCATGCTGAGCCTTTGCGTCATCGCTGGCAGCAATAATGTGGTGAGGTGACGGCGGTTTAGCGTGAGAAAGAGAAAAACTAGACATAGCGCCTAAGACGCTGAGGTGTTTAAGAAAATGTCTGCGTTGCATAGGGCTACCTAGAGTGCTGTCTTGACCGCATTGCGGTTTGTACTATAGGGATAATATTTCAGTTCAGTTGTACTGGAGTATCGTGGTTAAGACCTGGCAGGTTTTTGAAACCTGCCGGGTCTATCGTATAACTGATTTATTTCCTCTATAGACTCATGTCTATCCCTCTTTCTCTTCCACCATATAACCCCATCTCGTGATCACTTGGCGTGCCGCATCACTGTGTAAATACGCCAAAAAGGCCACGGCAGCCGGGTTATCTGCACCGCGTTTAAGCAACATTGCATCCTGACGAATCGGTGTGTAATAAGCCTGTGGAATCATCCAGCGTGAACCCGAATCATCCAAGGCAATCTGTGCTAAAGCCACAAAACCGAATGCCGCATTGCCCGTTGCCACAAACTGGTAGGTCTGCGCAATGCTATCGCCTAAAATCCATTGACGACGCAAGTCTTCTGCGATTTGCAAATGCGTCATGACTTCTAGCGCTGCCGCACCATAAGGTGCTATTTTTGGATTAGCCAAGGCCAAGCGTTTGAAATCGCCTGCTTTTAATACTGACTCATCGACCACAACATCCGCCTTGCGACTCCATAACACCAATTTACCCATCGCATAAGTCATTGGTTTTTCACCTTTATTCTGCTCATGCAGTAATTGCGGACGCTTTTGATCAGCAGACAGAAATACCTCAAATGGCGCGTTATGCACAATTTGCGTGTACAACTTCCCCGTTGAACCATAGCTCACCAGGGGTTTATGTCCGCTGGCCTGTTCAAAATCAGCGCTGATTTTTTTCATCGCCGCCGTAAAGTTGGCTGCCACGGCAATATGCACTTCCTCTGCGATAGCACTATGACTGACACCTAAAACAAGCCCAATACTGATCAGATTTTGCTTTAAAGACATTGTATGTTCCTTATACAAAGTAGTTTCGAGTCTATTCACTCACCTTACGCACACAGTGTGAAGTGCGTCAATAAATCTCATGTTAAAGGCTAGTCCTTGCTACGCACTAAATCCTTACCCAACTGAGAACAGCTTCTTAGAAAAAATAATGCCAGACCACCTGATTTATTCAAGCACTGCGTATTAATGGATGAGGCGAGGCAACAGGCTGGTCAACTCGCATTATGTCTTTAACTGTCAAAACTCTTAACCCACAGGAACGTCCCGTGTGACCTCGCTGACCGATGAACAATTGATGCAACAAATCCAGCAAGGTGATCATCCCGCGTTTCAACAATTGGTGAAGCGCTATGTGACACCGTTGCAGCATTATGCCAGCCGCTTTTTGGGCAATGCCAATGAGGCTGAGGATGTGGTGCAAGAGGTGCTGCTTAAAGCGTGGCGAAATGCGGAGCGCTGGCAAGCGGATAAAGCGAAAGTGTCTACTTGGTTGTACAGCATTACGCATCATCTGTGCATTGATTTATATCGGCGCAAAAGCTTGGATACTCAGTCATTGGATGACGCGCCGGATGTGGCGGAGCCAGCCGCGCACAGCCGTTTACAAGCACTTGAAATTTCGCAGCATGTCAGCGTTGCGCTGCAACATTTACCCGAACGCCAGCGCAGCACTTTATTGTTGTGTTATTACCAGGGTTTGAGCGCACAAGAAGCGGCTCAGGTATTAGACATCAGCAGTTCAGCGGTGGAGTCGCTTTTAGCTCGCGCCCGCCGCGCCTTACGTCAGGTTTTAACCCCATGACACACCGACGCACACAACGTCAAGCCATGAAAAGGATCGCGTGATGAATACGCATCGTTTGCAAGATATTTTCAACGCTTATGGCGCAGACCCACAACGTTGGCCTGCGGCTGAGCGTGATACCGCTGAGCAATACTTGGCGCATTCCTCAGAGGCTCAGGTGCTACATGCGCAAGCTCAAGCCTTGGATCATCAGCTAGATGCTTTGCCAGAAGTGGTAGAACCGCTTGGATTGGCACAACGTATTATTGCTTTGAGTGCTGAACAGCCACAGGCGTTTGCTATGTGGGAGCGCTTGCAATATTGGCTGCTGGGAAACAGTGCTGCGCAACATATTTTGCGTCCGGCGCTGATGCTGGGATTACCTTTGTTGTTGGGTGTGTGGCTGGGTATGCATAGTGCGCATCAGGCATTCGAGCGCATGGAGCAACAACAATTCGCGGCCTTGGCTGAAGCGGAATGGCAATATTTATTGGAGGCGAAAATGGATGATGGGGATGTCTTTGACTGGGGAGACGAAGCCTTATGATGCGTCCCTCTTCTAACTGGCTGACTGGATTACTGCTAGGTTCAGTGGTGCTCAATCTCTTTTTAGGCGGTTGGCTTATTGGTTTTTACTGGCGTGGCGAGCCGGATGCTTTGGCACAAGTCAGCAGCAATAGCTTGCCGAGACAGCCGTTGCAAAGTCTGCACTGGTTACAACAAGCCTTGCCTGATAGTCAAAAACGTGTTCAACCGGTGTTTGCACAACAAATTCAAGGCATAAAACCTGACTTGAAACAATTTCATCATTTGCAACAAGCGATTCGCCAAGAACTCAGCACAGAAAAGCTCGATGTGCAGGTATTGTCTCAGCGTTTAGCGGCTTCCCGACAAGCTCAACATAAAATTCAAGGCCGTATGCATGAAGCGCTGTTAGAGGCGATTAGCCACCTTAGTGTGCAAGAACGTCAAAAGCTGGCGCGTGCTCCAAACATTTTGGGTTCACGCAAACCCCGACGCGGACGGCATTTGCAGCAAGCGGATAAAGACGGCGATGGGATGCTGAGTCGCACAGAGTTTATACAATTTCATCCAGACTCGCAGCAAGCCAAAGCCGAGCAGCGTTTTCTGCAATTAGATAAAGATGAAGATGGACAACTCACGCCGCAAGAATGGACCTATCGTGCGGTGGATAATTAATAATTGACAGCGCAAAGATTTTTTCCTGCTTGAAAACCGCTCCAGCAGGAAAAACCCTTGTAATATCAGAACCAGCCTCACCGCTGCTTATCCCAGTTTTTCCCGCCTCCATTTAGTCTGAAGCATCCAAGTTCGGCAAGACGCTTCCAACGCCGCCCCCCATTGATGCAAAGCCAAACCACACAACACGAGTGCGCTGCCTACCGCCATTTGCAGAGTGATGTGCTCACCATTCAACATTTGCCCCATCAACAGCGCACACATCGGTGTGATCAAAGTGGCTAAGGCGACCGTAGACACCGCGATATGCCGCAATAAATAAAAATACAGCATAAACCCGATCACAGAGCCAAAAAGTCCTAAATAAACAATGGATAAGATCGAGCGCAATGACAGTGTAATTGGCCAATCAGCGCCGCCAAACCAGCCACTCAGCATAAACAACGGCAAAGACACCAATAAGCCGCCGCTGGTCAACTGCAAAACCGATAATTGAGTCTGGCTACGTTTAACCAAAATGGCGCTAAAGCTGTGCAAAGTCACCGACAGCAATACGCCTAACAAGCCCTTCCACGCCTGATCGCTGAACTGCATTTGTTGCGCAAAAATGCAGGTCAAGCCGCCCAAGCTCAAAGCCATGCCGAGCCACTTAGCCGGAGTTAAGGTTTTTTCGCCCAACCACAGCGCCGCCATCAAGGCGGTGATGAGAGGGGCTAAGCCAAAAATCACGGACACCAGCCCCGAAGGAATAAATTGTGCGCCCCAGTACACACAACTCATGGCACCAAAAATACCGATGGCGACACTGGCATAGGCTCGCCAAGCGGCCTTATGCCAAGGCAAAGGTCGGCGCATCACGGCCAATATCAATAGGCAAATCACGGTACCAATCGCCATACGAGCGCTCACACCAAACAGAAAACCGGCTTGTTCGCCGCTCCATTTAATCGCTAACGGTGTGGTAGACCAGATGATAATGACGCCAAGATAAGCCGACGGTATAGACATTTTCTTTTCCTTTAAGAAGCGGTTTGCCCCCAACCCTCAACCCTTTACAAGGAGGTTGACCGCTTCTAAAACGCAAAAAGCCGCAGATGTTTGCACATCTGCGGCTTTTGGTGGTTTTAGCCCTGTGGTTATCAGGGCCTTTTAAATAACAACTATGTGATGTTTAACCTCCGCACGCAGACATGCTCTAGCACTCGCCACACCTTCATCAGTCGGTGCGCGGCGGCTAGGTTCATTTCAATAAATCGTGCGTTAGAGATCAACATGCGCGGCATCATCCTCCGCTGTCTGTGCTTTGTCAAACGGATTCACCGTCACTTCAGCCGCTTTTGTCGGGTGCCCTCACAGGTCAAAGTGACTCATGTAGGATGGCATGGCACTAACCCGACCTTCGCAAAGCGCATGGGAGCGAGAAAATAGTCCCCTGCACAAGCTTCTTTAGAAGCTGTACTGAGGACTGACATAAAAATTTCATATTGTCCTTTTGGAAGCGAATGGGGGCGCAGCGCTGTCAGCATGAAGCGCGAGGGCATTGGTGTACATGGGGTATTTTTGATGTGAAGTGTGATGTCTCATCACGCTGAGTTCCGTGGTGGAATGCTGCGATACATTTGAACAAGTCCGTAAAACCAAGCAGAATACGCGCCCATGACATTATTGACTTCAGTTTTAACCTCTTTAAGCTCTTTTGGGCGAACACTGCTAGGTAGTATGCGTGATTTGTTACCGATTATTGCGGTCATCGCCTTTTTTCAATTACTCGTATTACGTCAGCCTTTGCCTGATTTAGCGGGGTTGTTGGGTGGTATCCTCCTGGTGGCTTTGGGCTTGGCTTTATTTATTCGTGGACTGGAAATCGGTTTATTCCCTATTGGCGAAAGCATGGCTTACGCTTTTGCCAGTAAGGGCAGTTTGAGCGGTTTGTTATTGTTTGCGTTTGCTTTGGGCTTTGGTACCACGGTGGCAGAACCGGCGCTGATTGCAGTCGCCCAGGAGGCTGCGCAAGTGGCTGCCACGGGGCAAATCATTGAAAATACGGAGATGGCGCGTAATAAATATGCCGATGGCTTGCGTTTTACCGTGGCTTTGTCGGTGGGTTTTGCGGTGTTGATCGGGGTGATTCGGATTATTAAGGGCTGGCCGATTCATTTTTTGATTCTGGCAGGCTATACGGGTGTGGTGGTGATGACCGCATTTGCACCAGAATGGATTATTGGTATTGCTTATGATTCAGGCGGTGTGACGACGTCAACCATTACTGTCCCTTTGGTCACGGCATTGGGTGTAGGCTTGGCGTCGAGTATTAAAGGCCGCAATCCGATGTTAGATGGTTTTGGTTTAATCGCTTTTGCCTCGCTTACACCGATCATTTTTGTCATGTTATATGGCATTTTAATGCATTAATTCAGCCTCTTATGTAGTGTGCATAAACAAGGAAGATTCATGCTTGACTGGTTGTTACATTTTACCGACCCGCTGCTGCAAACCATCTGGGATGTGCTGCCTATAGCGGTCATTATTTTTGGTTTCCAGATATTTGTCATCCGCCGTCCAGTGCCTAATTTGCCCAAAGTGTTATTGGGCTTTTTTTATGTATTACTGGGCATGGCTTTATTTCTTGAAGGTTTGCAGGAAGCGCTGTTTCCATTGGGTGACATCATGGCGCAACAATTGACTAACCCGGCTTTTATTTACGGCACAGAACAATTGGGGCAGTCATTACAGGTACATTGGGCGGATTACTACTGGGTGTATTTATTTGCAGCGGCGATTGGTTTTTCTACCACGATTGCAGAACCTTCATTGCTGGCGGTGGCCTTAAAAGCCAGCGAAGTGTCCGGTGGCACTATCTCTGTTTGGGGTTTGCGAGTGGCAGTGGCGGTGGGGGTGGCGGTAGGCATTTCACTGGGTGCCTTTCGTATCGTAACGGGTACGCCCTTGCATTACTATATTATTACGGGGTACGTGCTGGTGATGATTCAAACCATGTATGCGCCTCGCAGCATTATCGCGCTGGCTTATGATTCAGGAGGCGTGACCACTTCAACCGTGACGGTACCGCTGGTCGCCGCACTGGGATTGGGCTTAGCAGAAAATATTGCAGGCCGTGATCCGGTGATGGATGGTTTTGGGCTCATCGCTTTTGCCAGTTTATTTCCCATCATGAGCGTGATGGCTTATGCGCAACTGGCAGAATGGCGAGAAACACGGTCTTCACGGCAGCGTCATGCTCAACGGGAATCGTCTACCCACATCAATCAGTGATCGGTCAGGGATAAGAGCACGCTAAGCGCTGTTATCCTTAAACTTTTACAGAATGTGGATTTAAGCTGTCCTATAAGGAAGATGAAACATGCATTTCAAACTCATTATTGCCTTTGTTGATGAAAATCATACCGATAAAATGTTAGAAGCCGTGCGTAAAGTAGGGGCAACCGGCGCTACTGTGATTAATCATGCACGCGGTGAAGGACTTGAACCCAGTAAAACTTTCTTTGGTCTCGCCTTAGAAAGACAACGTGATGTGGTGTTGTTACTGGTCGAAGAGCATATGTCGCGTTCGATTTTAGAAACCATAGAACAAGTGTGCAGCTTTGAAAACAAAGTCGGAGCAGGCATCGCTTTTCAAATTGATGTAGAAGATGCGATTGGTGTTGCCCATCAAGTAGAACGCTTAAGCGAAGTGGTAGAAACCCAACTTTAGCAAAAAACTTGTGCAAGATAGAGAACAAGGTTTTACAAATCTCTTATTGAGAGTGCAAAACAATTATTTTTTGAGTTGGAGAAGGACAGGTCTGATGAGTGTAAAAAAACTGGTACGTGTACGCGATGTGATGAAAAAAGAAGTGGATCATATTGATGGGCTGGCAACCGTCGATGAAGCTTTGAAAACCATGAAACACGTAGAAACCAAAACCTTAATTATCAAAAAACGTCATGCGGATGATGAATTTGGGATTTTATTGATTCCCGATATTGCACGCCGCGTGTTAGCCAAAGATCGAGCACCTGAACGGGTGAATGTGTACGAAGTGATGACTAAACCCGCTTTGACCGTGTCCCCTGATATGGATATTCGCTACTGCGCCCGTTTATTTGATCAATTTCGTATTTCTCGCGCACCCGTGGTAGAAAATGATGAAGTCGTCGGGATTGTCAGCCTGACGGATATGGTCTTAAATGCCATGCTGCAAACATCTGATGAAGAATAAATGGGTGGCGAAAGGGGTGTGTCGTAGCGAAAAAAAGCGCAAAAGCAGGCCAAATTCCACTTTTTTGCAGTAGGTCTTATGTTCTAGGACAGCCTCCTAAGCTCTACAAATTTTTGTATGCTCGCATAAAATATTTGCGCCTTTCTCCAACAGCCCCCACAATTGTAACTGAGAGTATATACGGGGGTGTCCCATCTTCGTATACATTCTAAACGTCCTGTACTGAGATGGTTTCATCAGTCTGTGAACCCATCTACCATTCTCTAAGAATCTATACAAATACAAGGTATCGTAGCGAAAACGCCCCCTTTTGAGTTTGACCAAAAGAGCGGTTTTGCAGCTAATGATCCTGTGTTCTTAATAGACTCTAAAATACGGCCTCCATTATGGACGGCTACACCATAGCGTTTCATGAGCCATACATCCCAAATTTTTTCCCAACGCCTGTTTATGATTTTTTCAGGCATCCTCCTCTGTTTTCTCTTGCTGGGTTATCAATTAGTCTTGCAACAGCAAACTCGCTTTGTGCTGTCTCAAGAACAGCAGCGTGTACGAGCGCAGCTAGACATGCTGGGTGAATTTGTCGCCTATGCATGGGCACATAACAGTGAGCATGACATTCCCCCCTTATTGCAACATTGGCTTAAGAGCCATCCAGACATTCATTATCTAAAGATTGATCATCAATCTGAGTCTTTATTTGAATGGCAGCCTCAGTCGCACCATTTAACGCCTGCATTATCTACGCAGGACATGATGCTCATTAAAGTCAGTACCAATGCCTATGAAGTGTCATTAGATATTGAAATGCATTTGAATACACAATATATACATCACGCCTTAAAGCAACAAGAATGGAAATTGCTGTTAGTCGCATTATTGATTTTTGTATGTTTGAGTGTTGTATTATGGATATTACTCAGTCGCATTGCATTACGTCCTTTAGATCAAGTCATACACCAGCAATTAAATGAATTCCAGCAACTCAATCACACCTTAGAACAAGAAAAAAGTTTTGCTAATATTCTTTTAAATGCTACCCATGCGATGATTTTAGTGCTTGATCCACAGGGTAAACCCTTGCAAGCCAACCATAGCTTTTATCACCTCACTGGATACAAGAAAGAAGAACTCACCGCATTATCGCTCGCCCATATCTTTCCTCATTTCACGGGTTCTTTAGCCCCTTCATCAGTAGAAGAGCACAGCGCCATGCAATATGCAGAAACGCCATTACTGCGTAAAGACGGTGGGCAGCTTTGTGTAGATTGCGTATGTGATATTCAATTAGATGAAAAACAACACTCTAAATATGTCATCTTTACCTGCTTAGACATCACTGAACGGAAGCAAGATGAAAACCGTCTACGGCAAGCGGCGGCGGTTTTTGAAAACACGGCTGAAGGCGTGGTGATTACCGATTTACAAGGAGGCATTATAAAAACCAATAAAGCGTTCACTGATACTACGGGTTATAGCTTTGATGAAGCGAAAGGAAAAACCCCTGCCTTATTACAATCGGGTCAACAAGATCATGATTTTTATAAAAGTATGTGGAACAATTTGGAAGAACATGGACATTGGCAAGGCGAGATCATTAATCGACGCAAATCAGGTGAGATTTATCATGAATGGTTGACCATTAGCAGTGTTCTTAATGAATTTGAACAACCTGTCAACTATGTAGGTGTGTTTTCTGACATTAGTGCGATTAAACAATCTGAGAAGAAAATTGATTATTTATCTCAACATAATGATTTAACTGGATTGCCTAACCGTCTATTGTTTAATGATCGACTGGCTCATGCCCTACAGCGTGCTATACGAGATCAACTACGCATGGCGGTGATCATGATGGATTTAGATCGCTTAAAAGACATCAATACCACTTTGGGGCATGAAAAAGGCGATGACATCATTAAGCGTTTTGCCAAACGTTTGCAAGATACGGTACGTTCTGAGGATACGGTGGCACATTTAGGCGGCGATGAATTTGCGATTATAGTGGAGGATATTCCCAACACCGATCATGCTACTCGTATAGCGAATAATATATTAAGCGTTTTCAAAAAAGAATACTTGATGGACGATAAAGAAATTTATGTCAGTGGCAGTATTGGGATCAGCTTATGTCCTAATGATGGCTCTGATGGTGATACTTTAACTCAAAATGCTAAAACAGCCATGTATCAAGCTAAACAAGGTGGTGGCAATAATTATCAATTTTATATGAGTGAAATGAATACTCAAAGCTTGGAGCTTTTACTGCTTGAAAGCAATCTACGCAAAGCTTTAGAGCGTGATGAGTTTCAAGTTTTTTATCAGCCGCAGTTTGATTTAAAACAGAAAAAACTCATTGGTATGGAAGCGCTCATTCGTTGGTTCCACCCTGAACAAGGTATGATTTCTCCGGCTCATTTTATTCCGCTGGCTGAAGAAAGTCATTTAATTGTAGACATTGGTCATTGGGTATTACGTACCGCGTGTGCACAAACTAAAGTCTGGCATGATAAAGGCTTTAAAAAGCTTAAAGTAGCCGTGAATTTATCCGCACGACAATTCAGTCATGGTCATTTAGCAGAAGATGTAGCGCAAATTTTAGAAGAAACAGGACTTAAAGCCCCGTTTCTTAAACTTGAGCTCACTGAAAGCATTTTAATTCAAGAAGAAAACAGTGTGATTGATACTTTGCAAGCCTTGCAAGAGATGGGAGTCACGCTGGCAATTGATGATTTCGGTACGGGTTATTCTTCTTTAAGTTATTTAAAACGCTTCCCGATTGCCGAATTAAAAATAGATCAATCCTTTGTGCGTGACATTGAAGACTTAAAGCAGGATGCAGAAATTGTTAGTGCGATTATAAGCTTAGGCCAGCGCTTGCATTTAGGTATTGTGGCTGAGGGGATTGAAAGCCAAACGCAAATTGAATTTCTGCACAAGCAAGGTTGTCACACCGGTCAGGGTTACTTTTTTAGTCGCCCCATCGACACGTTAGCCTTTGAAGCCTTTTTGCATGAGCAAGTAGATTGAGCTTTATCTGAACTCCTTTCACCCATTTCTACAACCAGTTGCCAATCAATAAGAACGCTGCCCAATAATAAGGATGATGGTATTGGGCTAAGTGTTGACTGCGTAAGAGTTTGATTTGCGCTTGCTGCAAGGCTTGCGCTTTGCTGTGCTCTGGTTGATCCATCAATTGACGGTAAAACTCTAAAATCACCGCAGGTGTGGCTTCATCATCCACTTGCCATAAGCTGGCTAAGGCGCTGTTGACACCCGCTTTTAATGCCACTCCGGCTAATCCTAGCGCCGCACGATCATCTCCCGCCGCAGTTTCACAAGCACTTAAAGTTAATAGTTCTATCGGACGTTGGCGTAAAGTGGAGAGCTTCATCAGTTGCTCTAAAGTATTTAATGATAAAGCTTCGTCGTAAGTCAGAATAAAGGTTTTATCTAAATCGGCATTGAATTGTCCATGCGTGGCGATATGAACAAAAGCATCATTGCTATTGGATAAGCGTTGCTGTAATTGGCTTTTAAGGAAACCTTTATTGACCAGCGGAGGATGAGTCGGGCTTAATAAATCATTTAGCGCGTTAATTTCGTATTCAGCACAAGGAATGGCGGAAAAACCATGACGTGCATCGGATAAAGCTGCCAGTAAAATACTATGTTCTACTGATTGATGTTGTTCTACATGGCTCAAGGACAGGCTAGGAATCACGGCGAGTGCATATTCTTCAATCAAAAACTGCTGACCATTGTATAAAGCCGCGAAAGGCATGGTGCGTAGCACACCATCAGGAGCGACTACTAAGGTATGAATCTGATGCTGTTGCAACACGCTGTTCAGAGGTTTGATTAACCATTGATACAAATCTTGTGCAGGTTGTTTAAAGCGCTTGGCAGGATTTGGCAGTGGAACAGCTTCACCCCGTGGTTCGGGTGAACACACAATGCTGTTGGCAGTGTCAGAATCGCTACGACTCACGCCTCTATTGACCCCCCTGCTGACACCGCGACCACGCTCTAATAACTGTGGATACGGATGCTGACGTAGCGGCGATAAAAACAAAGCTACGGTTTGTGCTAAGTGTTCTTGAGCAATGGGCAATGTTTTTTGATAAATATGTCCGTTTAAACTGAGTAGTAATTCCAATCTATCACGCAAAGCAATGGGATATAACACCGCTGTATGCTGATCCAGATATTGATCCACCAAGGCTTCTTCAGCATACACAGCAATACAATCATCTTGATAATAGGCCTGTAATTCGGCACCTTTAAACGATTCTATGCTGTCTCTGGCTTTGAGTAATAAGGCTTTTTTGTGCGCGGGATCATCTGTGTGCGCGGCTTGTTGTAAGAGCAAGTCAGCCAGTTCAAAGTAGGCAGGGGCAATGCGTTCACGAAAACTGTCTTGAATATCACAATACCCTGTCTGTGCATCGCGCAAACGAATCGGGGTAAGCTTATCCACCGCATTTTGGTAGGCTTTAATCGCTTGCGGGAGCTTGTTTTGTTGTTTGTAAATCTCGCCAAGCTGCTGATACCAAAGATAAAACAATTTATTATCCGCGCTGGACTGAGCGTTAAACAAGGCTTGTTGAGTCAGTTGCAAGGCGCTATTTAATTGACTTTGTTGTAAATACATACCGCCCAAAGCCCCTTGAGCATGGGATAAAGCCCGTGCTTGTTGAATATTTTTAGCTCTTTGTATCGCTTGTTGTAAAGCGTGATACGCCTGTTGTTGTAATCGTTCATCTGGTGGGCTGAGTTGTTGGTTTATCTGTAAAGCCAATTGGACGATATTAATCTGCCCCATAATCTGTGCATACACATCTTGCCAATCCTCTGAACGTGTCAAAATTTGTAATACACGCTCGATGCTGTTTTGATAAGCTAGGTTTAAATGGTCGTGTTGATAGGCATTATCAGTCTCTAGCAAATAAGTTTTATGTGCTTGGTTAATCAGTATTTTATCGCGTAACTCATGGTCTTTTGGAGATAATAAAGCCAGCGCTTTAGCATAACTGCCTAAAGCCATTTCATACTCCAATAATAATCCTTGTAAATTGCCCCGTTGGTTGAGCACTCGTGCTTGTTGTTGAGGCTGATGAGCGGTCTGTGCCCACTTGATGGCTTGTTGAATAGCGCCCTGTGCTTTAGGCCAATATTGGCGGCCTTTAGCTGTCATTAACTTACTGTACTCAGTGTAAAAATCAGCTTTTAATTCAGCCGAAACATGAGGTTTTTGTAGCTCTGATTGCACTTGTTGCAACTGATGCTCAGCCCATGAGTACGCGCCCATTTGGCGTTGGGCGGTGGCGATGCGCAACCGATAATGCAGATGTTGTGAGGCTTGTGAGCTGTTTTGTAGCTGCTGTTGCCAGTGCGTAATGGCTTGTTCGTAATGCCCTGTCCAAAAAGCTTGTTGAGCCGGTGATGGCTCTTTAGCTAATAAAGAAATAGGTAGTAAAACAATGGATAAGACTAATAAGAAGATGCGATATAACATGTTGATGCCTTGTTTGAAATATGCTTGCAGAGACCTTAAAGTATGAAAATATTACAATATTTATCGCTATTATGCTGCCTGAATCTAGCTTTAACGAGCACCTGTTTCGCCCTACTAAAATTTGAACGTTTTTCTTTACAAGAAGGACTGTCACACGCCTCGGTGTATACCCTGTATCAAGATCAAAAAGGCTTTATCTGGGTCGGTACACGAGATGGCTTGAATCGTTTTGATGGTCAGCAGTTTCGTAAATACCGCCACCAACCGCAAGATAACCACTCCTTAAGCCATAACAGCGTATCCACCCTCACTGAAGATCAAGACGGTTTTTTATGGGTAGGTACGGACAACGGCTTAAACCGCTTTAATCCTTTATTAGACCACTTCACCCGTTATCTCACAGAACCGCATAACCCACACAGTCTCAGCCATCATACGGTGTGGTCAATACAGGCTGATGACCATAACAGGTTATGGGTGGGCACCGCCGCAGGCGGCTTAAATCGCTTTGAGCCTGACACAGAACGCTTTGCACATTACAAGCATGATCCGCAACAAGCCGATAGTTTGAGTGATAATTCGGTGTGGACGGTGTATCAAGATAGTCAAAAGAGAGTGTGGGTGGGCACAGACGGCTTTGGTTTAAACCGTTTGTTAGCCGATGAAAAAGGGTTTAAGCATTATTTACCCGAGCACAATATTGCCGTGTTGCATGAAGACGCTCAGCAGCGTTTGTGGGTGGGGACTAAGCAGGGATTGTTTTATTACAGTCCTCATTCAGATGAATTTGTGCGCTATAAAATCGAAGGTTTAGCCAAAGTATGGGCGCTGACCAGTGATCATGAAGGGTATTTATGGGTCGGCACGGATGGCAACGGTTTATATCAAATTCATCTCAAGGACACCTTTTGGACAAAACATCTTCATGATCCCAATGATGCTAATAGCCTGAGTAATAATGCCGTGTTGTCTTTGCTCACGGATCGTTCAGGCAGTATTTGGGTGGGAACAGATCGTGGCTTAAACCGTATTGATCCTGGCTACAACCAATTTCGCCACTATACCTCTCAACAAAATAAGTCCAACACTTTAAGCAACCCCAATGTTTTGTCTATATTGCAAACCCGTTGTGGGGCGCTGTGGGTCGGCACTGAAAATGGTCTAAATCATTATGATGTGACTCGTAAAACCGTGACGCAGTATCAACATGATGTGCTGCAACCCCATAGTTTGAGTCATAACAAGGTGTGGGCTTTATATCAGGATCGCAGCGCTCGTATTTGGGTGGGCACAGAAGGCGGGGTACTCAGCCGTTTTGATACCGATAGCCAAACTTTCATCCATTATCCTCTGCCGCATCATAGTGACAGCGATATGGTGCGTAGCATTTATCAGGATCAGTCTGGCATGCTCTGGGTGGGCGCACGTTCAGGTTTGTATTTTTTTGATTCAAAAAAAGAGACCGTAAACCCCAAATTCACCGACATTGCACATATTCAAAATGTCCAAATTCAAGATGGCTCCGCCAAAAATACGCCTATCAGCCCGGCTGTCATGAATATTTATGAAGACAGCCAAAATCGCTTATGGGTCAGCACTTTAAGCACGGGGCTATTTTGCTTTGCAGCAGATCGCAGCCAAGCTCCCGTGCATTATCAATTTGAAGCTGGGCGTACAGACAGCCTCAGTGGCGATCAGATCACCAATGTCTTAGAAGATAAATTCAACGATGTATGGATCAGCACTTTTGGCAGCGGTTTGAATAAGCTACTAGAAGAAGCCTCGACTCAAATACCGGGCGGGCGTTTTCAACATTATCGAGAAGCCGATGGTTTACCCAATGATTTTATTCATGGTTTGCTCAGCGATGAGGCGGGTTTTTTATGGCTGAGCACCAATCAAGGCATCGCCCGCTTCGCACCGCAAACCCCTGAACAAGGGTTTAAGCATTACAACGTGTTAGATGGTTTACAAAGCAGTCAATTTAATGCGGCCTATGCTAAGGGCTTGAATGGTGAGTTGTTTTTCGGCGGCGTGAATGGTTTTAACGGCTTTTTTCCTGCCCAATTTAAGGCCAATCGTTATCCGCCATCGGTGGCGATGACTGAATTGGAAATTTTTAATAAGGTGATTACGCCACATTCACCCAATTCTCCTTTAGAAACCGTGATTGATGCCACGGATCAATTAACCCTGCCTTATTGGCAATCTTTTTTCAGCCTCAAATTTGCCGCGTTAAATTTTATCCAGCCCAGCAAAAATCAATATGCTTACCGTTTGGTCGGTTTTAATAGCGATTGGCAACCGATTAAAAACCGCCGACAAGCCTTTTTCACCAATGTGCCACCCGGCAATTATCGCTTTGAAATCAAAGCCACCAACAACGAAGGCGTGTGGGGGCCTGTCAATGACCGTCTGCACATCACCATCACTCCACCGTTTTGGAAAACCTGGTGGGCTTATCTGATGTATGCCTGCTTGCTCAGCATCATGTTATGGAAACTCATTCTGCGCTATCGCCATTTATTGCAAGCCCGTCAACAAGCCCGCCTCGATCAAGAAATTCTCCAACGCAAACAAACAGAAGCAGCCTTACACGAAAGCGAAGAACGTTACCGTTTATTAGTGGAAGGGACAGAAAACCTCGTCATACAAGTCGATAGGCAAGGTCGTTTTCTATATGCCAACCAAGCCGCAGAACGTATTTTTCAAATGTCTGCTGAAGAATTACCCGGACAATCATTATTTGATTTTATTCATCCCCAGGATAAAGAAGGGGGGAAAGTCGCTTTACAACATTGGTTAGAACAAAAACCGGATACCATTACCTTTTCTAACCGTCTTATCAGTCGTGGTAACACCATTCGTTATATGTTGTGGACAATTCACCCGGTATTTGATCATCTCGGTAAAGTGAGAGCTTTTAGTAGCATTGCCAAAGATGTCACTGAATTAAAACGGGTAGAAGATGAAATGTTGAAAGCCAAGGAACAAGCCGAACGTGCTAATCGAGCTAAAAGCGAGTTCCTTGCCAATATGAGCCATGAAATTCGCACCCCGATGAATGCTATTTTAGGTTTCACCGATATTCTCAGCCATTTGAATCCTGATATTCAGCAAAAAGAATATCTATCTGCGATTAGTACCAGTGGTAAATCTTTGTTGAAATTGATTAATGATATTTTAGATTTATCCAAAGTAGAAGCGGGTAAACTTGAATTAGAATACCACTGTGCAGCCCCGCGTGCTTTATTTGAAGATATGCAGAAAATTTTCATGCACAAGCTGCAAGCTAAACAACTCAGCTTTATTTTAGATATTCCTGATGATTTACCCGAACATTTATTATTAGATGAAACGCGCATACGCCAGGTCTTGTTAAACCTCATGGGCAATGCGACAAAATTTACCGATCAAGGCGGTATTACTTTAAAAATTTGGTTTGCCTATTTAGGCCAGCAACAAGATTTTATTCAATTGAATTTCTCTGTTAGCGATACGGGCATTGGTATTTCAAATGATCAAAAAGACAGCATTTTTGGAGCCTTTGAACAACAAAGAAACCAAAGTCATGCGAAATATGGGGGAACGGGTTTAGGACTCGCCATCAGTAAACGCTTAGTGGAAATGATGGATGGCAATATTCGTTTACATAGCGTGCAAGGGCAAGGCAGCTTATTTACCGTTACCTTAAATCAAGTCAAAGTCTTACAAGTCAGTCATGAAGCTCAAAATGTCGCAGAAGTCACGACCGCCGCTCCCACACATTTTGCTCCCGCTACGGTGCTCATCGCCGATGATGTTTTGCTCAATCGTAAATTATTGAAAGTGTATTTATCCTCTTATCCTTTCACGCTTTTAGAGGCCAATAATGGAGAGGAAGCGGTGACATTGACTAAACAACATCAGCCCGCATTGATTTTGATGGATATGAAAATGCCTGTGCTCGATGGCGATGCAGCGACTCGCATGTTGAAAAGCAATGAACAATTGAAGCATATTCCGGTGATTGCTTTGACTGCATTAGCCATGAAAGAGGATGAAGAAAAAATTCGTCATTTATGTGATGGGTATTTAAGTAAGCCCGTCAGCAAGAAGGCTTTAGTACAAACGCTGGCGCAATTTCTTCCTATGCAAGCTGACGAAGAAGGCGTAGTGGACACCGTGGAGCCAGAGGCTTCTTCTGCATTATTGGCTCGCTCTGAGTCTTTGCGCGAAGGCCGTTTATCTGAAGATTTATGTGCGCGTTTAAAACAAGACTATCTACCGCGCATTGCGGCGTTTGAAAGTCATAGTTCTATTAATGATATTGAGGATTTTGCTTTGGCGATGAAGAATTTAGCGCAACAATATCACAGCGCTAAATTATTAAACTGGGCAGAACAGTTGTACCAAAATACCCAGCTTTTTGATTTACCCGCTATTCATCTAACATTAAAGCAATTTTCTGAACTGTTGAAAACGACGACGCAGAACACGTCATCGGATTGAAAAACCACGCCTCACATCATCTTGTTTATATCACTACTCACGTAGGACTACCCTTTTGCCTTGTCTTTAGGGGCTTAATCATGCGTTGAACCCGTGCTTATAAATCCACCCTCATGAAGCCCTTGCATCATACGCATAAACAGGCTTTAATTTGCTCCTCCATTCTCTCATTATCCCCTCTAACTCTCTCAATATAAGGTGTTTTTATCATGCGATACCGTCACATTATAGTTCATAGTCTTTTGTGCTTATCACTGCTGTGGAGCCTCAACAGCCGCGCAGATGTGTTGATTTTGGTACATGGTTATTTAAGCACGGCGCAAACTTGGGATGTTAATGGTGTCATGCCTGTGTTGGAACGCAATGGTTGGCGACGGGGTGGTTATTTGCTAGGCCAAAACCTGCTGCCTCCCGCGCCTAATCAACGCATTGTGACGCAAGGAAAACGAGTATATCTCGCACAATTACCCTCTGAAGCGCCGCTTCAAGTACAGGCTCAAATATTACGCCAATCACTACAACAAGTGCCCGCAAAATCGGGTGAAAAACGCATTTTAGTAGGACATTCTGTCGGCGGTGTTGCCGCACGTTTGCTCTTGCTACAACAAAATGCGCCTAAAGTAGATGCACTCATCACGATGGCCTCGCCTCATGCAGGCACATACCGCGCAGAACAAGCCTTAGAACTGCTCAGTATGCCTTTTCCCTTTTCCATCGTGCCAGATGCGGTGGGCGGTGGCGGTACACAAGCACTACGCCGTTCCAGTGGTTTATTAGTCGATTTAGTCCGCCCTTATCCAGGCTCTTTGTTATTTTGGATGAATACGCAACCACACCCTGATCTGGCTTATTATTCCATCGTGCGTGGCAATGCCATTGCGCTTCACGGAGATTGGCTAGTCCCTGCTCACAGCCAAGACATGAACCTCTTACCCGGATTGCAAGGCAAAGCTAAAACAGTGGTGGTCAGCAGTGATCATGGTTTAACTCCACAAGATGGCGTTGCTTTGATGGGTATTATTCAAGGACTGTAGAGCTTTAGAGCCTATACGAAGATGGGGAATCGAAGCGGAAACCCTGACCAAAAGGGTGGGTTTGCAGCCGATTATCCCATTTTCATATAGGCTCTTAGGCTCTGTTGACCGCAACGCGGTCAAGACGGCATTCTCATGCGGCGCATCACTGTCTGAAGCCCCAAAGGGGCGACATCTATATAGCCAGGGGCAACGCCCCTGGAATATGAGAGAAAAAGCTCAGCCCTGAAAGGGCGACATATCATGTTATGTCGCCCTTTCAGGGCTAGATATTCGCTCTATCCATCCCCCAGGGCGATGCCCTGGGCTGTATAAATCACGCCCCGTTGGGGCTAAAAAGGCATCACTGAATGGCAGTGATGCGCCGCATGGAAACGAGTTAAACATCTTCTTGCGCCTCTTGCGCCGTTTGCGTTGTCTTTAGGGACTTAAAGCAGATGGACAGCACCCCACAATTGTCGCTTTTATTACATTGATCGCCCTCTTGGTACAGATTCAAAATCCCACATAAACAACATCTTAAAAAAACATACTTTTGGTCTGGGTTTTGCCATTGAGTCCGGTTTCTCCCCTCAACGCAAAGGATAAAGCATGATCATTAAAGAATATGAAAAGAAAGAACGGCTGCTCGACATCAATGTATTAGATACGACGGATGAAGCGGGTGTGGTGGGCTATCGTGGGCGCTTGGCATTGGTCGAAGCTGAAGCGGGTGATGCGTCTGGACATCGAAAAGTGCCTTCGATAGTGATGGAACAAACCATCATGCTGTCAAAAGAAGACAAATTGCTGATGTTAGCGGGGTGGTTAGATCGGGTGGAAGATTTATCCGCTTTAGTATCACTGTATAAAGCGGATTTCTCTGCTGATATGTTAGCCATTTTGTACGTCTTAAACCTGACTAAAGCAGTGGTGGTTGAACTTGAAGGGATTCAGTTTTCTTTGATGCCTTTGGAAGAAGGCTTGGTCTGGAATAAATTAATGGATGAAGCACTGTTAGAAAAAAGTGATTTCAAGAAAATGTCGTCAGCGCAAAAAGTGCAAGTGTTATATCAAGCCTTAAAAGGCTATCAAGCAGAAGGCGAAGCGGTCAGCTTAGAACAAGCTCAAGCATATACGGCGGATATTAAACGCGAAGGACGCGGTGCGCTGTAGTTTAAAAAACGTATCATCGGGTTTGTAGCACTTTAGGAATAACACCGTTTGAAGCGGTGTTATTCCTAAATTCAGAGGGCAGGCCCGGTTAAAGCATTCAAAATGCTGCCGCTGAGTAGCGATAAAGTAAACGCCAGCAAAAAGCCGAAGAAAAAATGGGTGGATAAAGCATGGCGCAGAATGTGCGCATACACACTGAGATTCCAGCCGACTAATAATAACAACATGAATACGGGGAGCACGGGTGCCATATCATCTTGTTGCACACTGACAATCCACACCCCCAGTGGCAAATTTAATAAGGAAAACAATAAGCCCGTGCCCACCAACGCAATCAAGGTTTGATTCAAGCGGACTTGATGACCAACGATGCGTAATAAGCTCCAGGTCAACACGACGAGCAATAGGGTTTGCACCACCGCACTGAGCACCGCTAGATAAAACGGCTGCATCAGCCACGCCAGCAGTAAATTCACTAGGCTGTATAACAGTAATAACACCTGCAAAAACTGTGGGGAATACGGCAGTTCTTGAGGTTTTACGCGATAGCGACACATATCAAAAAATGTACGCCATAGGGCTTGTAAGGGGTTGGTCATGAATTGACTTTATTTAAGGGTGAGGGGGAAATAGGCGGGTTATGTGGTGCTGTCACAGTAGATAGGATGCTGCTTTTCCGATCTTTTTTGAAGAACGAAATATCAGCTTCAATTCCACTGCTTTTCGCTACAACGCTGACCCAAATAACCTGTCTAATAGAGAATCATAAAATAGTTTGGTACAAAAAAGAAACTTCACTAGAATGCCAAACACCATTTGGTGACTTTATATGAGGAACACTTCATGTTTTATCCACAATTATTAACTCAACGCGCCCGTTATTTTTTCCTGCCTGTTGCATGGCTTTTGATGGCCTGCAATAGCTTTGCGAGCCATTTAGAGCAGGATATTAATCGGGCTTTAAGCGCTCAATGCTTAGATGATGAACAAACCGCCATCCGCATTGTGTCCGTGACAGATGGCAAGGTGATTTATAGCCGCAATGCCGACACACCTTTGTTACCCGCTTCCATCCAAAAAATTCTCACCACCGCAGCGGCTCTGCATTATCTAGGGCCCGAGTTTCGTTTCCACACCCAAATTCGCTACACCGGAGAACGCCAGCAACACCGCATTGATGGTCACTTAGTCATTCGTGGTGGCGGTGATCCCATGTTGCGCAGTGAAGATTTATGGCGCATCGCCAATAGCTTAAAACGCAGCGGCATTACGGAAATCACCGGCGGCATTATCGCAGATGTGCATCTGTTTGACGGCTATGATCGTGCACCTTCCTGGAAAAAAGTCCGTAGCCAACGGGCTTATGATGCCAAAATTGGTGCGCTCTCGCTCAATCTCAACAGCATCACGGTACATGCTTTGCCGGGACTTGAAGTCGGCGATCCTATCCGCGCTTGGATTGAGCCTGCACCAGCGTACATGAAACTGGACAATCAAGGGCTAACGATAGCGGATACTCGCAAAAACCGTGGGCGCAGAAGTTTTTGGGCAAAACGTAAAGCGCTCATACCCGCAACACAAGCAGGGAGTGGCGCGTTACCTATCGAAATTCACGGGCGTTTGCTGCTCGGTACGAAAGCCCAAGTCGGCTTTTTAAATATTGATAATCCGGCACGTTACACCACAGAAACATTTCGTTATTTTCTCAATAAAGCCGGCATTACAGTACGCGGACGTTCAAAGGTCAGCCAGCAGCTCGTCTCCTCGTATTATTTGTATGAGCATACTTCTGCCCCCTTATCCTTGATTTTGAAAGAACTCAACACCTACTCCAGCAACCACATTGCCGAACAAATTCTCAAAACCATTGCCGCTCAAGCCTACAAAACCAAAAAACCCGCCTCACACCAAGATGCCTTAAAACTAGAATATGCCTTTTTACAGCAAGCCAAGATCAGCACGCAGGGCTTAAATGTCACGGACGGTTCAGGTTTATCCCGCCAAAATCGTTTCACCGCCCGCACCATGACAGACTTGCTGCGCTACATGTACCCGCGTTTCGACATCGGCCCTGATTTCATTTCATCGCTGCGCGTCATGGGCGCACGAGGCGCACATTCCCGCCGTTTGAAAAACTCTCCCGCACGCGGCAAAGTGCGTGCAAAAACAGGCAGTTTAAAAGGCGTGAGCACCTTAGCCGGATATGTCCCTGATAGCAAAGGCAAACTCTACGCTTTTGCCTTTTTCCTCACAAATAATCGTTGTGGCTATACGGGCGCCGATAAAATCGAAGATCAAATCATCCACGCCGTTTTCAACAGTCGCGGAGTGCCTGCCATCCCTTCCCAACCGCCAGTGATCAGCAGCCTGTTAGATAAAAGCACCCAAGCGCAGGATAAATAATGACGATTCGTAATTATGCAGGACACCGCCCAAACATCGCCTACGATGCCTACATCGATCCACTGGCCTTGGTCGCAGGGCAAGTGACCATTGAAAAAGAAGCCTCGATTTGGCCGATGAGTGTACTACGCGGGGATGTCAATCACATCGAGATAGGCGCCCGCACCAATGTGCAAGACGGCAGCGTGCTGCATGTTACCCACGACAGCCATCATTGCCCTGGTGGGCGACCCTTAATCCTCGAACATGACATCACGGTGGGGCATAACGTCAACCTTCATGCCTGCGTCATCCAGCATCACTGCTTGATTGGCATTGGCTCCATCATCTTAGACGGTGCCGTGATCGAACCTTATACCTTGCTGGCGGCAGGCAGTTTAGTCTCACCGGGGAAAACCTTAGAAGGCGGTTATTTATGGCGCGGCAGTCCCGCCCAAAAAGCCCGCCCACTCAGCCCACAAGAAATGGATTATTTTGATTATTCCGCCCTGCATTACGTCAAACTGGCACGCGAGCATGCGCTTTTACTAGAAGAGCCTTAGTTTCAGGTAGCTGTTTTTTAGCGGTTTTAGCGGATGAGGCGGGACTTATCCGGTCTACCTGAGTTCATCTATGTCCACATTAAGGCTGCGGGCAATTTTACTGCATAGCTCCACTTCCAATGGGATGTTCTGCTCTTCGACAGCTAAGATGATGTTGCCCGCCACCCCACATGCCAGCGCCAATGCGTCCTGGCTCATGCGTCGGTATTCTCGCCATACCCGTATCGGCGATTCTCCGCTTAACAGACGGTCTACGTAAGCCGCCGGGATTTGTTCTTCTCTTCGAGCAATGGCAGCATCAAACGCTTGAATGTCATGCAGCATTTCATAAGCCTCCAACAAGCTTTGATAAGTGGCATATGGCAATATCGCCCATTCGCGGTGCCCGTCTTTTTCGATAAATTGCGCGTTCATTGGTAAATATCTCCGCGTGAACCGATGTCGATAACGTGAATTTCCAGCATATCATTTTGCAAAGTATAAATAATGCGCCACTCACCGACTCGTAACCGATAACCAGAGCGTCCAGTGAGTTTTTTGATATTATTTTTCAGAGCTTGAGGGTCATTTGCCAATATATCTAACTTGGCGCGAATTAAAGCAGCGGTATTGCGCGGCATTCCTTGTAATGCTTTGACCGCGCTACGGCTAAAAGTCAGCGTGTACATAAATATTTTCCCCCGAAGCTTCTGACATCAACTTTAACTCGTTCCCATGCGCCGCATGAGAATGCCGTCTTGACCGCGTTGCGGTCAGTACCGATATATAGCGAAATGATCTCAGTGGTACGACTCAAGCTATCCGCTTTAAAAGGCCACGTAAACGGCGCAAGAGGCGCAAAAGAACGCCAGCATTTCCAAACGATGTTTGGAGCCTATACGAAGATGGGGAATCGAAGCGAAAATGCGCTATTTTGAGGCAGGTTTTTCGGTTTTTTAAGGCGAATAGCGGGCGTGTAACGAAAAAAAGCGGAAAACCTGACCAAAAGGGCGGATTTGCAGCCGATTATCCCGTTTTCGTATAGGCTCTTAACTCATGTTTCCATGCGCCGTATCACTGTCATTCAGTGAAGCCCCAAAGGGGCGTCATCTCTATAGCCTAGGGCAACGCCCTAGGTTAAACGGATAGAAGACACCCAGCCCTGAAAGGGCGACATAAAACGCAATGCTACTTTATTGCGCCCTTTCAGGGCTGGGTGGGTCTCATCGACTGAACCCAGGACGTTGCCCTGGGCTATATAGCTAAAATATATCATTCGTAGGACTTAAACTCTGCCGAACCCAAGACTGCCAGTCCTTCAAGGACTGGCAGTCTTACAACTCATGTACTTTGGCTATATAGAGGCCACCCCGTTGGGGCTAAAAACCCTTCACTTAAATGGCAGTGGCCCTACTGGATGGCATTACTATAGAGACAATAAATCAGTGATACGAGACAGATTGATATGAGAGCTGAAAAATTGACCGTCAGAAAAAAGTGTGTCGTACAACTGACTTATATTCTCTATATCCAGGCATCGGTACACAAGCACAGAGATTTTTGTGAAAAAAATAGATCATCAAGGAACTAAATAGCATGAGTGACAAAAAAGATTTTTTTATCAGCTACAACGGTAAAGACGAATCTTGGGCGGAATGGATCGCCTGGGAAGTCGAACAAATGGGTTATAGCACCATTATTCAAGTCTGGGATTTTAATGCCGGCAACAACTTTGTCCATGCCATGCAGGAAGCGGCTAAAAATGCACCACGCACGATTGCGGTGTTATCACAACATGATTTAGACGCGCAATTCACCCACCCCGAATGGCAAGCCGCGTTTCGTCAAGACCCGAAAGGCGAAAAAGGTTTATTGATTCCCGTGCGTATCGGTAAATGTGATTTAGACGGTTTGTTATCGCAAATGATATATATTGATTTGGTGGGCGTAGATGAAAGCAAAGCAGGACAAGCATTGCGTGAACAACTGACCTCCATTATCACCGGGCAGTCACGCAGACCACACAGAAAACCCGCTTTCCCCGGCGCGGCAACGGTAACCCCCGCCCATGACAGACCCGCGCCTCCAAACCCAGCACCCACACCCACCCAAACGCCAGCAACGAATGAAACATCGGATGCTGATGACTTGTCTGAATGGTTGCATGATCGTTTAAGCAATATGTTATCTGCCATGTTTGATGAGGTGATATTTAAATATCGTGTCACCAATGGCGTGATAGCAGACGGTGTGGGGCAAGCCACAAAAGCCAAGCAATTACTACAATATGCTGAAGAAAAAGAAGCCTCGCTTCAAGTGCCTAAACTTCGCGCTCTCATCGAAAAATCCACGGGTCGCACTTACCCCAACTAGCCCCACCCACACCATCCGCGCCAGCGGCTGGGGCTAAACCTGCGCAAGCCTCCCTATCCACGATTCTAAAGCGGAATACAGGCGAGGTATTTGTACGCCGCGAGCCAGAGCTTAAACAACTAAATACCGCCTGCGCTGATGCAGGGCAGAACATCATGCTGTTTCACGCCGCTGGCGGCACGGGCAAAACCGCGCTGCTAAAAGCATGGCTTAAGCAATTACAAGCTGAGCACTGGAAAGATTTTGAAACAGTCTATGGCTGGAGTTTTTACAGCCAAGGCACGGATGAAACACGGCAGGCTTCTTCAGAAATGTTCCTGCATGATGCGCTGGTGTTTTTCGGTGATGCCGAGCCAGACGTAGGCACGGCGCAGGATAAAGCGGCGCGGCTGGTGGCGCTGGTGCAGGCACAGAAAAGCCTGCTGGTGTTAGACGGCATGGAACCTTTGCAGCACAACGCGCCACCGCAAGGCAAGCTGCGCGACGCAGGACTAGAGCGGTTGCTGAACGATTTGGCCTTGAACAATCCTGGTTTGCTGGTGGTCACCAGTCGTTTAGCCATTCCTAGTTTTGATTGGCAGGGCGTGACGCAAGTGGCGGTGGAGGCTTTTGAACCAGCGGACGGCGCGGCTTTGTTGCAAGCGCTAGGCGTGCAGGGCACGACGCAAGAACGGCAAGCGGCTTCTCACGCATTTGGCGGTCACGGTCTAGCGCTGGTGTTGTTAGCCACCTGGTTAAAGGCTTTGCATGACGGTGATGTGCGTTGTCATCAAGCAGTGGCTTTGCTGGATGCGGCGGATGTGGAATATTTCGGCGGTCATGCGCAACGGGTGATGCGCTCTTATGAACAGTTTTTTGGTGAGGAGAGCGCGGACATCGCCTTTTTGCAGGTGTTAAGTCTGTTTGATAGACCTGTGTATTGGGAAGAGATTAAGGTGGTGTTGGAACCGCCGCTGGTGGGATTTGAAAAGCTGGCGGCCTTGGATAAAACGCATTGGACTGTGATGTTACAGCGTTTGACTGAAGCACGTTTATTGAACAGCCGCCCAGACGCTGACTTAGAAGCACCCGCCACAAGCCCTGCCCAGACGGGGATCGCTTTAAAAGTATTCGACACCCATCCACTGATTCGTGAGCATTTCGCTGCTCGTTTGCAAACAAAGCCGGATGTCTGGCGCGAAGCCCAGCGGCGTTTGTATGAATATTATAAAAATCAGGCGGAAGAATTCCCAGATAGTTTCGAGACCCTGCAACCCTTGTATGCAGCGGTGGGGCATGGGTGTCGGGCAGGCTTGCATCAAGAGGCGTTGTTGGATGTGTATTGGAAACGCATTTTGCGTGGTAATGAGCATTTTAGTTGGAAAAAATTGGGTTTATTCGGTTCGGATTTATCGGCAATGGCGGCAGCACAACGGGATTTACAAGAAGCCTTGCAGATAGCCCAGCGCGGCGAGATGCGCTTATTTGAGGTGGATGCCCATTTGGGTTTTGCCGCCTTGTTACAGCATCCCGATGTTAAAAACCTGGACAGTGTGCCGACAAACCTGACTGCCAAGGCGCATTTAGACCAGGCGGAGGCGCTGATTGACGCGACGGGCTATGCATCGCGGCGCGGGAAGCTGGCAGCATTACGGGGCTTTGTGGTGAGGTAAAGATTCTCGCTTTGCCAAAATTCATCGCGATGAAGTGCTAGAACACAAGCCATGACCGATTAAAAATGCTTGTCACTGGATAGGCTGACCCAAGGATTTCCCTTCTTAATTTAAACCATTGTAGACAGCGAAGAATTGAATTATGATAAAAAATATTATTTATCACTTGTCAGCATTGAGATTAAACCTGCCCCTATGAGCGATCCTGAAACCACACGTCATTTGATTTTAGAACAAGCAGAACGGCAATTTCGCCATTTTGGTTATGCAAAAACCACGATGGCAGACGTGGCTAAAGCCTGCAAAATGTCATCGGCTAATGTGTACCGTTTTTTCCCCAGTAAAGGCGCGTTAATCGAAGGCATTGCCAGCATTTGGCTGGATGAGGTCGAAGTTCATGCGCGAGACATTGCGCAACGTGCCCAGCCTGCCAGCGAGCGCTTTAGGGCTTATGTATTAGAGCTGCATCAGCGCACCGTTGCTCGCTATCAAGAAGAAGCTCAAGTCCATGAATTGTGTAGTTTGGCGGTAGAACAAAATTTTACCGCTGTGGAGCAATATTTAGCACGTATGGCGATGATTTTAGAAGGTATTCTTCGTGATGGCTGTGACAGCGGCGAGTTTTTTATTGATGATGTGCCGATGGCTGCACGGGTGATTCGTACTTCAACGATGCAGTTTCATCATCCCTATCTAGTCGCTGAAATGCAGCAAACGCTACAGAAAAACCACACCGATTGTTTAGCGGGTATAGCCAACACGGAAGAAACCGTCGAGTTTTTTCTAGCCTATTTACGCAGACCCGCAGTTGTTGATGACAAATAAATTTAACGCTTAGAGAGCTTTGTAAAAACAAAATCCACTTTTTTTGCTTCAAAACTGATAAAAGATGAATTTTATCAGTCATAAATCATCACTTTTAATATTTAAGGAGTGTTTACCATGTTCCCCGTCCTATTTATTGCGGTATTCAGTGTTCTTGCGCTGAGTTTGAGTGCTTGTATTCCTGATGCGGAGTCAGTCACACCGCCGTCTGAACTGAGCCGTCCAGTAAAAATGATCACTGTAGGCCCGCAAAACCCGCAACATGAGCGCATCTTCTCGGCAACAGTGGAAGCGGTGAATGAAGTAGAACTGGCTTTTCGTGTCAGTGGACAACTGATTAAACGTCCTGTGCGCGCGGGTTTAGCCGTGAATAAAGGCGATTTGATTGCGCAACTTGATCCTAAAGATTTCAAAAACCAAGTGGCTGATCGACAAGCACGTTTTAATTTAGCTAAAGCACAATACCAACGTGCGGCTAAAGTGATTAAACAAGGACATATTTCTCAATCTGAATTTGATGCAAAGAAAGCTGAAATGTTGGCGGCAAAAACTGCATTAAAACAAGCTAAAGACAACTTAAGCTACACCATCATTTATGCGCCCTTTTCTGGTGAAGTCTCTAAAGTTTTTATGAGTGAGCATGAGTTCGTTGATGTCAAACAAGCAGTGGTCATGATGCAAAGCACGGACAATGTTTATATTGCTTTACAGGTGCCAGAACGCATTGTAGCCATGATAGAAGACACCGATGAAGCTGAGAAAGCCAAAACTAAGATTATTTTTGATTCTCACCCTGAACAATCTTTTATAGCTGATTTTCATGAAATTAATACACAAGCTGATTTAGCGACACGCACTTATAAAGTGCGTTTAATGCTTCCGACACCTGAACATTTCACTGTTTTACCGGGGATGTCAGCAAAAGCTATTGTTGATTTAAGTCAATTATCCAAAACCATAAAAAATGTTTTAAGCATTCCTGCGGCTTGTGTATTTCAAGCAGAAGAAGATGCTAAACAATATGTCTGGATATATAAGGCTGATCTACAGCAAGTTGAAAAACGAGCCGTCACCGTGGGAGAAATCACGGATGCAGGCATAGAAATATTAGAAGGTTTAAAGACTGGGGAACAAGTGGTGGTGGCAGGGGTTCATCAAATTAATGAAAAGACCAAAGTGCGTCCTTTAATGAATGAGAGGGGCTTATAATGAATCCAGCCGTTTATGCCATTCAACACAAAACCATCAGTTTAATGTTTACTTTGGTGTTACTCATAGGCGGCATTGTGTCTTTTATGGGTTTAGGACGTTTAGAAGACCCTCAGTTTACCATTAAACAAGCCCTGTTGATGACGGATTACCCAGGGGCTTCCGCTTTGGAGGTTGAAGAAGAAGTCACTTTACCGTTAGAGAATGCGATTCAAAATTTATCCTATGTTAAACATATTCGCTCTATTAGTAGTGCGGGTTTGTCACAAATTGAAGTGGAGATGAAAGAAATTTATGGCAGCGAAGAACTGCCACAAATTTGGGATGAACTACGGCGCAAAGTGAGTGATTTACAACCTTATTTACCCCCTAATGTAGGCACGCCGAGAATATTGGATGATTTTGGTGATGTGTTTGGCATTTTGCTCACTATTACAGGGCATGATTATAGTTATCAAGAATTAGAAAATTATGTGGATTATTTACGCCGTGAATTGGTGTTAGTCGAGGGGGTTGGCAAGGTACAACTCTCAGGTGCTCAACAAGCGCAAGTGTTTGTAGAAATTGCTCGCCATCGTTTAAGTGAATTAGGTATTCCCATTCAACGTCTGTATCAGTTGCTAGAAGCACAAAATGTCGTTTCTCATGCAGGACATATTCGAGTCGGGCGTGAATATATTCGAGTCAACCCCACGGGGGCTTATCATGATGTGAAAGAATTAGAGCAATTGGTGATGAGTCATTCGGGTTCAGAAAAACAAATTTTTTTAGGAGATGTGGCCACCGTGTCGCGTGGTTTTGCAGATGTGCCGACTCATTTATACCGTTATCAAGGTGAAACGGCTTTAGCTTTAGGCGTATCCTTTGCTAAAGATGTGAATGTCACTGTTATCGGTGAAAAAATTAAGCAACGCTTAAGTGAATTAGAATCTTATCGCCCATTAGGTATAAAGATTCATGAAGTTTATAATCAGCCTAAAGAAGTTGAAAACTCTGTTAATGATTTCTTGTTGAACTTAGGGGCTGCTGTCTTTATCGTGATAGGCATCTTGCTTTTATTCATGGGGCCGCGTAGTGGTATTCTCATGGGGTTAATTTTATTGCTGACTATTCTGGGCACATTGATGGGTATGTACGTGTTTGGTATTAATTTACAACGTATTTCTTTAGGCGCTTTAATTATTGCTCTAGGAATGCTCGTGGATAATGCCATTGTCATTACTGATGGTATTTTAGTCGGTTTAAAACGCGGTTTAACCCGCTTAGAAGCCGCTAAAAAAATTGTTCAGCATACCCAATTTCCTTTATTGGGAGCTACGGTGATTGCAATAGCTGCTTTTGCTCCAATTGGTTTATCCCAAGAAGCGGTAGGAGAGTTTGTAGGTACTTTATTCATCGTGTTATTGATCTCATTATTGCTCAGTTGGATCACAGCCATTACTTTAACGCCTTACTTTGCCAGCTTATTTTTTAAAGAAAACTCACAAACAGATCAAGACGACAATGATCCCTATCAAGGTATTTTATTTAGTGGCTATCGTTTTATTCTACGTATTTGTTTAAGGTTTCGATTTTTATTCTTATTGCTCATGACTATTGCATTGGTAGTTAGCGTGTATGGTTTTGGTTTCGTCAAACAATCCTTCTTCCCGCCTTCTAATACACCCATGTTTCTAGCCCATCTTTGGTTGCCAGAAGGTACCGACATTCGTCATACCCAGCAGACAGTGAGCAACATTGAAAGCTATTTAAGCAAAGATGAACATGTGAGCGCCGTGACGGCTTCAATTGGTCGCGGTGCAGATCGGTTTATGCTGACTTATGCACCGGAAAAACAATATGCAGCGTATGCCGTTTTATTAGTACAAATTGATCATAAAGACAATATTGATGCATCTTTAAATCAACTCCATCGCGTGATGCAAGACAATTTCCCCGATGTATTGGCTAAATTAGATCGCCTACAAATTGGCCCTGGCGTGGATGCAAAAATTCAAGCACGGATTAGTGGGCCAGAACCCCATGTCTTGCGCCAATTATCTAAACAAGTAAAAAGTATTTTGCATAACAATCCTAATACCGCCAATATTCGTGATGATTGGCGTGAACCTGTCAAAGTTATTCGCCCACAATTTGAAGAATCTTGGGCACGACGAGTGGGTATTAGTAAACAAGATGTTGATGAAGCACTACGTTTAAATTTTTCTGGATTGTCCATTGGTTTGTATCGAGAAGGGGCTGATCTGTTACCTATCATTTTACGCCCACCTCAAGCTGAACGTGATGCCATCAATAGCCTGCATGAAATTCAAATCTGGAGTGCGGTATACCAACGTTACGTACCTATTTCTCAAGTCGTATCGGGTTTTGAAACGGTATGGGAAGATGCTTTAATCATGCGCCGCGACCGCAAACGCACAATGACAGTAATGGCAGACCCCAATCATCACGGAACACTCAATGCTGATCAATTGTTTAAGCAAATTCGGCCTCAAGTAGAAGCCTTAGAATTGCCCCCAGGCTATAGCTTAGAATGGGGTGGAGAATATGAAAGTTCGCGTGATGCTCAAGCTTCAATTTTCAGTTCTTTGCCGATGGGCTATTTGTTCATGTTTATCATCACCGTACTTTTATTTGATTCATGGCGGCAACCGCTGGTGATTTGGGCTACCGTACCTTTAGCTATTATCGGTGTCACGCTGGGCATGTTGGTGATGAATGCAGAATTTGGATTCATGTCTTTATTAGGTTTTTTAAGTCTATCAGGCATGCTGCTTAAGAACGGTATTGTTTTAGTAGAGCAAATAAAATTAGAACAAGAACAGGGTAAGGATGCTTATGAGGCGGTATTTCATGCATCAGTCAGTCGTGTCATGGCGGTTTTAATGGCTGCTATTACAACGATTCTAGGTTTGATTCCTTTATTGTTTGATGATTTTTACAATAGCATGGCGGTGGTGATCATGTTTGGTTTAGGCTTTTCCACCATTTTGACCTTATTGGTGATTCCCGTGCTATACACCTTTGCTTATCGCATTAAGCCACCCAGCATATAACAAATTGACTGGTATTATGCAAAAGCTCCTTTTTGATACATTCAGGGCATCGCTCCACATTTGAGTGCGGTAAGATGGCTATATAGCTAAAGTACATCATTTATAGGCTTGCGATAGAGCCAAACTCAAGACTGCCAGTCCTTCAAGGACTGGCAGTCTTAACAACTGATATAATTTTGCTATAGGCGCGTTATAATCTTTGATTTATGCATGAAGCTTATCGCGCTGAAACCTAATTTTACTCAGATTGAAAGGAGTCACAATGAATCCCCCTTTTTTAATGTTCATTTCCTATGAATGGTCATTACAAGCCGCTAAAACCTACGATAAACTGCCAGAAACCGCTTTTGATCTTTATTGACCTTTGCTCTACCAAGCGCTGCGTTTTCCATTACCCAATGATCCGACAACGAAAGTGGAAGGAGGAACTAAAGATTGAGTGAGGTTTGAGGTACAATCAGAGAAGTAACATTATCATTGGATGATTAACTATGCATAGGGATAATAAGAGCCTATACGAAAACGGGATAATCGGCTGCAAATCCGCCCTTTTGGTCAGGTTTTCCGCTTTTTATCAACACACGCCCGCTATTCGCCTTAAAAAACCGAAAAACCTGCCTCAAAATAGCGCATTTTCGCTTCGATGCCCCATCTTCGTATAGGCTCTAAATCAGTTATATGCTAGGACTATAGCAAAATTATATCAGTTGTTAAGACTGCCAGTCCTTCAAGGACTGGCAGTCTTGGATTTGGCTCTATCGAAAGCCTATAAATGATGTACTTTAGCTATAGCAGGTTTTAAAAATCTATCAGTTCTTAACGACGATGATCCCGTACCACTGAAATATTATCCCTGTATAGGTACTGAAAGTTCATCTATTTTGGCTATAGAAACAATACAAAGGAAGAATAAATGGAAATCGGTGAATCAGTTGTTCGAACAGTCATATTGCATCAGGTAGGAAATCGTTTGCGAGAGGAACCTTTGCTCTTGGCAGATCAATGTTTTGGCATTACGGAGAGTATTTCTAATGTCATACTCAGCGGCTATTTGCAAGGAATTGTCAGTAGCAAGAACCAGTACATGTTAAGCCATGAGAGTGACATTGCGCTAAACGAAGTGGCGCATCATGTATCTGGTTTTTTTTCTAAAAAAGATTCATTCGTAGAACTATCGAAAAAACTAGCCAGCCATTTATATGCCTCAGCCCATCATCCCAATATTGCATCAGGTGATCTTTTCGTCATTTTGTTTGAACAGCTAAAAGTGGATGAAACATACAAATCTGCCATTGGCATATACAAATCTGAGTCTAAACAACAATACCTGTCAGCCCGTACAGATGGAAAAACACAACAACTCGAAATTTCCAGCGGAATTAACCCAGATTTAATAGATAAGGGCGTGCTGATTGTTGAAGACTCCGAGACGATCTATGCCATTGACCGCCTAAGCAGTCGAACAAAATACTGGATTGATGACTTTTTAAAGGCTAAACAGATTCCTAATGAAACTACTAAGTCTACTATAGCTGTTGGCTTGATAGAAAAAGTCCGCGAAAACATAGAAAGCCCCATTGCTCAGCGTGAATTCTGCCAAGAAGTTGTTGAACTCTGCTCAGGCAAAGAGGAAGTGGTAAGCAATGACATCAAAGATATATCAGAAAAATACGTGTCATCTGATATATGGGATGCTGAGTTGGATCGAATCGTTGAGCGCAAAGGATTGGTTAACTCGGATGAAATCAGCATATCGACTAAGCCCCTTCAAGCCAAACTAAAGAAGGTATTTAATCGGGTAAATCTGGGACACGATGTTTCTTTGATAATCCCAGACAATCTTTTATTCAATGATGTGGATTTTAAGATTGATGGAAAAACCATAAAAATAAATGTGATTTTGGAGAATAAAGATGGGTGAGCCGTCAAAAACTTCCGGTGAAAATAGAGAAAAAATGACAGAAGAGATTTTGAAGCTGATGGGTTGGAATAATCTGTTAAAAGGTGTCGATGTTCCATGCGTTAATAAAACACAATAAACCTCTTTTTACCATTAGCCATGCAGCGAAACTCCGGGACGTGTTACACACTGTGTCAGCTCATCAGTAGGCGACTTAAGGAATACATATGAAAAAATTACAGGCCGTATTATTTGATTTAGACGGCACGCTGGCAGACACCGGACTTGATCTCGCGGCTGCACTTAACCGACTCCTGATCGCAGAACACCGTGAGCCACTACCTTATAGCCAAATACGCCCTTGGGTGTCACATGGCGGTCGTCACATGATTTTAGAAAGTTTTGGTTTTGATGATGCAGACCGGCGCGTAACCCCTTTATGGCGGCGCTTTGTGGATGATTATGCAGCACATATTTCCGAACACACCCGCTTGTTTGCAGGCATGGAGTCAGTGCTGGATGCGCTTGAAGCGCGTGGTTTGGGGTGGGGCATTGTGACCAATAAACCCGCTTGGTTGACTGATCCTTTGCTGGCTCAAATGCCGTTAAACCAGCGCCCTCATTGTGCGGTGAGCGGCGATACTTTAGTGGCGAAAAAGCCGCATCCCTTACCCTTGTTGTATGCCTGTGAACAATTGCACGTCGCGGCAGAAAACACGCTTTACATCGGTGATGCGCAACGTGATATTGAAGCCGGACAACGCGCAGGGATGCTGACCGCCGTGGCTTTATTTGGTTATCTGAGCGAGCATGATACCCCTGACACCTGGGGGGCTGATTACCATTTGGAGCGACCTGAACATATTTTGGATATGCTGCCTCCCTTTTCTTAAACAATAATAGACTTGGGTCACATTAATGGCATTACCCACTGAGACTTTCTTTAACTGGAACTTGTTTCTTCCACAAAAATCACCGCTAGGTTTGCTCACGCAAGGCGTGAGTTCAACTAATGATCTTAGCGCTTTGTTTATTTGGCTGATTATCTTGTTCTTTTCTTTAATGGCTTGGTGGTTGATATGGCGTGTGATACAGGCACGTCGTCTGATGCGGGCATTAGGAGATTTATTGGAACAAGCTGATAGCCAACAATTATTCCAGCAACGCCGAGAATTGCGCCAAATCGCAGAAGAAAACCCGCTGTTGTTTCGTTTGTGGCAAGCCTTTGATGCCTCTTGGGTTGAATCAGAAGATGGGCAACATTTATATCAAACCCAAGATGCTGCGAACTTTTTTAATATGCACACCTTAGCCGTCGGTGTGGCGGGTAATCGCTTGTTGATGGCGATGCCTGGTATTTTGACCGCCTTTGGGATTCTCGGCACTTTCGTGGGCTTGCAAATTGGTTTAAGTACCTTGGATTTAAGTTCGCCGCAGGTGTTGTCGAGTAGTATTGTGCCTTTAATTCAAGGGGCTGCGGTGGCGTTTGCGACTTCGGTGTGGGGCACGGTGGCGAGTGTGGGGTTTAACTTTTTGGAAAAATCCACCGAGCAGGGTTTAACCCGCCAAACACATCGTTTACAACAACAGGCGAATGATTTGTTCCGACAACATTTACCAGAACAAACCCTGATGAATATTGAACGCGCCAGCGTGGAAGCAGAGAACACCTTAAAAGGACTGGCAGAACAAATCGGCGATAAGATGCAAGAAGTTTTATTGGAAATGCCGCAGCACATTCAAGCCAGCATTGAAGCGTCTATGACTCCGGCTATTGAGAAATTAGTCGCAGCTACAGAATCATTAGCAGAGCGTCAAGGCGATAGTCATCAAGAAGCATTAACGCAGTTGATTGAGCAATTTGTGAATACGGTATCGGCTTCCGGTGAAAGCAGTCGTGCGGGCATGGAAAGCGCTTCAGAACAATTGGCACAATCCATTGCTAATTGGGGTTCTACAATGGAGCAATTTTTAGGTCGTTTGGATAATCGTGCTACAGCTTTTGATTCACAAATGGGGCATTTGTTAGATCAAGGGCAATCTTTGCGAGAGGAATCTAGCATCAGCCAACAAGCTTTTTCAGATATTTCTGGTGAAATGAAAAATGCGAGCGTGTTATTAAATCAATCCACCAATCATTTGCAAACACTGGGAGAGCATTTAACCCAAGGTGCGCGGTTATTGGGACAAACTCAAGTGGATGCCGCCAAGCTTACTGAAGATTCTTCACGCCGTCAGCAACAAGTGACTGAAATGTTAGACACCATCGCCACCACTTTGGAGAAAGCCAATGAAGGTTTAGTCTCGTCAAGTCAACGTTTGAAAGAATCCGCAGACATCACTCAAGCTTCAACTGAAATGGCTAAAGCAGGCTTTGATAGCATTAATGAATCACAACAAGAGTTTTTGGATAATTTGAAAAAAATATTAACCCATTTACGTAAACAAGTGGGACAGATGATGAATGATTATGCTACTGATGTGGAAGAACAAACCCGTCATCGCATGGAACAATGGAATGCGCATACTCAGGAATTTTCTAAAGGAATGGTGGCAGCAGTGAATGCCATGAGTGAAATACTCGGAGAAATTGATAGTTTGTTAATGAAAAACAAACGTTAAGTCAATGTCTACACAGATGCCCAAAGCCTGTAACTTCAATAAAATGAACACTAGCGACACGAAAGACACAAACGCTATACCGTTTAAGCCGCTTTTTTCTCCGTCGGGATGTGAGCCTGTCGCACGCCCGGTATACGCTCTGCTACACTTAAAGTTCATAGTGAAATTAGTAGACTTGTTGCAAGGGGTATTCATCGACTGCAAAGGCGTGGATTTTGGCCTGTTTTTCCGCTTTTTCTCAACCAATAGCCCACTATTCGTTTCAAAAAACCGAAAAAACTGCCTCAAAACCACACCTTTTCGCTACGATGCTGACCCCTCGCAACAAGTCTAGTGACAGATGAAGAGGAAAAACTCATGTATTTAATGAAATTAAGCTTATCGACCTGTACGGCGGGCTTGTTGTATTTGAGTAGTTTAAGCATCCCTGCTCTGGTATCGCAGAGCGTTGGAGCTGCGGGCCCTGGTTACACCCCTCCGCAAGTCGGTGCGCCGAGTCGGCGCGTGGGTGGCGGAACACGCGGTGTGGGAGATGCGCCACCGTTTCTTGCGGTGTTGGCGCCTGAATCAGCGGCTTTGACATTAAGCGCTCAACCCACATTGTATTGGGCTTTATCCGAAGTGGTCACGCAGCCGATTGAAGTGATGTTAGTAGAAACCAATCCCAGCACGGTTGAAGCCATGAAACCCTTGTTAGAGAAAAAGCTGGATGTCACACAACCCGGTATTCATAAAATATCGCTCTCAGAACAGGGCGTGACACTGAAACAAGGTGTTGAATATGAATGGTTTGTGTCTTTATTAGGACAGCAGCGCCATCAAGATGTGTTGACCAGTGGCGTGTTGAAATATGTGGATAGCGATGTGCCTTTAAGCCAGTCACCCACGCCTCAAACCATCGCTGAGTGTCTGCAAGCCCAGAAAGCTGAGGCACAATATCAGCAGTATTTAAATTGCGGTGTGTGGTATGACGGCATGGCGCAGTTATCTGAAGAGATTGCTCAAGGACAAACGGCGTTAAAAGCAGTGCGTCGTGAATTGATGAAAACAGTGGCGTTGCCCAAGGTGGCAGGGCTAGATCAGTAGGCATTTGATGCTCTCCCCATTCCACTGTGCATCGACTCGGCAAGATGGAATGGGGCGCGGGTGAGTTCCACGATAACAGCACAGCCCTGGGATGTGCCTATAGGGATAACATTTCAGTTGTACTGGAGGATCGTGGTTAAGACCTGGCAGGTTTTTGAAACCTGCCAGGTCTATCGTAATGCAGCAAAATCAGCGGCGTGGGCGTGTAACTGCCTGACCGTCAGCAAAAACACACCGCTGCCGCCGTGGTTAAAATCAAGCCAAAGAAAATCAACATCGGGATAGGTCTCCATGAGCGCTCTTTGACTGGCTCCCACTTCAACAATCAATACGCCGTTTTCGGTTAAATAATCCTCAGCTTCACATAAAATGCGTTTAACAATGTCGAGTCCGTCTTGTCCTGCGGCTAATCCCAGCACGGGTTCATGCCCGTATTCATCCGGCATATCCGCCAGTTCTTTCATGTCCACATAAGGCGGGTTGCTGAGGATGAGGTCATAACGCCGCCCGCCTAAATTCTCGAACAAATCGCTGTGAATGATTTCAACTTGCTCTTGCACATTGTAATCATCGGCATTTTGTTGCGCGACGGCTAAGGCATCGGGTGATATATCGGTGGCATCTACATGCACTTGCGGCAGGGTTAAAGCCGTTGCCAGCGCAATACAGCCGCTACCTGTGCATAAATCCAGCGCGTATTCCAAGCATTCAACATCCACCCAAGGTTGAAAATGCGCATTAATTAATTCCGCTAAGGGCGAGCGCGGAATCAACACATGTTCATTGATGTGAAAACGTAAACCTGCAAACCACGCTTCTCCGCATAAATACGCGGCGGGCAAGCGTTTTTCAATGCGCTGACGAAACAAGTCGAGAATGATAAATTTTTCGGCATGAGTGAGGCGGGCTGACCAAAAATTTTCCGGCGGTTCATGTTCTAAATGCAAAGCGTGTAATACCAGCATCATGGCTTCATCAATCGCGTTGTCGGTGCCATGTCCAAAATACAGATGTGCCGCATTAAACAAGCTGGTGCCGAGGCGCACAAAATCGTTCATCGTGTGCAACTCATGCGCACAGGATTCCCAATCAATATTTGGCTTGGTCATGTCCTTGATTCCTTAGTAGGTACTGTGTTTTTTCTTGGAGGCTGTTTGTTCTGCCGCATACTGTTCAAGCTCAAGCCTTTATAAAGCATCACCATGCTGCCCTGGGTGACGATGACTAATATTTCGGTTAAATGAATCACCAAAGCATAGGCCAATGCATCACTGCTACTAATGCCATAAAAGCTCAGCGCTAATACACAGGCGGCTTCATAAACCCCAATATAAGCGGGGGCTGACGGCAGACTATTGCCGAGCAAAATAAAGCTTACCGTTAAAAGCCCTGCAAAATACGGCAAATCCCAGCCGAACGCCAGCAGCATTAACCATTTGTAAAAAGCATCAAAACCCAAGGCCATTAAGCTCATGAGCAGGGTTAAGGAGAACAGTCCGTTTTTGCGGGTCGCCTGCAAGCCTTGAAAAGCCTGTTGCAGTAGATGGCTTAAGCGTTGTCGCCACAAATGAGGGCTGTTCCAGCCTTGTAGACGGCGGTGAAAATAGGCCGCGAAATGCACGATCAGCCCTAAACATAATAAGGCGATGAACATCAAAACCATGACACTGTTGCGCAAATCGACACCTGCGATAATTTCGCCATGTAGCGCTATCACCAGTAACAGCAAAAATCCAAATGCCATCATGTCCTGCATACGATCTAGCACTGCACTGCTCATCGCATGTCCTCCAGCGATGGGCGAAAAATAACTCAATGCCACCATGCGCAATACTTCGCCCGCTCGTGCGGGATACAGCACATTGCCCAAATAGCCGATGCTGGCGGCTTGCCAGAAAGCGGGATACAGACGTAAAGATTCAGTGCTGACGAAATTCCAACGCAAAGCCCGCCAAGCGATATTGCTGACCACACATAAAGCCACAACGGGCAAGAGTGTGACCTCTAAGCCTTGTAGCGTGCTAAGAAAGCTTTGCCAGTGAAGTTGTGAGAAAAGCCAAGCCAATAAAGCCAGGCTGAAAAAGCTGCTAACCAATAAAAGGCGTGATGTCATGGTGGATCGCTGTGAGGGTGGGGAATGGAATTCTGTAGGATGGGCAAAGCAAAGCGTGCCCATCATTAAATGGGTGTAAACAGGGCAAATGCGTTAAAACGCCTTAGAATATCAAATACTTAAAAAGTCATTTATTTTGAATGGTGATAGGCGGGGGGGCGATAGGTTTGATGTGTTTGATGGGCACGCTTCGCTTTGCCCATCCTACCTTTTGCCCATCCTACCTTTTATCCTTCCTACCTTTTGCCATTCAACATCTTACCATCCCTCCTCAGCGCTTGTGCCACCGCCATCAGCATAATAGACGAGCATTTAGCATTTTTGGCACACCGCTTGCTCTATGCAAGCCAGCCTCAGCGGACTGTTCCTACCTAGACTACTGAGGTTAGGTACTTCGGGTGATTGGGCGCGCCCGGAGTACCGACTTCCTCTTTTCTCTTCTTTTTGTATCCCCCTTCAATGATGAAAAGCATCGTAGATTTTCTGCGCTAAAGCTTGGCTAATATGCGGCACTTGGGCTAAATCCTCGACACCCGCACGCTGCACCCCCTGCAAGCCGCCAAAATGCGTGATTAACTGCTGACGGCGTTTGCTACCAATCCCTTCTATATCTTCCAACACCGAAATACGACGCGCTTTAGCTCGACGCTGGCGATGCCCCGTAATGGCAAAACGATGCGATTCATCGCGGATATGTTGAATCAAATGCAAAGCCGGAGAATCTTTGGATAAATACAGCGGGGTTTCGACATCGGGCACAATTAAAGTTTCTAATCCCGGCTTGCGCGTGCTGCCTTTTGCTACGCCAATCACTTGAATATCATGGATTTGCAATTCATCCAAGACCTCCAAAGCTTGCCTCACCTGCCCTTGACCGCCGTCGATGAATAAAATATCCGGCATGATGCCCTCATTGTCTTTGAGCTTCTGATAACGCCGCGTCAAGGCTTGTTTCATGGCGGCATAATCATCGCCGCCAGTAATGCCCTTAATATTAAAACGTCGATAATGGCTAGTATTCGGCCCCTCCGCATCAAACACCACACAAGAAGCCACGGTAGCTTCGCCCTGCATGTGACTGATGTCAAAACACTCCATGCGCTCTGGCAGCGTATCGCGTTGCAAAGCCACACTCAGCACCGTCAAACGTTCACGGTATTGCGTCGGTTTACGCTGTTCCAAGCTGGTCTTCACATTGTCTTCAGCCATGTCCAACCAACGCGCTCGCGCACCGCGCACCTTGTGATCCAAACGCACGCCGCGCCCATGCTCTAGTTTAATTGCCTCAAGCAACGCTGTAGTATCATCAAGCACCTGATTCACAATGATTTCTTGCGGCAACCCTCGCTCTTTACCCAGATAATATTGAGACAAAAAAGCCATCAATATCTCAGCTTCCGTATTGCCCTGCGTTTGCTTAGGAAAATAAGCGCGGCTGCCTAAATAGCGTCCATCTCGCACACTCAACACCTGCACACACGCCACATTGTCACGGGTCAAACACGCAATAATATCAATGTCTTGATGGCTATCTGTATCAGCATATTGATGTTCTTGCAGATGGCGTAAATGGCTGATTTGATCACGGTAACGAGCCGCTTGCTCATACTCCAAAGCCTGCGCAGCCGCCTGCATTTTTTCCACTAACTGATTGATCACACTGTGACTTTTACCTTGTAAAAACAGCGTGGCGTGTTGCACATCTTCGGCATACGCGGCTGGCGTAATCAACTGCACACAAGGGGCTGTGCAGCGCTTGATTTGGTATTGCAAACAAGGGCGCGAGCGATTGCGATAAAAACTATCCCGGCATTGGCGCACCGGAAATAATTTTTGCAGCAAATTAAGACTTTGATGCACGGCTTTAGCGCTGGGATACGGGCCAAAATACCGCCCTTTAGCCTTCTTAGCCCCGCGATGCAGGCTTAGGCGTGGAAAATCATCGGCTGATAAATAAATGTAGGGATAGCTTTTATCATCACGCAGCAAGATGTTGTAAGGCGGCAAATGATTTTTGATTAAAGTGTTTTCGAGAATCAGCGCTTCGGTTTCCGTGTGCGTCACGGTCACTTCAATCTGTGTAATGCGAGCGACTAGGGCGCGGGTTTTAGGGGCTAATTGCTGTTCACTGCGGAAATAACTGGCTAAGCGTTTTTTTAAATCCTTTGCTTTGCCCACATAAAGAATCTCGCGCTGATCTTCATACATGCAATACACCCCTGGCTTGCTAGGGGCAGTGCTTAAAAATTGCGCGGCATCAAAGGCGTGAGCAGCGGGGTTGTCTTCAATTAATTCAGGGGAGGTTGTTTTCATTGCGTGAGATGGGCTAAAGCCCATTGAACATGTTCTCTGACCAAGGTACTGGAGTGGTTTAAACGCGTTTGCAAAGCCGTTTGCACCGCAGGGGTGTTGGCTCCATTGCCCAATGCCACCGCGATATTGCGCAACCAACGCTCATGCCCGATGCGGCGAATGGCGGAACCTTCTAAGCGGCTTAAAAATTCGTTTTCAGTCCAGCCGAATAATGCGCTTAAATCGGTCTGCTCTAAGCCTTGACGCGGTAAAAAATCGGCTTCCTGAGTGAGCTTGGCAAAACGATTCCAGGGGCATACTAGCTGACAATCATCGCAACCGTAAATGCGATTTCCCAGCAAAGGGCGTAAAGACACTGGGATGCTGCCCGCATATTCGATGGTCAAATAAGAAATACATAAACGCGCATCCAATTGATAGGGCGCGACGATAGCGCGGGTGGGACAAATGTCGATGCAGGCTTGACAACGCCCGCAATGGTTCACGGAGGGTGTATCCACGGGCAAGGGCAATGCTATATACAACTCACCCAAAAAAAACCAAGAACCTGTGTGCTGTTGGACGATATTGGTGTGTTTGCCAATCCAGCCTAAACCCGCTTGCTGTGCCAGCGGTTTTTCTAACACCGGAGCGCTATCGACAAACACGCGATAAGCGTAGTCGCCCACCGCCTGTTGAATTTTTTTCGCCAAATGCGCCAAACGCCGACGCAAGAGCTTGTGATAATCACGCCCCAAAGCATAGCGAGACACATAGGCTTGCTGCGGTTGCTCTAAACAAGCGTGCATGTCTGCGTGAGATTGCGGCAAATAATCCATGCGCACGCTCACCACCCGCAAAGTGCCCGGTTCTAGCAAAGCGGGTCGAGAGCGTTTTAAACCGTGGCGTTGCATGTAGTCCATTTCGCCGTGGTATTGCAGGGCTAACCAATCGTGCAACTGTTGTTCGGCAGTGGAGAGATCAATATCAGCAATGCCAACCTGCTGAAAACCCAACTCGCTGCCCCAGGTTTTAATTTGTTGGGTGAGTTGAGAAAGGTCGAGGTGAAACATGGGGATAGCCTATAAGAGCGCAGCTTTGATGAGGTGTCAGAAGTAAAATGATACTATCAAACACGACGCGAAGGAGACGAAAATTATCATGTATTTTGTGATGTTTTATTCCCATTGTGAATTAAAAAGAGGTTTTTATATCTATGCTTACTGAACCCAACAACCCTGAAACTCCTAAGTTTACTTTAGAAATTGTAGGACTTGTCATTGCATTTTTAAGTTTAGTTGCAGCTATTATAGTGATACCAGAAATAAGGTGCTACTTTGAATTAGATAAAACATGTCCGCAGAAATGCTCATTGAAAGGATACACACAAGGCATTAAGGCTTCTAATTATTTAAGAGGTTACAAAGTGAAAAAAAATTGCAATAAAGTCTGGCATTTCTTGCAAGAATCAATAAATTATAACAATCCAATAGGTTTTTATAATTTAGCTTTTATGAAAGAGTATGGAGCATGTACTGAAAGAGACTTGTTAGAAGCAGAACGCTATTATGCTAAAGCTATTCCATGTTTAAAAAAATTATCTAAAAAAGGAAATATTCACGCAAAAGTATACTTAAGTGCTATATATAGAACCCATTTGATATCTATTATGTTAAAGTTCTGAAGTATGGATATTTCAGAAAAAGCCCCTAAAAGCAGACTGTATACG
>JADGEH010000075.1 GCA_016744475.1 Thiotrichales bacterium | reverse complement strand
AAAACACTGTCCAGAATCGGCAGATGATCATTTTATTTCGCAAATTATTCACGAATCCGCCCGTTTTGGACGGATTCACTCACCCGAAACCATTAGTTAATGGCGAAGGTATTAAACTAACCATATATTTTTTAACTAAAGTTAACAACATATTCTTTTCCAACCATGGATAGCACACTATCCAATTTAGCTTCAAGTTTTTCAAATGAATCATATGCAGAAAAGGGCAGCCATTCATATTTTATTTTACGCCATAAAATGTCTATTATATTTAACTCTGGAGAATACCTTGAAATAGGAATAACAATGATATTATTTGAACCCCGCTCAATTGATTTTTCATTAAATTTATGACGAGTCTGTAGCGGTGAATTATCGATTAAAATAATGGTTGGAATACTTTTTTTTCGATTTTTTTGGCACATTCATCAAAACACCTAATGGCAATATCTGTATTCACTGAACCCTTAAAAACAAATGATTCAAAGTTGGATTTTTTATCAATAAAACCCAGCACACTGATATTTTCAGTTCTTGATGAAGGTATTTCTATGCGCTCTCCTTTTTTTGCCATGCATAGGGAACATTAGGCACGAGTGAAAACCCAGATTCGTCCGCTGCGAGACAGGGAGAGGCGCAGCCGTGGTCGAGTAGCCCGCGACAAGGCATCCTTTTCGACGGTGGCGCCAGCAATGCGAAGGGTTTTAGTTCGTATCGCGGGTGTTGCCAAGACAACATGTATTTGCCGTATAGTCATGGGGGAAGGAAGTCACCGTAGCAGCGTAGTGCGAAGGTGACTGGGTGATACCGGACGTGTCGGGGCACCAGAAGAGCGTCTCGCGCCCACTTAAGAAGTTCTAAGGACAAGGATGTCCGTGAACACCTCTTAAACGATGCGAGACACCACTGTAATTCAATAAGTTGTACCTCTGACAAGTCTAATCTATTTTAGTTTGATTTCAATCATCAATAAGAGGAACTATGACGTCTGATAAATACACTTTGACGGTAATGAATAACTCCACTCAAACCGGTAGTTTTTGCATCTATCAAGAAAGTCCTGATACTAATGTCGGTAATATTACTACTCTGGCCTGGTTAGCTAAACCTGCACATCCTACGACCCGTTTAGATTTTGAATGGGCATTAGATTATGATTTTGTCTGGGCAAAAACCACTAAATTGCGCCCTGGTACCTTGGTAAAAACCAGTCAAGCATGGCCTGTCAATTTAAGCACGACCAACCAAGTGGACTTTGATTTCATTAATGATGCTTATACGTTTGAAAATCAAAGCCAAGGTGGTTATGAAGGCAATTTGTACATTAATCAAACTCAACGTGTACGTACTGCGGAAGCATCGGTGGGGATTGGTATGTCAGGTAAAGGTTCATTTTTAGTGGAATCTCAACCTAACATGAAACTCGTCATGACACCTAAACCGACTTATTGGTTAGTATTCGGTCATTTCAGAGAAGGTGAGGTGTTAGATGTTTCCAAAGTGACTAAAACGGCTTGTAAATTAGAATACAAAGGCATCAATAATATGAATATGACGCTGAAGTCAGACAATACTTGGGAATACAAATGAATCATTAAGTATTCAACTCTATATCGGTTGCATTGAATGGTTTGTATATAGAGTTGAATTTTAATATATCTTATTTATTCATTTAACCAAAGGAAATACAATGTCTGATACATATACGTTGAGCGTCTTCAATGATTCCACTCAAACGGGTCATTTTTGTATTTATCAAGCCCCTCCTGATACCAATATTGGCAATATCATTACATTAGCTTGGTTAGCCAAACCTGCACATCCCTCTACTCTTTTAGAGTTTGAATGGGAATTGGATTATGATTTTGTGTGGACTAAGCAAACAAATTTACGTGCTGGATCGATTGTCAATACCAGCCAAGCCTGGTCTGCCAATTTAAGCACTCAAAATCAAATAGATTTTGATTTGCAAGGCGATGCCTATACTTTCTTAAACGCGAGTCAAGGCGGTTATGAAGGTAATTTGTATATCAATCAATCACAGCGCGTGCAGACAAAAGAAGCTTATGTGGGGATTGGCATGTCAGGTAAGGGGACGTTTTTAGTCGAGTCACAACCTAATATGAAGGTGGTGATGACTCCTAAACCTACTTATTGGTTGGTATTTAGTAACTACCAAGAAGGACAGATATTAGATACTTCTAGCGTCACGGATACCGCATGTCAATTGGAGTTTAAAGGCACAACTTATATGGAGACCATTTTAAAAGCAGATGATACCTGGGATAGTCAATAATTGAACTGACACATCGTGTAAAGTAAACAAAAATGCCCTGCTTTTCCCAGACTATGTAAATCTCGATGAGGTCATCAGTAAAGTCCTGTAGGTGAGCTGTCTTTTAGAGCCTATACGAAGATGGGGAATCGAAGCGAAAATTCGCCATTTTGAGGCAGTTTTTTCGGTTTTTTAAGGCGAATAGCGGGCTATTTAACGAAAAAAAGCGGAAAACCTGACCAAAAGGGCGGGTTTGCAGCCGATTATCCCGTTTTCGTATAGGCTCTTAGGGTTTGGGAAGGAGAACATCGCTTTAAGCGGTGTTCTCCTTAAAAATGCCATGATGGAAATAGGCGTGTTATAGCAAATACAAGGCACGGTGCTTTATCCTAAACGTGCCTTCACCGCTTCTAACATTTTCATCGCATCTTCGGCCACTCGGTCGATGTCTGGATCATTCGCCATATTTAATACAGCTCGAGGATCCATGAATGTCACCATCACGATGTCCCCTTCTTCGCGCACAATCACATTACAAGGTAACAAAGCTCCACTTTCTGGATCGATATCCAACACACGCTTTGCCAACGCAGGCACACAAGCACCTAAAATCCGATAGTTGGGATAATCTAAGGCCATTTTAGCGCGTAAAATACCTGATACATTCACTTCACTAACCACCCCCATCTTTTCAGCCATCAGGCATTCTTTCACTTTTTCTACTGCATTATCAAAGTCTTTAAAGGGTTGTTTTAGTTCTACAGAAAAGGCATACATGAATACTCTCCTTAGTTGTATTAGAAGCTCACCGGAAAAGGTGAGTGTTTAAAGAAACAGGGATTGGGCTTGTATATAGCAAAATTATATCAGTTGTTAAGACTGCCAGTAAGGACTGGCAGTCTTGGCTTTGGCTATATCAAAAGCCTATAAATGATATATTTCAGCTATACTTTAAGCATAAAGCTAAAAGCCAGGCCATCAATATTATTAAATGATCGATAAAATCAAGCACGGGTTCATCTTAATCAGGCGGGGATTAAATACCTAATTGACGGGTCAGTTCTGCACGTAAATGAGCTTTAGTGTAATGTCGTCGCACTTTAATGTGAGCAATTGGAATCTTGGCTGCTCCTAGCGCACCGTCTACAAAAATATCTCGTGCTCGCCGATCAGCCCGATTATGACTGCTGTCATCTAATTCAATCACGCCTATGACAGATAAATCTTTGTCACGGCAAATCACAAAATCGACATGTTTGCCGATGATTTTATAAAAAGAGCGGCGTTGTTCATTAGGTTCTAAACCTGAACGGGTTTTGATGATGTCAGCTAAGCGCACTTTGCCAAAAATAAGAAATTGAGGTTCTAAAACGTCTCTTAAAATGACAAAAAATGCACGTTCGGCAGGGGTAAATAAAGCGGCTTGTGGTTCATAGGGTGGAATGACTTTATGACGGTGCCGGGCATAAAATACGGCTAATAAGGATAATAGGCTCAGCCCCGCAAGGCCAAGCCAAACGCCTAAGAATTCACTATTGAGCATAGTCTGCAATATTCTTCGCGTTGTATTCCAAACCTTCTATAAATGGATTGCCATTACCTTGGATTTTTTTAATGCGTTGATTGCGTTCAAGCTCCCAAGCATCTACCGGGTCTTGTTTATTCCAGGCAGTATACAATTGAACATCTTGCTTGGCTAAATGAACACCATAAGTGTGGCTCATATAAAACATGGTGCGAGCAATATTACCTTGTACTGATTCTGGAGGTTCAGCACGACGGTGTTCTGAATCCACTTCAATATTGCATTTTCCATAGCTGCGTTTTTCACCACTAATCATGCCCCAGTTGTAATTGGAACGATCACCATTGACTTCTCCCACAGAGGGAAACAAGTTGTGTAAATCATTATGTGCATGTTCAAACACGGCATCTGTTTTTTCACAACATGAACGTCCGTTCATTTGTTTCTTACCTTCTTTAGGTGGGCAGACTTGCTTAGGTTCACGCCAGCATTGACGAAAATTACCAAATTGATAAGCGGGGAACACATGCTCAGCTTCAATACGCTGTGCTCGCTTGATATTTTTACGCGGGGTGACACCACAACTGTCTAAATCAACAGAACGTTTTTCTGGATCAAAATCACAATTGCAATAAAAGGTTTTTTCATGGCCTTTATAGACTTCTTTGTAGATGAGCCTTTTAGCGGTGCTAAAGCTTGATGGGGATTGTGGTAAACGGCTCACATCCACATCTACTGTGCTGGGTGTGGAAGTTGTTTCTGTAGGTGTCTGCGGAGGCTCAGACTCTGAAGGAATAAAGCCAAATTTCTGCGCGAAAAAATAACCAATACCTATAAGAACAACGACGGCAATAGGTAAACTTTTTTGTTTCTGTGCCATTTGAACGGCTCCTAGTTAAAAGTAAAAATAAGTCTCTTAGATAAATACACTTAAAAGAATGTCTTATTGACTGATTTCTTTGCAAGCTTCAGTGTTAGTGCATTTTTGTACACTAGGCTGGGTAATCGCTAACCATGCCACTAGCGCCACCACAGCAATAATGATAATAAAGGTGGCAATACGAAATAAAAAGCCCAACATATAGCGCACGGCAAACAATAAAATAAATACCACCAATAAAGCTGCAATTAAAGCAAATATATTCGCTGCGGGTATGCTAGATAACGATGTAAAAACTGCTTCTAGTTTAAGCAAAACAGCATCTAAAGCGCCGAGCAACTTATCTACAAGACCGTGTAATTTATCCATCATATTTTCCATAACGATCATACAAGCACACGTTCACTCAATGTGCTTTTGGAGGTTGAACTAATACCCAGGGTTTTACGACTAAAGTCCATAATACGTATTCTTGTTCAATCCAAGTCTGCGCTTGGCTATCTGTGACAAGCCCTATGTGTTGAGCGCTCATCCATTGTTTAATCTGTTTTGCATCATCTTTAGCTAACAGCAACGCTACTTCCACTAAATCTAGTTCATGAGAAACATAGATCACTTGTCCTGCCGCAAAAAAACGTTGTAAATCTTGCCACGGCATTTGTGCTGTTTCAAGATTAACTCGCATACGGAATTCTTCATCAGTTTCTTCTAAATGATTCATGATATTAAAAATGCTTTAGCCTTGTTTATAAGGACGTTGCTTTTCATCTTCTTCAGGTTTTTTGAGCACACGTTGTTCTGTGGGTTTAGCCAGTTCTTGTTGTAAATAAGCGGCACGATCAGCAATGGTGGGAGGACGTTCTACTTGTAAACGGAAAAAACGGGTCATCCATCCGGGTCCTTCAGCCATTTCCGTATCCAATGCCAAAGCTTGTTGATAGTCGGCCAAGGCTTTTTCGTATAAACCCATGCGATCATACAAAATACCGCGATTGGCATAAGCTGAAGCGGGATGCACAGGCTTAGTGGCTATTAAAGCGTTAAAAGTCTGCAATGCGGCTTGTTCTTCATCTAATTGCATCAGTGATAAAGCCTTGCCACGCAACGCCTGTTGATGATGAGGAGCCACACGCAGTGCCGCTATATAATTATCTAAGGCATCTTGATAATGAGCATCTTCAAAAGCACGATTGCCTTGTAAATATTCGCTGTCGCCGGGTTGTTGTTCTGTCCATGAACTGCTGTCATAAAGTGTCCAACTCACCCAACCTACCACCATTACTATCGCAATGATGACTAATAATCGATGTTGCTTATCCAGTGTCTTTGCCGCCATGTAAAGTGCCTTTAATGCTTAGAACCTATACGGAAACCGGATAATCGGCTGCAAACCCGCCCTTTTGGTCAGATTTTTCGCTTTTTATTAACACACGCCCGCTATTCGTCTTAAAAAACCGAAAAACCTGCCTCAAAATAGCGCATTTTCGCTTCGATTCCCCATCTTCGTATAGGCTCTTAAGTAGGGATACCTAATATATTGATATTAAAAAATAATGAGAAAATTAAAGCAATTAATAAGGCAATGATACGTGCTCTATTAAGCTGTTGTTGGCGTTCTGCTGGTGTCAGCGTTTGCCGAGTTTTCTTTTCCAAACGCCGTATGCTTAACACCCAAATAAGCCGACTGACAGGGAAAAACAGCAGCAATGTCAATACGATAACAGAAGCAGTAAAAAATAAGCCAGTGGGATTCATGAGTGAAACCATACTCTGTGTGATGAAGAAAAAAGCAGCCGTGTCGAACGTCTGTTTGACATGAGCCATCCTAGGCTCTGTTGACATTTGGAGGCTGGCGGCTTTTCGCCCCCTTTCCGTGCTGACGGCGTTATTTTTTTCTACCCATGGAATGCATGGCTACGAAAAAAAGTGCCTTGTCAGCTCAAAAATGTGGCTGAAAATCCAATCAGCCCCAAATGTCAACAGAGCCTAAGAGCCTATACGAAAATGGGATAATCGGCTGCAAATCCGCCCTTTTGGTCAGATTTTCGCTTCGATTGCCCACCTTCGTATAGGCTCTAAGCCGCCGTATTGAACGGGAGTTCAACGCTCCCAGACTTTAGTCACCTGACACAGACGGCGGGGGCTAGGATACCCCATACAAGCCCTTTGGAAAAAGGGCTTGATTTTATATGGGCGCTTTTGAGCTTAAGAGCCTATACAAAAAGGACTTAAATCCTACCCCGTATTTCTCATGCCTCCAGCAATAGCATGGATGGTGCGTAATAATGGCGGCATCCAAACATCTGCTTCCGCTTCTTTATCGTCTTTAATCAACTGACGGGTGCGTTCTAAGAGGATGATTTGAATATGATGCAGCGGTTCTAGGTAAGGATTACGATGGTATTGTGAACGCGCTAGATAAGGATTGTTTTCCAATAATTGCTGGCTGCCTGTAATGTTCAGCACTTGCATGACACAGCGATTATGTTCTTCTTGAATCTTTTCAAAAATCACACGGCTTTGGCTGCGCTGTTCAGACAATCGTCCCGCATAACGTGCGGCAATATTCATATCCGATTTCAGCAAGGCAAATTGCACGTTATTCAATAGGTTATGGAAAAATGGCCATTCATTGTACATTTTTTGTAAGCGACCCAAGCGCTCTGGTGCGTCTTCGCGCCATTTTTCTAAGGCTGAACCCAGTCCGTACCAAGCGGGTAAGGTTTGGCGTGATTGCGACCAGGAAAAAACCCAAGCAATGGCGCGGATGGAGGCTTTGCTGCGGTCGCCTTTTTTACGATAACTGGGGCGAGAGCCGATATTGAGTTTGGCAATTTCATTGACGGGCGTAACTTCATAGAAGTAATCCAGCAGTCCATCGGTGTTTTCGGTGAGTTCTCGATAGGCTTGCTCGGCAAATTTTGCCAGTGCGTCCATGATGCCGAGGAAATCCAAACGCTCAGCATTGGAAGGGTTCAGCGTCTGATGGGTGGCTTGTAATAGCGCCGTGGTGCCTGTGGTTAATTCATAGGCAGCGGTTTGCGGGTAGTTGAATTTGAAGGCCACAATTTCACCTTGTTCGGTGATTTTAATGTGTCCGCTGATGGTTTGTGGGGGTTGAGCCAGAATCGCTTGGTGAGTAGGGCCGCCGCCACGTCCCACGGTGCCGCCGCGTCCGTGGAATAAGCGCAATTTGATGTCGTGTTGTGCCGCCAGTTGGTTGAGCCGTTTTTGTGCGTCGTAGAGTTGCCAATGCGCAGCGAGAATGCCGCCATCTTTGGCTGAGTCCGAGTAACCCAGCATGATTTCTTGTACGGAGGACTCAGCTTTTAGAATATCGCGGTAGATAACACTGTCAAACAAATTGGACATCACTGTTTCGCAATGTTTGAGGTCTTCTACCGTTTCAAATAAAGGGGTCACGCGAATATGGCATATCCATTGACCGTCTTGTTGTTCTACCAATCCGGCTTGATGTGCCAGCAGGAGCACTTCTAAAACGTGACTGGCAGTATGCGCCATTGAAATGATGTAACTGCCCAGCGCGTGTTCACTAATATCTTCATAGGCATCTTCAATCGCAACAAACAGTTCTACAACATCTTTAGCGGGTTCTGAAAATTGGCTGAGTTCAACTTGCAACGGTGCTTGTTTCAATAGTGCAGTGAGGCATTCGAGTTTTTGTTCTTCAGATAGTTGTTCATAATCTTTCTCAACGCCTGAAAATTGTAGCATTTCATGCACAGCACGGGTATGGCGAGTAGATTCTTGGCGTAAATCTAAACGAGCTAAATGAAAGCGAAAGGTTTGTACTAAACGAATCACATCTTTTAGTTTGCCATTGGCGGATTCGGGATCGCCGTTATCTAGCAGCGAGCGACGAATGAGTTCCAAATCCTTTAGCAATTCTATGGATTTGCTGTATGCCTGTGCAGGTGGCTCAAACTTCCCACCTTTTAATGAGCATTGGATAGCCACATCGCGTAAGCGCAAACGTTCCTTAATGAATAACAGTTTATGGCGATAAGGTTGATGTGCATGATGATAGGCAAATTCTTCTACTACATCCGGTAAATCTTCTTGATCTTGAATGATGCTGTCGAGTAGCGCTTTATTAAAAACACAGAAATCACGCGAATGGGTGAGTAGCGAAGAGAGACCATCGAGTTGACTGAGATGAAATTCTAAGATCATGGCATGTTGGCGACGTAAGGCTTGCACCGTGACTTCGGTGGTCACATTAGGATTGCCATCACGATCACCGCCGATCCAGGTACCAAAATTCAGCAGTGGGGGAATCTCAAAATCTGCATCTGGATAGACTTCCTGCAAGGCTTTTTCAGCCCCCCGGTACAACATAGGCACCGCTTGGAAAAAGCTGTCATGATAAAAGCGCAAACCATTGTTGATTTCATCTTCTACACGCAGGCGATTAGGACGCATTTCATTGGTAAACCACAATAAGCGAATATGGCGTTGTAAAACATGTTGTTGTTCTTCTGATAAATCCTGTTCTTCACAATCAGTGACAGAAACACCTTGTAAGTTACGAAAGATTTTACGCAAAATGCTTTGTACAGATTGGCGGCGAGATTCAGTAGGATGAGCAGTGAGCACGGGGGTATAAGAAATATCTTGTAGTAAATGCTGTAAATCTGCGGTGCTCACGCCACTGTCTTTTAACGCGGCAAAGCACTCATGAAAAGAACCTGGCCAATCTTCACGTTTGCGCATTTCATGTTGAAACTGTTCTTCTGCCGCATTGAATAAAAAGAAGTATAAGTTGAAAGCCCGAATCACATGCGTGAGTTGTTGGGGGCTTAAAGAGGCAATCATGCTTTCTAATTCAGCACGACGTTGCAAATCTTCTTGCTCATGCAAGCGTACAAAACCAAACCGCAATGATTCCACTAATTCAAAGATGGCTTCCCCTGCTTGTTCTTTAATCACGTTGCCAAGCATGTTGCCCAGTAGTTTAACGTGACTATGCAACTCTTTGTCGTACACGTCGTATTCTACGTCTGGATGCTGGGGAAGAGTCGCAGATGAATGATTCACTGCTGTGCTGGTTGACATATTCAGTCCTCTCAGTCAATGTTTTTACAAGTTTTGTATGGCTAATACGGGTTAAGGAAGTATCGCTGTGGTCAAGCTGACTTTGGCTCGCTTCACCGCCCTACAGCTTCTAACGCTTTACCCGTCTAATGAGGTGTTCATCCTTAATCCTCATCACTACTATTTGTCTGTCATTTTTGCCAACAGCTTCTTATGTTGTGATTTGACAACCCGCTATTATGCCATTAAAAAACTTCACCTATGATAATTAACATTTCTAGGGGGTAGAGCGTAGAGATTCTGCTATCGTGTCAAATCGGATAATAATGTTGCTTTATGACAATATATGAAAATCAATGACTTATTGATCTTACGCCAAGGTGTTTTCGTATAGGCTCTTAAGTGTCACACACTAAAAAGAAGCCTTTGCCTAGTTTGAATTTAAGCGCATCTCTGATCCGACGCTTTAACACTATAAAAATCATGCAGTTACATTAAGGAGGACGTTTCATGTCAGAACAAAACTATCTGTCTGTTTATCAAGCCGCAATGACTGATCCCAAAGCTTTTTGGGGTGACGCAGCTCAAGGTATTGATTGGAGCAAGCCTTGGGATACGGTATTAGATGATAGCCAAGCACCACTTTATCGTTGGTTTGCGGGTGCTGAGTTGAATACGTGTTACAACGCGCTGGATCGCCATGTTGAGCAAGGACGGGGCGAGCAGGCTGCGCTGATTTATGATAGCCCCGTCACAGACTCAAAAAAAACCTATAGTTACAGCGAATTACGCGATACCGTGGCTCGCTTTGCAGGGCTGCTGCGTGATTTAGGCGTAGGTAAAGGCGACCGCGTGATTGTCTACATGCCGATGGTGGCGGAAGCCGTGATAGCCATGCTCGCCTGTGCGCGATTGGGGGCGGTGCATTCCGTGGTATTTGGCGGTTTTGCAGCGAATGAATTAGCCACTCGTATTGATGATGCCAAGCCTGCGGTGATTGTCAGCGCCTCTTGCGGTATCGAAGTCAAGCGCGTGGTGCAGTACAAACCCCTGTTGGATGAAGCCGTCGCTACAGCCACCCATAAACCCGCACATTGCGTTATTTTGCAACGCCCGCAAGCGCAAGCCACCATGATCGACGGGCGCGATGTGGATTGGCAAAGCGCTCAAGCCCGTGCCACTCCAACGGAGTGCGTGCCTGTCGCCGCCACTGATCCACTCTATATTCTCTATACATCCGGTACTACAGGACAGCCTAAAGGCATTGTGCGCGACAATGGCGGTCATGCAGTAGCGCTGCATTGGTCGATGAAAAATATTTATGACATTGATGTGGGTGATGTGTATTGGGCAGCGTCGGATGTGGGCTGGGTGGTGGGGCACTCTTATATTGTCTATGGGCCACTGCTTAAAGGTTGCACCACTTTGGTGTATGAAGGCAAACCTGTGGGCACGCCTGATCCCGGCGCATTTTGGCGGGTGATTCAAGAACATCAAGTCAAAGTATTGTTCACCGCTCCCACCGCTTTTCGCGCTATTAAAAAAGAAGACCCTGATGGCAGCTATTTAAAAAACTATGATGTCAGTTGCCTGAAATCTTTGTTTTTAGCGGGCGAACGTTGTGACCCCGACACCCTCTATTGGGCGCAAGATAAACTAGGTATTCCAGTGGTTGATCATTGGTGGCAAACCGAAACCGGCTGGTCGATTGCGGCTAATTGCATGGGCATCGAAGTGCTACCGATTAAAGCGGGTTCTCCCACTTGCGCGGTACCGGGCTACAACGTGCAAATCTTGGATGAGCAAGGTGATGAAATGCCATCTGGCGAAATGGGCAATATCAGCATCAAACTACCTTTACCTCCGGGTTGCTTGCCCACTTTATGGGGCAATGAAGCGCGTTATCGTCAGGCTTATTTATCTCGTTATGAGGGTTATTACCTCACGGGTGATGCGGGCTATAAAGATGAAGATGGGTATTTGTGGATCATGAGTCGCATTGATGATGTGATTAATGTGGCTGGACATCGCTTATCCACAGGCGGCATGGAAGAAGTGTTGGCTAATCACCCTGACGTTGCAGAATGCGCGGTGATCGGTGTGGAAGATAAGCTCAAAGGCCAATTGCCGTTGGGATTAATTGTGCTGAAAGCGGGTGTGGAACGTGATCACGCAGACATTACTCAAGAATTGGTGAAGTTAGTGCGTGCGCAAATCGGCCCTGTAGCCGCGTTTAAAAATGCGGTGATTGTGAAACGTTTACCTAAAACGCGCTCGGGTAAAATCCTGCGTGGCACGATGGCTAAAATGGCTGACAGTCAGCCGTATAAAACCCCCGCCACCATTGATGATCCCAACATTTTGACCGAAATCAATACGGACTTAAAAAGCATTGGTTATGCGAAGAAATAGTCTGTTGTTCACCGTCAAGCTCTGCGTAGGTCAGGTTAGCGCAGCGTAACCCGACAAAAGCCACTGTAGTAAAAAAGGCGCACCCATTCATGAATGGGTGCGCCTTTTTTTGTTACAAACTCAGTCGATGAATGCCCTTTGCAACCAGTCTAATGACTAATCAAGCGAGATAATTCCTCAATAGATAAGATTTTTTCTATATCCAAAATAGTGATAAAACGTGATTCTTGCTGTCCAATATGGCGAATAAAATCACTACGAATATGACTACCAAAAGCAGGAGCAGCTTGAAGTTCTGATAAGGTAAAACTTAAAACATCATTCACCGTATCTACCACCACACCAATATCTACCGTATCTTCCCCAGACACCATTTCAATAATCACAATGCAAGTGTGTTTATTTATCTCGCAAGAAGGCATACCTAAGCGTAATGATAAATCTATAACGGGTAAAACATTACCGCGCAGATTTAAGACACCACGAATGAAATCCGGTGTCATGGGTACTTGAGTGAGATGCCGATATTCAATAATTTCTTTAATATATAAAATACCCACAGCAAAGGTTTCATTATTGAGTGTAAAAGCCAAATATTGGCCTTGATTCATGTTTTGTTGCTGTAAACTAAAATCATGTTGGGTCACAGGAGCTAGGGATTTTTGCATCTGAGCTTCCTCCAAGTGAGGGGGTATTAGAGCCTATACGAAGATGGGGAATCGAAGCGAAAATTCGCCATTTTGAGGCAGGTTTTTCGGTTTTTTAAGGCGAATAGTGGGCGTGTGTTGATAAAAAGCGGAAAATCTGGCCGAAAGGGCGGATTTGCAGCCGATTATCCCATTTTCGTATAGGCTCTTAAACTCACCTTACGCACATAGCGTGAAGTGAACGAAAACATCACATGTTACCCACACTATGTCAATTCAATCATTATCAGCGGTGGTATCTTCTTTAGATTGAGGTGGGTGCGTATCGACGGCTACTTTGAACCAAAAACAACTACCTTTGCCTAATTCACTATCCACTCCGATGTCCCCGCCTAAACGTTCAACGTACACACGCGCTAAAGCCAGGCCCATGCCCATACCTTCATATTCACGAGTGCTGGAGCCATCAATTTGGCTAAAGGTTTGGAATAAACATTCTTGGTTTTCTTTGGAAATGCCAATACCACTATCCTCTACACTAAACTTTAAGCAATAGCATTGATGAGCACCATTTTCTTGTGTAGGCGCATCCATTTGCCATTCTAGTTTAATGCGCACAAAGCCTCGCTCTGTATACTTAATCGCATTATTAAATAATTTAACTAAAACTTCATGAATATATGCTTTATTTCCATACACAACATCTGGCAAACCCTCATTAGCTTTTAATTCAAAATTTAGTGATTTATTTTCAATTAAAGGGCGGTAATCATCTTGCATCTGTTGTAGTAAAGAGTAAATATTAAAATCTTCAATTTTATGCGTAAATTCATTATTAAATTGTTGAGAGAAATTTAACATATTGGTCAAAATACGCATTAAACGTTTTCCAGCAGAAAGAATATCATCAGCCATAGTATGTTGTTCTGTATCTAATTCTGTATCCTCTATTAATTCATCCGTAGTGCCTAAAATAATATTCATTGGGGTACGAAATTCATGGCTAATATTGCGTAAAAATTGAGTTTTTAACACAGAAGCTTCTTGTGCTTGTTGATAAGATAGACGGAGTTCTTCTAACAGCGTTTCTATTTCTGAGGTTTTTTTCTTGACTTCTTGTTCTAAGGAATAACGGAGATGGGATAATTCTAGGTGTGTGTTGACCCGTGCAATGAGTTCAGATTCTTGAAAGGGTTTGCTGACATAATCCACCCCTCCGGCTTCAAGCGCTAAGACTTTGTTTTTCGTATCATCTAACCCCGATAAAAAAAGCACAGGGATATGTTTAAGTTCTGCATCAGCTTTTAAGCGTCTACACGTTTCATAACCATCCCAGCCAGGCATAATGACATCTAATAAAATGAGTTCTGGCTCTACTTGTCTCGCCGTTAGCAAACAACGTTCACCGTTATTGGCTAAGTACACTTCAAAACCTAAACTTTCCAGCATCTCATCCAACACGGCTAGATTCACCATACTGTCATCAACAATGAGAATTTTAGAGGGATTGGACATAGTGAATAGGCTGGGTTAGAAAAATAGGCATGTTGTTAAGCCAATAGAATAAAAATAGAAGCTGTTGATGAGATTTAAGCAGCGTAGCGAAAACTCGCCATTTTGCAGTTGGTGTCTTAAATCGGGACAAGTCTATTATACAACTGCCAGCATTTCTTGCTGTTGTAAAAACAATTCAGCCAAAGCTAAATCTTGAGGGTGTGTGATTTTTATATTATCCGCATGGCCTTCAATCAGCATAGGCTGTTGCCCCGTTAATTCAATGGCTTGCGCATCATCAGTAATATCTAGCCCGTGTTCTAGGACAGATTCCAAGGCTTTAAACAATGTCACATAACGAAACATTTGGGGCGTTAATGCATGATATAAAGCGCTACGACTCATTGTTTCCACTATTTGCTGATCGGTATTTGCACGTTTCATGGTGTCTCTCACAGGCATGGCTAATAAACCGCCCACGGGATGTGTGTCTAGGGTGTGCATGAGTTTTTCCAAGTCTTGCCGACGTACACAGGGACGCGCTGCATCATGGACTAACACCCAATCATCATCCGCTGCTTGCCCTTTTAAATGTTGCAAAGCATTGAAAACAGAATGAAAACGTTCTTTTCCTCCCGTGCTTTGCTGGATTTTTTCAGACACTTTTAAGCCTGACCAATAGGGGTCTTCGGCACTGATGGCGACCACCACCGCACGAATCTCAGGTATAGCACAAAGCCGTTGCAACGTGTGTTCAATCACGGTTTTGCCTGCCAGTGGCAGGTATTGTTTAGGTCTATCAGCACCCATGCGCTGTCCTACACCCGCAGCAGGCACTACGGCCCAATAATTTATTTGTGTCATTTTTTTACAAAAAACCGTAGATTTTAAACAACAGGCGGAACCGAGCAGTGATAAGACACCTCATCACCTATTTGTGCATTAAAAAAATGCGCGGCATGACCTTGGTTCACAGCAATTTCTAATAAGCCGATGGAATTTTGATAAAAAAAAGGCGTTTTTTCAGGTACTTCGCTGTATGTTCTAGCTTGACTCAAGGTCTGTCCGTGCAATTCTAACATGCCTTGAGAGGAGATATGCTGCAAGCGCACACCTGTATACAGATTGCCATAATGATCGATATAAATGATCGACCATACATCAGCAGGAATAGAGCGCGTTTGAGAAGGGATAGGCAGCACATCCAGCCCAGAAAAATCGCCGAGGCTTAAGCGTGCTGCGGTGGGAGCAAAAAGATCACGTCCGTGAAAAGTATTCGATAATGTTTCAGGTTGCCAAGTGATGTCCCAGTAACGAACATCATCAAAATGCTGGGGCAACACGTCAAACAATCCATTGTCCGGGCCGACAAACCAACGGTCAGCACAGTTAAGCACCAACGGACGACGACGACTGCCTACGCCGGGATCAACAACGCAGACAAAAATACTGCCTGGTGGGAAATGCTGCACATAAGCCGCTAATAAATAAGCCGCCGGACGGATTTGATAACAGGCTAAATCAGCATGTAAATCAATGATAGGCTGCTGGCATCCCGCTTGGTGCAACGCTGAATGTAATTGTGCTTGATAAGGACTACCGATGCCAAAGTCGGTGAACAAGATGATCATGGCTCACTCTTTAGAACTTGAAGCCTTTGCATAAGCCGCTATTTTACGTTCCAAACATAAGCGTTGCCCATCATAGTCTTCACCTTCTAATTCATCTTGAGCTTCCGATGCTTCTATATATTGCGGTAAAGATACGGTGAATTGACAACCGTGCCCCAGCTCACTCTCTACCGCAATATTGCCGCCCATGAGTTGACAAAAACGCAGACTAATCACTAATCCTAAGCCTGTACCGCCATATTTACGGGTAGAAGAATCATCTGCTTGCACAAAGGCTTGAAATAATTTGTCTTGTTGTTCGCGGCTGATACCAATCCCCGTATCTTTCACCACACAAATCACCCAAGGTGTGTCATTGCAGACTTCTTGCTTGATCAACAAGCTAATTTTGCCGCCTTCAGTAAATTTGGCGGCATTACTCATCAAATTAAACAAAATTTGGCGGACTCGAGTGGGGTCAGCCAACATATCCGTTACTCGCTCATCGTATTCGAGTTCAAATACATTTCTTTTTTGTTCCATCAAAGGCTTCATGGTGTCTATGACTTCTTGTAATAAATGACGCAGACTAAACATCTCAGGCACCACTTGCATTTTGCCCGCTTCAATTTTAGAAATATCCAAGACATCACTGATTAAATCTAATAAATGCTTACCCGCAGATTGAATCCTGCCCAAATCTTCTAATGATTCTTGATAGCCTAAATCTTCGGCATCTTCAATCAACATCTCACTGTAACCAATAATAGCATTTAAAGGCGTGCGTAATTCATGTGACATATTTGCCAGAAAGCGAGATTTAGATTTGCTCGCACTCAAGGCAGCATCGCGTGCCGCCATTAAATCTTCAGTGCGTCCTAAAACACGGGCTTCAAGGTTTTCATTGGAGGCTTCTAAAGCCACTAAAGCATCGGTTAAAGCCTCTTGCTGTGAGCGAATTTGATGAACAACAAAGGCAATAATAGCTAAACATAAAATTGTAGCCACTAAATCTAATAAGAAAATCTGGCTGCGTGTAGAAAGATAAAGTTGAGTCGCTTGTTTGACCGCTTCTTGATTGACTTGCTCTGCGATGCGAATTAATGTTTCTAGTTCATCATCAATGCGTATATTAGCCGTCCGTGCTTTAGAGATTTCTTGACGAGCCGCATTGTATTGCCCATTACGCATAAGGTCGATCACGGCATCCATCACCTGTTGACCGATGCTCAATGCATCTTTTTGCGATTCAATGGTTTTTTGTTCTAATGGTGTGATACCCACATCAAACAAAGCTTGTCGTGCGATGAGAAAATCCTCCGCATTGCGGGTATATTTTTCCCATTCATCTTCAATGTCAAAAGGGTCACGCAAATTAGAAATGGTAAAAACATTGACCATGCGATCTCGAATGACATGCCGCATTTGGTGCATTAATTCAGATTTTACATTCTGTTTTCCCACCAGTTCTTTTAAACGTTCATTCTGACTGCCTAAGTGGGCAAGACTAATGACTGTAGCCGCCAACAAAATAAAAACGACTGCCATAAAGCCGATATAGACCAGAAGAACTTGGCGGGCGACCGATTTGTCATGTTCATTCATTGTTGTACTCAAAAGGTAGTCAGGAATAACGCTTTATCACTGCATTATTAGGTGATCGCAGCCTTTATCAAAAAGCTACGATGTTTAGACAGTGATAAATTTATCCTGAAATAAAAATGGATAGTTATTATTAATAAACTTGTTGCAAGGGGTATCCACCGACTGCAAAGGCGTGAATTTTGGCCTGTTTTTCCGTTTTTTCTCAACCAATAGCCCACTATTCGGTGAGAAAAACCGAAAAAACCGCCTCAAAACCACACCTTTTCGCTACGATGCCTACCCCTCGCAATAAGTCTAATGTTGTTGCCCAGAGTCTATGCACATCTTCGCAACAAGTTTAGTTCAACTCAGAGCTGTTGATATTGGAAGGTGAAATGAAAGTCTCTCACCATGGCTGTCTGGTCAAGGCGATTTTTATGCCGCAATTTGATGCCTGACACAAATAGACTTGTTGCAAGGGGTATCCATCGACTGTAAAGGCGTGGATTTTGGCCTGTTTTTCCGCTTTTTCTCGTTCAATAGCCCGCTATTTGCCTCAAAACCACACCTTTTCGCTACGATGCCGACCCCTCGCAACAAGTCTAATATATACAAGCTTATGACCATTTTTCTTAATCAGCAACATCTAACCGCTTGTTTCTAAAAACATAAACCTGACCAACATTGACTTAGCCAGGTTTTCAGGGTTTTACAATGTGCTGATTTACTGCGCTTTTTGACGTGCCTCTTCCATGCGTTTCAACATTTCTTGCTGCATTTTCTCGCGCATTTCAGGGGTAATACTGGGCATATCTTTAGGCTGCCCTTGGCGCTTCATGCCCTGCATCGCACGTTGCATCATTTGTTGTGGGGTTAAGGTTTCAAAGCCTGCTGGCACACTAAAAGTATCGGCTTGGGTGGCAACACCCGTTTTAATACTGACAATTTCATGACGCAACTGACCTTTTTCATCTTGGCTACGCATGAGCATTCCGTGTTTGAGAATCTCGCCTGCCATTTCCTCAGTGGCTTTAGCACAAGGGTCTTGTTTCATAAAAGGCATCCGGCTCATTGCTTGACGGCGTTCTTGTGCCATTTTGTGCATGGACTGCATAAAGCTGGACATATTTTCTACTTGCATGGCTGGGGCAGAAATGAATTCATTAGAACATACCTGACCATCTGCTTTTATTTGATAATGCTCTGTTGCATGTCCTGCAATATCGGGCCCTTTGCCGACTTTTTCCAATGTAGCTTTAACCGGTTGAGATGTATTTTCAGGCATTTTTGGTGCTTTGGGCAGAGTCGGCATTTTGGGCATGGCTGACATGTCCACCGCCTGTTTTTGCGCACTATTGATCATCACCATTTTACTATTGGTAAAATCCATCAGCATATATTGCCCTGACTGGCTGGCTTCCATGCGAGCATGATGCGCATCAATCAAAATATGACTGGTTTGTGAACTTTTTGAACTATTTTGAGACCCCATCATGGCACCTCGTTGTTCAATCAAAGTGGCCGCGAAAATTTGAGAGCACAGCAGCGTACTGCCTAATGCAGCAGTCAATAGTGAAGTAGAAGATACAAAGGTCATTAAAGTCTCCATCAACTTTGTTCAAGCCATATTTGTGGAACATCTTAAAGATATAAACTTGTTCAGACATCAGTTGTCCGCAAAACAGCCGATAGGGGTATTTTCCCTTTATTATCGTCCACAAGCCCTATCATTTAAGACTAACACTTTTGGATGAAGTGATGAGAAATAATTTGAAAAATATACGCCTCTTAAGTCATGCAGAACCCGCATGATGGCTGCGCCGCAGCAATTGTAGGGTGTCAAATAAAGGTAAACCCATCACCCCTGAATAACTGCCTTGTAAATGCTCGATAAATCCCGCCGCACGCCCTTGAATGGCATAAGCCCCAGCTTTGCCAAAAGGTTCATCCGTTGCAATGTAATCTTCAATCATAGAGATCGATAAAGGCGCAAAGCGCACCTGGCTCACATTCAAGGCATTCAGCGATTGCGGCTGTCCTTGCGCATCAGCAAACACCAGCGCCACAGCCGTCATCACCTCATGGGTGTGCCCTGATAATTGCGTCAACATCTCGCGGGCCTGTTGCTGGCTGCTCGGTTTACCAAAAATCTGTCCAGCAAACACCACCGAAGTATCCGCACCCAACACGGGAATGCAGGGCGCTTGTCCTTGCTCCGTTAGACTTTGATACACCGCCTGCGCCTTCGCCAATGCCAAGCGCTGCACATAAGCTTGCGGGCTTTCATCGGCTTGCGGCGTTTCATCAATGTCTGCCGCACGGATTTCACAGTGTAATCCGAGTTGTTCTAATAATTGATGTCGCCGGGGTGAAGCAGAGGCTAAATACAAGTCTGTACTCAAACTGTCTTCTCCTCGTCGAGTTCATTCAATTCTCCTTTAATCCGCCAATTAGGCCCCCAGTTCAAACAAGATTGACATTCCTCAAAATATTCATGCTGGCGCATCCGTTCGCGGTATTCTTTCATTAAAGGCGCATTAAACCAAATATCACGAAAAGAATGCTCGCGGAGATTACCGACTTTAAACACATCATCCGTGCGGCAACAAAAATATACAGTGCCATCCGCTTCTACACGAGAATACATATAACCTGAATAACAACCCACCTCTTGAATGGGAAAAGCATGATCATCTGTGAGTTGATCGGTAAACACATCCCAGTTGACTTCAACCTTCAATTCCTCGGCTAAGACACGCCAGCGGGGTAATTGATTTCGCATAGTTTTAATTTGTTCTGCGGTGAGTTGAAATTGCTCGGTACCTTTAGGAATACTGGCGAACTTAAACGACAAAGAACTGTTTAAACGCGCACTCAGGTGAATCATCTCCTCCACTTCATGCCAAGTTAAACTATTAATAATCTGGAACATGCGGAAATCTTCTAAATCCGCTTCGCCTAAAATTGTCAAAGCCCGCAACATTTGCTCCCAACCGCTCGCATTGCTGCCATGATAAGCCGCATAAGACTCTGCTGAAGCCCCTGACACGCTGACACAAAAGCGATCTTCTGCGCCTAATAATTGAGCTAAACCGCGAGCCTTTTCCTCTGTCACGCACACGCCATTTGTGACCGCAGATAAACGCCGAAATTTCGTTTTAGCATAGGCAATAATCTCCATAATATCAGGATGTAACAGCGGCTCGCCCTGCCCTGACAGAAGGATTTTATCGGTGCCCAACTCGGCTAATTCATCAAATAAACGAAAACACTCGGTTTTCTCCATACGTTGACGTTTCCAATTATCAAAATCTTTAGGCGGTTCAGCTAGATAAGGCGACCAATACCAGCACGTTACACAGCGCAACTGACACATATTAATTAAACCTAATACCACTTCTTCAGGACCCAATGTCACTGCGCCATCCTGACAAGCCGCTAAACGTATTTGATGCTGTTGTTCAAAAGTCTCTAAAGTCAACGATTCTCTCCTTTATCAAAGTAACCAATGCAAAGCTACACCACCTTTTTGTGCCACATAGCACTCATCACACACCGCGATACCCGGTATGCCCACCAGTGTGTCGCCTTGATACAACAAGGGCAAAAAAGCCCGTAACCAAGTCGGCATATCGCTGGCTTGCAAGATTTTCTTCAGCGCTTGCTGATGCCCACGCCAACGACAAGTTTCCCCCCCTTGGCGCAAGCGTATGCTGAGATGGTCTAAAGGCCAACGTAATTCTCCCCCTGATTGAAGGCTCAAACGTCCCAAAGGCAGTGCGGGCGGCTCAGCGCCCACCCATTGCGCAGAAAAATGCGGCGGCACAGGCGGCAGCGATGGCATAGCATACAACACCCCACGATAGCGCCGCACCTCAGTCTCCGCCCAATGGATACAAGGCTGGCGATCAGTTCGGGCACGCAAGACCTCATCACCTATTTGCTGCAACAAATGCGTCGGCGGCGCAGTTAAGCCCCGATCAAACAACCAAGTACGCAACGCATTATTTTGCCGAGTAGCAGACAATAATTGCAATTTTTCAATACTTAAGCCTTGTCCCTCAGCGCAAGCCCGCACATCTTCTCGCCCCCATTCCAATAACAACCCCGCATTATCCGCTTGATGCTGTGCCGCACGACACAATACCCGTGTCGTCGCAGGCCAACGCTGCTCCAAGCGCGGCAAAATGTCTTGCCGCAAAAAATTACGATCAAAACGTTGATCCTGATTACTATCATCCTCAATCCACTGCAAATCTTGCTGTTGCGCATAAGCCAGCAAAGTCGAGCGGCGCACCTTCAATAAAGGGCGTAGCAATTGGCCTTTACCTAGCACCATGCGTGTCGGCATCGAAGCCAACCCCGGCGCACCCGCTCCCCGCAACAATTGCAGCAACAATGTTTCAGCTTGATCATCAGCATGTTGTGCTGTCAGCAAGAGATCATCCGTGCCCAACACACTCACAAAAGCCTCATAACGCGCCTCCCGCGCCACCGCTTCCAAGCTCTCCCCGGTTTCCTGCGGAACATGCACCCGCATGATTTCACAAGGTATTTCCAACCGTTCGCAGCTTTGGCGGCAATGCTCAACCCAAGCATCTGCCCGTGAGTTCAAGCCATGATGAACATGCACCGCACGTACTTGCAGCGGTGCAAGCTGCGCTTTTAAAGCGTGGATTAAATGCAGCAACACTTGAGAATCCAAGCCCCCGCTATAAGCCACCCACACCCATTTAGAAGAGGATGAAGCCGCTTGAGAAAGACAATGAAAAATATCGGCCTGCATCGTAGAGAGAGGCTTAAAACTGGATGAGGAATTCATGTTGAGCGGGGATGTTCCGAGAATTTTGTCGTAAAAATTAATATCTTTTCATGCGTCCAATATAGCTAAAGTAGATCATTTATAGGCTTGTCATCTAGCCTAGACCAAGACTGCCAGTCCTTGAAGGACTGGCGGTCTTAATAACTGATATAATTTTGCTATAGAACATTCAACCACAACTCTTTCTGATGAGAGTGTTCTATTAAACTGTTTTTTATCATCAGATAATGGTGTTTTTTTAGTTTTTTATATGAAATTTTGACTAATTTGTAAGCATATGTTTTCTCAAATCCAGTATATCCTGAATCAAGTTTTATATTGAATCTCTCAAACCCATTAATGCTCGGATGAAACATTTTTTAAGTCAATTAAAATCATGTGTTTTCCCATTTATACTGGGACTTAGCTATATTATGAGCATACAGTTTACTACAACATTCATATCTCTTAACTTAATGGCAGTGACGCTCCAGCGTGAGAATGCAGTCTGTGCCGCTCCTGCGGCACGAGGTGCAGAGCGTCTCTCATAGCTCTTTCCATCTCCTTTCGGTACCTCCTCCTTCCACGGCTACAAAGCCACATTTTCAGCCATCTTTTCCGCTACGATTCCCCGTATTTGTATACACTCTGAGTCTTCGACCTGGAGACTTCTATTAATGAAACAACATCGTTTTGAACAAGCGCATGAGGCGCAGTGGCAACAGCTAGAAC
>JADGEH010000211.1 GCA_016744475.1 Thiotrichales bacterium | reverse complement strand
AAGCCATTCATATAAGGAACTTCTGCTGACATTAAAAACTTTGCACACGTATTCAGGGCTGTAGTCTTTTTTTATGACCGCATTCACCGCGATAACCCTCGCTGCGAGACAGGGAGAGGCGCAGCCGGGGTCGAGTAGCCCGCGACAAGGCGTCATTTTGGACGGTGGCGCCAGCGATGCGAAGGTCTTTGGTTCGCATCGCTGGGGTTGCCAAGACAAAATGTATTCGCCGTATAGTCATGGGGGAAGGAAGTACCGTAGCAGCGCAGTGCGGAGGTGACTGGGTGATACCGGACGTGTCGGGGCACCAGAATAGCGTCTCGCGCCCACTTAAGAAGTTCTAAGGGCAAGGAAGCCCGTGAACACCTCTTAAACGATGCGAGACACGTTAATAAAACTCATTGTTTCATCAGGCACTTTTTTGTAGTCATCATACCATTCCGTGTTCATATGTCCTCCAACAGTGAATTGTTTTACAATATGAAAAGAATAGCTTTTTTTAGAAAACTTTAAACTTAAAATGACTAAGAATTGAAATCTGTTATATTTTTATGGAGACGATAGCTAAATTTGCTCGTTTGCTAATGTCTGCACAACAAACTCTGCTTGGCAATTGAAACAAGTGCTGCTGAGCTTCTTGAACAAACACTGCGAGGACTTTAGTCCTCACAGACTTGTTCAGTTTTTACTGAATTTGAACAGCAAAATCGCAGTTCACTGCATCTCAAACCCCGTACAATGCCAATGCGCCCAGTTTTCTGTGTTAAGCACATCTGTTCCTTGTTTCAGCACTGCACCGCAGCCTTGGTATTGTCCTGTGGGTAAGGGTGGAAGGGGGATATCCAGCACGGCAAAATTACGCCGTCCTGCGACATCAAAGTTGGCTCGGAGGGTTTGAGTGCATTGATAGGATGAATCACATCGGGGTAGCCGAAGCTGACCAGTGTGCCGTCAGGGAAGATAATCGCGGTGTAGAGGTCGTAGAGGTCGTAGAGGTCAAATAAGCCCGGTTGTCCGCGTAACTGCATTTGAAAATTAACCACTATGGACTAAAAGTCCATAGTATATATTGCGGGCTGAAAGCCCTTAATCCGTGGACTCAACCACGGATTGAAATAATGAATCGCTACGCGATGCTAAATTATGAATAAAAGCTAAAGCCTTGCACTAAAATGCATAGTTTTAACTAGCGATTAGGACAATAAATTCTCACTTTGAATCCACCCTCCTCCTGCGAGGAGGGGGAATAACATCAACTGCTTGCAATGCTATTGGGCTTAACTGAATGGCAGTGATGCGCCGCATGGGAATGCAGTCTTGACCGCGTTGCGGTCAGTACAGGGTGCAACTTTCTCGCTCCCACGCGCCTTGTCTGGACGGACGGCTGTAAAACAAGCGCGTTAAGCATCATCGGCAAAGCCGAGTGGTTGATGCCAACAGCTATTTACGCCAATGAATTCAAGCTGGTGAGCGGCGTGCGTTGAATAACAAAGTCTACAAAAGTCTATGTGTTGTATGATCGCTGGCATGGGTTATTTGGTGAACATCACCCTCCCAAACATGCGCAATAAAGCGCTTCCTAAGCCACTCATCAAGATGCCAATCATTTGAACACTTCCAACTTTTCCGTATTACCCCTGCACGCTGAACTCTTAAAAAATCTTCAGCAACTCAAGTATCTACAAATGACCCCCATCCAGGCTCAAGCGCTGCCCCTGGTTCTGGACGGCAAAGACCTCATTGCACAAAGCAAAACGGGATCAGGCAAAACTGCCGCTTTTGCCTTGGGGCTTTTACAACACCTCAAAGTTGAAGCATTTCGCATACAGGCGCTGGTCTTATGCCCCACCCGCGAACTGGCAGAACAAGTCGCGCAAGAAATCCGCACCTTGGGACGCATGATTCCCAACATCAAAGTTCTGACCCTCTGCGGCGGCACACCGCTGGCTCCACAAACTGATTCCATCAAACATGGCGCACACATTATCGTGGGCACACCGGGACGCATTGACGACCACCTGCGCCGAAACCATTTGCCGCTGGATAATGTCAGCACACTGGTACTGGATGAAGCGGATCGGATGCTGGATATGGGTTTCCAAACCGAAATGGAAAACATCATCGGGCAACTGCCTAAGCAGTATCAAACCCTGCTATTTAGCGCCACTTTCTCCGATGAGATTAAAGCGATTGCGCAGCGGATCATGCGTCAGCCAGAACAATTGCTGATCGCAGAGGCTCATGAGGACAGCAGCATTCAGCAACATCTGTATCAGATTGCCGATGAATCCCAGCGCGTGCAGGCCGTGAGCCTATTACTGCTGCATCACCGTCCCCGCTCCAGCGTTATATTCTGCAATACCAAGCGCGAAACCAAAGAAGTGGCTGAAGCCCTCTATCAACAGGGATTTTTTACCCTCGCCCTGCATGGTGATTTAGAACAACGCGACCGCGATCAAACCCTGCTGCGTTTTGCTAATAAAAGCATCTCCGTACTGGTCGCCACCGATGTTGCCGCACGCGGTTTGGACATAGACGACTTGGACATGGTGATCAACTACCACATCGCTGGCGATAAAGAAGTTCATGTACACCGCATCGGGCGCACAGGACGCGCAGGCAACAGCGGCTTAGCCTGCACCTTGTACAGCGAAACCGAAGCCTACAAAGTCGCACGTTTGGAAGATTATCTGGGGTACACATTAAAAGCCGAACCGCTCCCACCTGAAGGACTCCTGAAAAAACGCGCCGAATTACCCGACATGGTGACCTTGCTCATACAGGCTGGCAAAAAGCAAAAACTCCGCCCTGGTGACATCCTCGGCGCACTCACTGGAGAAGATGGGATTACAGGCAAAGAAGTGGGAAAAATCAATGTTTTGGGCACTCGATCCTACGTCGCCGTACAACGCCCTGTGCATCGCATAGCATTAAAAAAATTAGAACAGGGCAAGTTAAAAGGACGGCAGTTTCGGGTGAGAAAGTTGTGAGGCAGTAGGCTGCGCAAAACCTGTCATCATTAGACTGGTTGCGAGGGGTAGGTATCTAGGCGAAAAGGTGTAGCTTTGAGGCGAATAGAGAGTTACTGGCTGATGTTACGCAAAGGCTTCTTTTTGACGCTTAAAAACAGACTTAAGCGTCAAAAAACCGCCATTGCTTCACGCTTGAGTTGACACAGTGTAGGAAAAACGTGACGTTTTCGTTCACTTCACGCTGTGTGCGTAACGTCAGTGACTTGTTGAGAAAAAGTAGAAAAACAGGTCAAAATTCACACCTTTGCAGTCCATGAAACATTCAGGAGGTTCATCATGTCCGCCGTTGCCGAACAACTCAAAACCGTTTATGAACAATTTATTGAAGTGCCTGATCATCAAGTTGCACAAATCATTAATGGCGAATTGCGCGTCATGTCCCGCCCGCGCCCTCGTCATGCCTTAGCTTCATCAAGTTTAACCGATGAACTATTCAGTCCGTTCCATAAGGGTCGTGGCGGCCCTGGCGGCTGGATTATCTTATTTGAACCCGAACTGCATTTAAGCAATGGCGATATTTTAGTGCCTGATTTAGCTGGCTGGCGGCGTGAACGGATGCCTCAATTGCCCGACACCGCTTACTTTGAGACCATCCCTGATTGGGTGTGCGACATCTTATCACCCTCCACCGCCAAACAAGATCGGATTGAAAAAATGCCCATTTATGCGCGAGAAGGTGTGGCCCATGCTTGGCTCATTGATCCTGAATTACAAACCTTAGAAGTTTATATCCTGCATGAAAAACAACATTGGTTACAGTGGACAGTGTATCAAGATCAAGATGCAGTCTGTGCGCCACCGTTTGAAGCGATCAGTTTTGAATTGGGTGGATTGTGGGAGTAGCTTGTTTTGTGTGTAGAGATTTTGTCACGGATGAATTTGATATGAATAAGCTGTATGACGACTCACTCAAGATCGTCAACAAAACCTGCAAGAGCTTATCATCATTAGAAAAGCAAAAAGCCGCTTTACAACAAGACATTCATAATCTCAATGCAGGCGTTGTGCAACCATTAAGCGATGTTGAACAACGCGAAGCGATACGCGAGGTGTATCAATTGGCAGATGTGCTTATCCAAGATTTTCGGCATTTGGAAGAATAAATACGGGTATTGGATCAAATATTACGGCTGTAAATGTTGGGAGAACATACCGAGCACGGTGAGGTATTCAAGCGTTTATTGAATCAAGAAAGCCATCTCGTGCTAGAAGTGTGGCGATGTGCCACCGATGGGATATGTGGTTTTATCGAAAGCGGCGTGTACAAAAGAACCTAAAGTATGATTAGATTTGTGAAATATTTAGATGAACAGCAATACTTCAACTTCCAGTGGAAATATGTTTCCCTCGCACTAAAGAAGCGTTATAGTATTGAATATGACAGTAATCATACATGCAAACAATGTAATTTGATGAGATATTTTGAGCTTATATAGCTAAAGTATATCATTTATAGGCTTACGATAGAGCTAAACCCAAGACTGCCAGTCCTTGAAGGACTGGCAGTCTTAACAACTGATGTAATCTT
>JADGEH010000074.1 GCA_016744475.1 Thiotrichales bacterium | reverse complement strand
GACTTATACTAATAAATCAGCTACAGCATCGCGTTCGCCTTCCAGCTCTTGCTGGGTTTTTAACATGCGCTCACGGCTGAAATCACTAATATCTAAACCTTGAACAATGCTATATTCGCCATCTTTAATGGTGACGGGGAATGAATAAATCAGTCCTTCAGGAATACCATAGCTACCATCGCTAGGAATACCCATGCTGACCCAACCTTCCGAACCCATTGCCCAATCACGCATGTGCTCAAGTGCTGCATAACCGGCTGAAGCTGCACTGGAAGCGCCGCGTGCTTTAATAATAGCCGCACCACGTTGCTGTACGGTAGGAATAAATTCTTCAGTCATCCAATCTTGAGTCACCTTATCTGTTACCGCTTCGCCATTGATACTGGCATAGCTCAAATCAGGATATTGGGTGGCAGAATGATTACCCCATACCACCATATTTTGAATATCGGTGACGCGGCAAGACATTTTATTGGCTACTTGACTTAAAGAACGGTTGTGATCCAGACGCATCATGGCGGTGAAATTTTTAGCGGGTAAATCAGGTGCAGAGCGCATAGCGATATAAGCATTAGTGTTAGCTGGATTACCGACGACTAATACACGCACATCACGGCTGGCATGTTCGTTTAATGCGCGTCCTTGCACAGTGAAGATGCCTGCATTTTCTTTTAATAAATCACCACGTTCCATACCAGGGCCGCGTGGTTTCGCGCCCACTAACAATGCATAATCCGCATCTTTAAAAGCAATATTGGGATCATCCGTTAAAACAATATTTTGTAATAAAGGATAAGCGCAATCTTCTAATTCCATAGCAACACCATTGAGTGCGCCTAGAGCGGCTGGAATTTCTAACAAATGTAAAATAATAGGTTGATCCGCACCTAGCATCTCTCCAGACGCTACACGGAAAACCAAAGAATAGGCGATTTGCCCTGCGGCACCAGTAATTGCAACACGTACAGGCTGTTTCATCGTTATAATATCCCCCCAAGGATTTTGAGTATTGAATGCTTAATTAAAAAAATAGTGATAAAAGTGTTTGCTGACGAATCCCCAAACACTCTATGCTGCACCACAGCATAAGCTGCTATTATAGTGAGATTAATGAAAAAGAATCCAGAGCTTTTACACGAAACCGCAACAATTCCTTGCTCCATTGATGATTTCTATGCCCCTGATGTCGAGTTGCATACGCAGCCTGCCGACATTATCGTTTGTGTTCACAATGCTTTAGATGATGTGTCACGTTGTCTTGAATCTATTGCTCACCAGACTCATCCGCCCTATCACTTAATTTTAGTGGATGATGGTAGTGCTCCGGCCACTTGTGAATATTTGCAACGCTATGTTGAACGCAATGTCTATTCACAATCTTTGCAACTCATTCGTAACGCAAAAGCACGCGGCTATACCTTTGCTGCTAATCAGGGCATGCAAGCTTCAACATGCCCTTATTTGGTGCTTTTAAACAGTGACACTGTTGTAACACCTTATTGGTTAGACCGTCTTATGGCTTGTGCTGACAGCGATGAACGCATAGGTATGGTCGGGCCTTTAAGTAATACTGCGTCTTGGCAGTCTGTTCCTGAAATAGAATACCGTGGCGATTGGGCGTGCAATCCTCTGCCTCTGGATATGAGCGTGACACAAATGGCTCATCGCATTGCTGGTTCAGCGCCTCGCTCATACCCCAAGCTACCGTTTTTAAATGGTTTTTGTTTGTTGATTAAACGCGCTTTACAGATTGAAATAGGTTATTTTGATGAAGATGTTTTTGGAGCGGGTTATGGCGAGGAAAATGATTACTGCTTACGTGCAGGAAAAGCAGGATGGATATTGGCAGTGGCGGATGATACTTATATTTATCATGCGCAGTCACGTAGCTATTCTCATGAGCGACGCAAAAAACTCGCTGATCGCGCTGGTGTTGCTTTGGCACAAAAACACGGTGATACATTGATTCAGGAAGGGGTGGATATTTGCCGTCATCACCCAATGATGCAAACCACTCGAATTCGCGTCAAATCTATGCTGGAACCTTGGCAACTAATAGCACAAGGACAAGCGTGTTGGCGTGGGAAAAAGGTTTGTTTTGTTGTTTCAGATACGCTTAGCCAGCTAAACGGGGGCATACTTGACATAGTTGAGGTCATGCAACGGATGAGCGTTCAAGTGACGCTATTGAATATTTATCATCATCAAGATACAAGTACAGTGGTAAATACTGCACCACATTTGCGCCTTATTAATGTAAATGATCCAGCCCTTATCCCCCAACAGCTTCCGACCCAAGACATTATAATTTTTACAACACATCACTCTATCGCTTGGATTACACCATTAATCGAACATTCTACAGCGCTTAAATTTGGCTACTATATACACAGCCTTGAGCCTTACGATTATATTGCAGAAAGCCTCAAGTATCATGGCTTATGGCGGTTTCGCTGGTGGCGGCGCAGAGTCTGTGGTTATTATTTCCGTATTCATTCCGCTTTCAGACAGGCCTGGCTTTCTTATTACCATCCACATATCAAACGTTTTTGCAAAACCAAACAGCTTCAAACCGAAATCCAACAACTCACAGGTCAGCGCTGCGGTTTGATGCCTGAGCAACCCTTTCATACCGAACAAATAGCCTTGGCATTACTTAAACAATTTTATCCATCATAGTAATGACAAATTATTAAGACAGGCATTGATTTTGCGTGAACTATTATTGGTATTATACGATAGCAGGATTGAGCAAACCCTTTAAGTGCACTAGGTATCACGCTTGTTGCCTTAGAGGATGCCAAAAACCATTAACCAAGTACAACGAATGATTTGTTGTTAATTAACAACAAATCATTCGTTCAATTTTGTTGCCGTTGTCATTAAGCGACAGCCGAAACCTAGTTAAACCAAAGAACAAGCAATTTGTTGTAAGTACACCACATAAATGCGCTTTTGTTGTGTTTTAGTGTTGCTATTTTTACATTAATTGTGGTACGCTTATATATAGTTGGATTTAGCAACGAATAAACCCCTCAGCTACATAAGTTAGTTCGCCAATCATGTAGTTGTGAACGCATTTTTAGTATGCGATTTCAAGTGATGTGTGTGATTTGAGTTTTGTGTGTACCTGTTGTTTTAGCTTAGATTTACGTTGAATAACCGGGTCATTTATCAGAACTTGTACATAACCACTGAATTATGTATGCTTGTATGCTGTGAGCGGTGAATTCCAATTTAATATCAGTGTCATTTTTTTGTTAAGGAGTGTAAAGATAATGATGAGTCGCACATTAAAGAAAAAACTGCTGCCTGCTGCTATGGCCGTGGCATTAGCTTCTGGCTTTACCTTCAGCGGTAATGCTAATGCTATCAACTTAGCTGAAGACGGTATCGGTCAAGCTTTGCTGGCACCTATGTATTGGGCTGGTGATGCCATGCAATCAGGTCGTGATTACAATACTGAGTTTGCAATCACTAATACTCGTACTGATACAGCGGTTAAAGTTAAAGTCGTATTTCGCTCTCGTTTAGCTTCCACAGAGTGTCTTGATTTTATCTGCTATATGAGTCCTAGTGATGTTTGTCGCTTTACCGCAGGTAGATTGTCTAATGGCAGTACAGGGGTATCTTCAACTGATGACTCCATGAAAGCTGCTTTACCTGATGGTGCAAGTGGAACAGCTGTAGATTCATTAGCAGCGCCTAGCACTGTGTTCGCTTCTCAGCGTCAGTTTGAAGCCGCATGGGCTCCCGTTCAATTAGGAACAGGGGATAGCTGTGATATGGGGCACGTTGAGATTATGGGCGCGTATGCAGTTCAAAATGCCGCTGTTGGTTATAACTCTAGAGGTCAAAAAACAGCCATTACTATTTTACGTGGCATGAGCAAATACAATCTGGCTCAAATTTTTGATACACCTCGTATGAGTAAGCACTTGTTTTTGAATCCTCCTGTTCATCGTGTGATTGCTTTAGGTCCTGATGGTGCTCAAGGTAGCCTTGATGATCTGACTTTATCATTGGCTAATAATGCTACTAATGGTTCTACTCGTGAGCAAGATGTTCGTAATACCGTTACAGGTATTGAACCTTTATCTAGCCTGAATGTTGTGAACGCACCTAATATTCGTTCAACAGACCCATCTTGGATTCGTTTGATGGGGACTGCCGTTATCAGTACAACTGGTGACCGTATGTCTTACAAAATTCCTGCTTTAGCGGGTGCAATTGGTGACAATGTTGATGATGATGCCGAAGTATTAGGTTTCCAATATATTGTTCCTGATGGTATTCCTCGCGCTGGCGACGTTATTAAAGAAGTTCCAGCCGATTACGCTATGTTTGATGGTTTAGTTGTATCTAACCCAACCTTCGATATGACCGTTGCTCAGGAAAATGCTATCGGTAGAGATATGGGTGTTCGTCCAATTTTAGGTGTGTTCCCAGGTGTTGGTGCTCCAGATCAAGATAAATTAGTTGAAATTGAGCATGCATTGGCTACCAGCAGTCAACAAGGTCACTATGATATTTCTGGTACCAACGTCACTTATTTGCAAACTACTTTGCCAACGCGTTATACGCATTTCTTCAGAGACCCTTGCAATACTGGTTTTGCCTTTAATAGCACTGCTGGCAGACTATACTCTCCTCCTTTTGAGATAGATGGTGGTATGGCCATTAGTATTTCTCTGTATGATGACTTTGAAAATACTGAAATTCCAACAGGTGGTGTTTTCATTTCTCCTGCACCTATCGTAGTCACCGATGTTATCAGATTAGCTGAAACTAACTACTATGTACCTAATTGGGTTGCTGATTTTGAGCGTGGTTGGTTCTCTGTTACTCTAAGCAGACAAACCAATAGTGTTGCTGGTGACAATCGTGGCTGTCCTTACCCAGGTGCACCTGCATTGGGTAATGTACACACTTATGTTGATAGTAATGGTACTGCTACTCAGTCAGATTTTGTACCTATGGCTCATCAGCCTGTATTGACTTGTAGTGAAGCAACTGGCGTTGAAAGTTGCCCCACTACTTTTCAATAAAGTATTAAATATAACTATTTTCTAGTTATCATTAATATGCTTTAAAAGCCCCCCTTTTAAGGGGGGCTTTTTTATATCTAAACAGCCGTTAATCTATTAGAACCCTAGTTTCATCTTGCTATGCTATGAGACATTTTTAATTTCCTCTAAGCTGATTCTAATTTCAATAGACTTTTAAGGAGAAAACAATGCTGATTCATGGAAAAATAAAATCTAATATTTTATTAGGCATAGGGGTAATACTTAGTTTCTTTCTATATTCTTCATTAGCTTTGGCTGAAGAGTGGACTTATATTCACAAAATCGAAAAACTTTTTTATAAAACAACTGATACGCAACAATCTCAAGTTCTTCTGAACGAGACCGTCCCTATTGACGACATATTAAAGCCAGGACAATCTTTAAAAATTTCTATACGAGTACCTCCAGGTGTTGGTTTATTAGGTGTCAGTGCTCAAGGTGTATTTGATGGCCAGCCTGGTGGGCGACCTCTGATTGCAAAATTTGATTATGATCCTTCCAGTATTTGTATTTTAACCCCTGATTCTTGCCCTAGCACGGGTGCAGCCTTGCTTGCTCCTCCCTTTCATGCAACAAACGCTTCGCTGAGTGAAAATGTTTATCAAGGTGAGGCTTTAACGCTAGAACAAGCAAATGCTGATGGTGGTAAAATTGTTTCTTTAGCCATCTATCATGGTGCATCTGCTCCACGAGACTTTACTTTATTTGGTCCATTAGCGGTAAACATTGGTATTAGTGACGTTGAAGCCTACAATGCATGGGTCACTAATACAACGGCTGAAACACAATATCGTTTAAGCATCGCACGCGAAGGCACAGGTAATGTAACAAGTACCCCCGCAGGGATTAATTGTGGTAACGGCATCAGTGCCTGCACAGTAGAATTTAAATCTAATGCGGCAGTTACTTTAAGTGCTACAGCAGGGCAAGGCTCAGTATTTAAGCAATGGGGCGGAGATTGTGAAGGAACATTTCCTGACATCACTATTGCTATGACTCGAGCTAAAGGTTGTACTGCTATTTTTGCAAACTCAGCCATTGCTGCACTTCAAATCAATATTAATGGCGAAGGTTCCGTAAGTAGCAATACAGCAGGTATTAGCTGTGGTAATGGAAATACAGACTGCTCAGCCACCAGTATTCTGGGTAGTAGCATTATTTTAACTGCGACGCCTAATTCGGATACGTCTGCTTTTGAGGGTTGGAGCGGTAATGGCTGTGAAGGTAGTGAACCAGTTAAAGCCATTATTTTAGATGGAAACAAGCAATGCACCGCTAGCTTTGTGAATACCAGTGCCGCAGTCTCAGGCGTTAATATTCCTGTTTTTTCATTGTTGCATCCTAGCTATCCCAATGGATTTGCAGGAACAACCAGTATGCAAGTGATAGGGCGATTGGATGAGTATGGCGATAGCCCTTATTTCTTCTCAGCTAGTGATTTAGCAGGTAGTAGCTTATTTCCACTAGAAGATAGTGTGCTAACTCTTAATGTAAGTATTGCGCATGACACTTCACTGGGAACTAATACATTAGATATTATTTTATTAGCGCTTTGGTCAGATCAACAAGGTCAGCAGATATGGATGCAAAAAACGGCACCTCAAGGTTCATTTGATTTTAATGATAGCAATGTCTGGAGTGTTGTAGATATCAGTGCTGCTTTACAAACTGGTTTTACACCTTATCGAAGCAATTTACCGGCTAGCCAGGGTTTTTCCACTAGTTTTGGCTCTGGACGAGTTGTACCTCCTGCCAGCTTAAGTAATGAAGGTCGAAGTATAACTCTTCTTCCTGCTTATCAAATGAATACACTGGATGCGACTCCCTCCCGCTTCTTCGTGACAGGCATGATGATTTTCAATTTGCCAGATAGCCTATTGAAATCAGAATATACGGTAGAAGAAGGGCAATCTATTACCATTGATACCAATCGCACTTCAGGGAATGAATTTATTGCAGAGCAAAATGGTTGTTCAATAGTGACTGGCGGTGAAAGCACTGCAAGTATTCAATTTGAAAAATCTATTAATGGTGCTGACGTAATACATTCTTGTAGTATTACAGGTATCGTAGCAGGGACAACAAGCATTAATGTTTTCACCAATAATGGCAAATCCATAAATGCATCACTCATTGTTACATCAGCAAGCACTACGCTTTGATCATTAGTTGAACTTTTATTCTGCACATAAAAATACCCATGTTTATGTGCAGAATTTTTATTATTTACTCGCCTTATTGCGATAAGCACATAACAGCATATACCTTGTTGTTATATGGACTGATAAACAAAATGTGAAACAGAGACGTTTTTTTGCTATTTAAATAGATAAAATTTGCAATAATCTCTGAGGCACATCAATCATTGATGACCCTATCTCATGAACATCGATACTGTTTTAGAACGACTGCACGCCTATCAACCTCCTGAAAATTGGGGGGGGCACATTTTTCTGCTGCCTGAGCAAGTCATGCGAGATATTTATCAATTAATCCTTGATCAAGGACTCACTCAATGTCTAGAGTTAGGTACAGGTTTTGGTGCCACTAGCTGTGCCATTTGCGCAGCTTTAGAAGAAAGGGGTGAAGGACAGCTCACCACAGTAGATAAATATTTTCATCAACCCGTCAATGTACAGGTATTAATGGAACATGTCGGTTTAGACTTAAAACATCTTAATATCGTAGCTGATGAGTTAGGTTATAACTGGTATATGTCTGATTTATTAAAGACGCAGCAGGAGGAAAACACGACTCCCATATTTGATTTTTGTTTGCTTGATGGAGCACATGAATGGGAGCCTGATGCTTTAGCTTTTACTTTAGTTAATCCGCTACTTAAGCCTGGAGCCTGGATGTTAGTCGATGATCTGGATTTTAAGTTACGTATGATTCCTAATTGGCAAGAAAGTCACGGAAATCACTCTGACAGAGAATTAGATACCTTTCAAATGCGTATGGTTTATGATTTAGTCGTTAAGCAGCATCCAGAGTTTGAAGATTTCAACATGACTCATAATGAGCGTATCGGTTGGGCTAGAAAAAAAGCACCACGCAAAGAGTCTTGGTTGAAAAGACTTTTGGGAAGATAGTATGATGCTTTAACCGCAGTTACTTTACTTTTTGGGCAAAGCACGAGGACAATATCCCAATGAAATTTCAGACCCTGTATTTAAGCGCAGCACTTTTTATCAGTGTTGTATGCTCTTCGCTGGCACAAGCCGGTAGTTTCCAACTCACAGGTAATGGGTATTTATGGATGGATACCTGTAATAATTGTGCTGATGGCTCAGTTCAGCAGGCTCAACCCAGCCAATTTGTTGGCACACTGTCATTAGTTAATGGTCAATGGAGGCTCTCAACAGCCATTACAGGTTTGGGTGATCGACAATACGACATTAACTTATCAGTTGATCAAGATGTTTCGTATGTCCGTATGAGTCGAGGCTATGATCGCTGTGCTGATAATATTGCTGATAATAATGGGGAATGTGGATCGTGGTTAAATGCTATCGGCAAATTAACGTCGCTGTTTCCAATCATGCTGAATGGTTATATGGAATTATCAGGCAATAACATTAATACCTCTATTACAGGCACGAATAGCACTTACTGGGTATTCATTGGAAATTACAACTTAGTCGAAATTCAATAACTTATATTTAAGGAGTTATCATGGCAAGAGCACGCGCTCGACATATTCTGGTCAGCTCAGAATCAGCTTGTTCAGATTTATTAGAACAATTAAAAAATGGTGCTGATTTTGGCAGCTTAGCTAAGCAGCATTCTACCTGTCCATCAGGCCAACAAGGTGGAGATTTAGGTGAATTTGGTCCAGGAGAAATGGTCAAAGAATTTGACCAAGTGGTTTTTTCCGCCGACATTGGCGTTCCTCAAGGGCCTGTACAGACTCAGTTTGGCTATCATATCGTTGAAGTCACGCAACGTGGCTAAGCTCTTTGCATGAGTGAATACCTGTTAATTTTTATCAGCACTGTCCTAGTTAATAATTTTGTCTTAGTCAAATTCCTAGGACTGTGCCCTTTTATGAGCGTTTCCACACGTTTGGAGACCGCTATAGGAATGGGTTTAGCCACTACTTTTGTACTCACTCTTTCCTCTATATGCAGTTATCTAGTCAATCAGTATTTACTCTCTCCTTTTGAACTGGAATACCTACGGACTATTGCTTTCATTCTTGTGATTGCAGCAATGGTGCAGTTCACAGAAATGCTGGTCAAAAAAAATAGCCCCCTGCTACACCAAATTCTAGGTATATTTTTACCTTTAATTACAACAAATTGTGCAGTTTTAGGGGTAGCCTTATTAAATATTCAAAATCAGCACGGTTTATTACATTCAGCGATCTTTGGCTTTGGGGCTGCTATCGGTTTTTCATTGGTATTAGTCTTATTTGCCGCTATTCGTGAACGTACAATGGTGGCTGATGTGCCGGGCATTTTCAAAGGTGCGCCAATTAATTTAGTCACAGCCGGCATCATGTCTATGGCTTTTATGGGGTTTGTAGGTTTAGTCAAACAATGACCCGTCGTATTAAAAATTGCATCTTTCTACTCCTACTCTGCCTGTCCTTTCCTATTTTTTCTGCCCCCTTCCCGCGTCAAATACAAGACGGGCGCGAACAAAACTTAATCATTCCTGCTCTACCACAACGAATTATTTCTCAAACGCTGGCGACTGATGAAATCTTGTTAGAGATTTGTCCGTTAGAGCGCATTGTGGGTTTCAGTCCTTTGGCTACAGATATTCAATACAGTTTAATCAGCCCCGTCGTGCAAAAAAGCGGCAAAGCACAACCTGCCAATGTTGAACAAATCCTACAATTACAACCCGATCTCATTCTGGCTGCCAGTTATAATCGTGCCGAAACCCTGCAACAACTACAGGCTCATTCAGCCCTAGTTGTGCAATTTTCACATTTCGGTAGCCTAGAGAATATTTATACTAATGTACATTTACTAGGCACAGCCATTGGCAGAGAAACGCAGGCTCAAACCTTAATATCGAATATGCAGAAACACATCAAATCGCTACAACAATGTGTTGATAAACAACCATTAAAATTACGCACATTGATTTTGGATACTTGGCATTACACTCAAGGAGAGCACACTTTAGCTCACGAACTACTGCAATTAGCGGGAGTAAGAAATATTGCAGCAGAACAAGGTGTCAAACATCTACAAAAACTTGATAATGAACGTTTGCTAAGATGGCAACCCGAACTCATTATCGTTCCTGATAAGCCTGAAAATTTCACGATCACCCGCCAACGACTATTACATCATCCTTTCATCGCTGCCACTCCCGCAGGGCTTCAAGGACGCATTATCTTATTAGATAAACGTTATTTTGAAGCCGTATCACATTGGGTGGTACAAGGTTTCAAACAATTAGTAGAAGCGTTGTATCCACATTGTATTGAACACTAAAGTCATATTTTCACACTTTAATTGAGCAGTGTGGGAAAAACGAGATATTTTCATTCATTTCACACGGTGTATGTAAGGTGAGTGAATGCATCAGTTCATTTGTTTTTAATCAAAAGGTTCCTTGTCTTATGAAACATAGTCATGCTTTATGCTTATTGTTATTTTTCTTTACTTACATACCTTCCAGTCATGCTGAACAACCACCCGCCTTAGTCGGAATAGATGCCGTGGTAGAACAAGCCATGCAGCAAACCATGCCAGTGCTAGGACGCTTAGTCGCATTACACAGTGGTGTTGTGGCTGCACGTACCGCAGGCCCTGTGGCTAACATCAAAGTTGAAGTGGGTAATCATGTTGAAAAAGGCACGGTAGTCGCCGTATTAGATCAAGCGCGTTTGAAAGAACAGGTTGAATTACAAATTGCCGATATTAAAGTGGCAAAAGCTCAAAAAATTACTGCTTTAGCTCATCGAAAACTAGCTCGCAAAGAACTCGCACGGTTAGAAAAAATTCGTAAATCTCCCGCCTTTACTCAATCCCTATACGATGTTCAACAAAAAGTGCTTGAAGTGGCACTCAGCACCATCAAAGAAGCTGAAGCCCGCATTCTACGTGCTGAAGCTTATCTGCGTTTAGCACGCATTGAATTACGCGATAGCACCATTCTTGCACCTTATACAGGAGTCATCACTCAACGCCATACCAGCGAAGGCGCTTGGCTCACTTTAGGCGACCCCGTTGTGAGTATGGTCGATCATCTACAAATGGAGATTGAAGCTCAAGTCCCTGCTGAACACATTATTGGTATCCAAGTGGGTCATTCAGTATCTTTTCAACTCAATATCAATGGCAACACTCATTATCAAGCACAAGTACGCGCGATTATTCCTGAGCAAAATCCCAGTTCTCGTACCCTGCCTGTACGGTTTCAACCTCAATTTAATGATCAGACCTCACAACAACTAGCCTTGAATCAATCAGTGACTTTGCTGTTACCTGTACAATCCGGTGCTTCTGTCTTAACCGTGCATAAAGATGCTGTGCTGCACACACCACAAGGTACTCAAGTCTTTGTTGTACAAGACGGTGTGGCTTCACCACGTTCTGTTGAACTAGGTGAAGCCATTGGACAACGCTTACAAGTCATTAGCGGCTTGACACTCAATGAACAAGTGGTGATTCGCGGGAATGAGCGTTTGCGTCCAGGACAAGCGGTGCAAAGCCATGATAAAAAAGGGAATACGACAGAAGGGAAGGAAATAAAGGAAACAGAAGAATAAAGCAAGATTTGAATGGCAGTGCTGTGGGATAGAAAAAAACAGACCCACAGCACTTAGCATTTTACTTAGGGTTTTAGATACTTAAGCAAAATGTAACATCAACAGACTTTACTTATAAGCACCTACACCACAGAAAAAGCCTGCTTTATTGGTGATGACATAACTGGTTTTTTCTTTCACTTCTTCAGATGCAGGGTAAGGCCATTTGTAAGTGACCCAGCCTTTAGCTTCCTCAGATTTAGCGACGGTCACCATGTCTTTGAACAGAAAATCACCATATTTATTGAACTCTAACAAGTTCTTGCCGACTAACTGAGGTTTTTTCGCATGTGACAACATCACGCCTTCCATGTCCATGCAGAACACGTACAAATCTTTAGCTTGATAATCACCCGCCGCATCAGCAAAGGCTACAAAAGCTTTTTCCTGACCCATTTCATCTACCGCAACTGCGGCTTTTTCACTCATGACTTTAGCTTCATCAGGCGTAGCCATTTCACCTTCTGCCCACGCAGACACGCTTAAACCCAAAGCCAATAATGCAGAACCGACTAGATATTTAGTATTTTTCATTGGAGATTATATCCTCACTTTGATGGTAAAAAGGAAAGCGCAGGATAGAAAATCTTGTGCGGTGCGTCAATAGGCGAAGAGCGATAAATCAAACTTGTGCATGATAAAAGAAACGTTTATGGGCTTTTTCTGCGGAAATTTTTTAGCCTTATTAAACAAGCATCCTTTAAAATCTCAGTGAGACGGTAGTTTCTAGGCTCTGTTAGCATTTGGGGCTGATTGAATTTTTAGTCTTACTTTTGAGCTGGCAAGGCACTATTTTATAGCCATGCAACTTTATAGGTAGAAAAAAATAACGCTGTCAGTACGGACATGGAGATGGGGCAAAAGGCCGTCAGCATCCAAATATCAACAGAGCCTAAGAGCCTAAGAGCCTATACGAAGATGGGGAATCGAAGCGAAAATTCGCTATTTTGAGGCAGGTTTTTCGGTTTTTTAAGGCGAATAGCGGGCTATTTAACGAAAAAAAGCGGACAACCTGACCAAAAGGGCGGATTTGCAGCCGATTTTCCCGTTTTCGTATAGGCTCTAACACCCAAGCACCATACCTCGATTAAACTCAGACATAGAGAACACTATGCTATTACGGACTAAGTTACTCATCCAAACCATTATTTTGATTGCTGTTTTAAGCTTTGCAGGGGGCGGGATAGGGCTGTACTACACCCATGCAGTCGCAGATATTTCGCTAAAACTCGTAGAAGAAGAAGCCATTCCTATTCTCGACATTAAAACGCTAGAAAAACAAGCTTTGGAAATTTGGTTACGTTTGCTGCTGCATAGCAGTGTGACCAACATGGACACAATGACCCGAGTGGAACAAGAACTGCCACAATGGCAGCAAGCTATAGACACTCAAATAGATCATATTTCTGTGTTTTACCAAGGGCATGAAGATGAGAACGGAGTGAATCATCAAGAGCAATTGGGGGAAACTCAACGTTGGAACTCATTTCGTCAAGCATGGCAACATTTCTTAAAAAGTTCAGAACAAGCACTGACTTTAAGCCAAAACTATGAAAAAAAACAAGCCATGCAACTTATTCAAGAAGGTGAGGTGTGGAAATCCTATCAAGCCTTAAGTCAACCTTTAGAAGAATTGGTGAAACAACACCAAGAACACATGAATATGCTGCGGGATCAAGCTATCAATGATCGTCAACAAGCAGGGTGGATCATCATATTATTAAGTGCCTTCATCGGACTTTTAGCTTTATTAGTCATGATGCGCTTTAGCCAACGTTTATTAGTCACGCCCCTACACAGCTTTCAAACGGGCTTACTGGGATTTTTTGACTACCTCAATCGCAATACTCATACCGCACCTCGCATTAACATTCACAGCCATGATGAATTAGGCACAATGTCCCGCCTCATTAATGACAATGTAGGACGCATTGAACAAAACATCATTAAGGATACTTTATTCATTAAAGATGTCGCAGGTACGGTGAGCAAAATAAAAGCGGGTGATTTGCAAGATAAAGTCACAGTAATAGCAGGCAACCCCGCTTTAAATGAACTTAAAACATTATTGAATGAAGTCTTAGCTATCATGATCGAAGTGCTCAGCAATGTGGGCAAAAACCTGGATGGTTTAGCGCAAGGTCAACTGAGTGAACGAGTAGAAGGACATTATCAAGGTGAATATGCCCGCTTACAGCATTCCTGCAATGGAATTGCTAAGCAAATAGAACAAGTCTTTAAAGAAAGTGACACCGTACTTAAACGTCTATCTTCTGGAGAAATGAGCGTGCGTATTACGGGACAGTTTGCAGGTGATTTCACGGGTATCAAAACAGCCACCAATGATATGGCGCACCGACTGCAACAATTGATGAAGGAAGTGAGCAGTGCGCTAGAACAACTCGCTGATGGGCAGACCAATACCCGCATCAGTGGCGAATTTCCTGGCGAATTCAATGATATTCGCTGCGCTTTAGACACCACCGCCAAGAAACTCGCCGCAGCCACCACACAAAATGCGCAGCAAAACTGGTTAAAAACCGGGCAAAGCCAACTGAGTGAACAACTCAGCGGGGATAAAGACAGCCTTCACTTAGCAGAAGATATTATTAATTTCTTAACACCTTATTTGGAAGCGCAAGTGGGAGCCTTGTATTTATGGCACACAGAAGACGAAGCGGCTTATCTTAAAATGACTGCCAGTCATGCTTTTGTTCGACGTAAAGGTGAGCGCCATGAATTTGCATTAGGAGAAGGCATCATCGGGCAAGCGGCCTTAGAACATAAATCGTTTATTCTCGAAGAACCGCCTTCAAATTACATGCTTATTCAATCAGGTTTAGGTCATGCCTCTCCTAAGACGATTCTCATCGCTCCCTTTTTGTATGAAAATGAAGTTAAAGGCGTGATTGAACTGGCTTCAACCACCACATTTACCGATGTTCATTTAGATTTTATCCAACAAATATTGCCCGCCATTGCCATTGCGCTGAATACCGCAGAATCTCGCCATCGCATGAAAAAACTGCTAGAACAAAGCCGCGTTCAATCCACCGAGTTGCGCGAGCAACAACATCAGATGGAGCGGCAACAAGATAGCCTGCAAGAAACCAATGAAAAATTACAGCAGCAATCAGAAGAACTGCAATCACAAGCAGAAGAACTTCAAGTTCAACAAGAAGAATTACGTCAAACCAACGAAGCTTTGGAGCAGCGAACCCTTGATTTAGAACAACAACAAACTGCGGTTGAAGAAAAAAACCTGGCCTTAGAAAAAGCTAAAACAGCGATTCAAATCAAGGCTGATGAGTTAGAAATTACAGGCAAATATAAATCTGAATTTCTCGCTAACATGTCGCATGAATTGCGCACCCCATTGAATAGCTTATTGATTCTGGCGCAAATGTTAGCCGCGAATAAACAAGGGCATTTAGATGAAAAGGAAATTCAACAAGCGCACACCATTCATAATGCCGGACAAGACTTATTAAGCTTGATTAATGACATCCTGGATTTATCTAAAGTAGAATCCGGTAAGTTTCAATTACACATTGAAACCTTCTCGTTGAAACAGCTACTCGATGATGTCTATCAGCGCTTTCTTCCCTTAGCAGAACGCAAACCATTGAAGTTTGATATTCATGTCGCCAAAAACATACCACCTGATTTAACCAGCGATATACAACGTATTAAACAGGTGCTCACCAACTTGCTATCTAATGCCTTTAAGTTTACCGAGCAAGGTGAGATTAAATTAGAAGTTTATCGGCCTCAAGCAGATGAAGTAAGTGCCATGAACTTATCTGCCCAACGCAGTCTTGCTTTTTGCATCACTGATTCCGGCATTGGTATTCCTGCTGATAAATTACAGGTGATTTTTGAAGCTTTTCAACAAGTGGATGGCACCACCAGTCGGCGTTTTGGAGGCACGGGCTTGGGGTTATCTATTTCGCGTCAATTAGCCCGTTTATTGGGCGGCGATATACAATTGCATAGCGTGGAACACCAGGGAAGTCGTTTCACTTTCTATGTGCTGGAGCAGTCATTGGATGCCCGTGACTCCATTCAACAAGCACCTCAAACTCACATAAGCACAGTGTCCAGTGAGCCCATACCCACGCTAGAGGCGAGCCTTTCCCCTTCTGAATCCCCCATCATAGATGATCGTGAACACTTGAATCCTGATGATAAGCATTTGCTTATTATTGATGACGATCCTCAATTTGTAGATATTTTGCAGCAAGCCGGACATGAAGAAGGTTATCAATGTTTAGTCGCTGATAATGGTCGTGATGGCTTAGCCTTAGCCCAGCAATATTTGCCTGATGCAATTATTCTCGATATAGGACTGCCGTTGATTGATGGACTCACCGTCATGGATCAATTAAAGCAAAACTTGGCTATTCGGCATATTCCTGTGCAAGTTATTTCGGCGGGAGAACACGGACATAAAGTGAGACAAATGGGTGCTTTAAGCTATCATCTTAAGCCCGTCAATATAGAGCAATTACGCACTGTTTTTGCGCGTTTTCAGCCTATTGTGGCACAGCAACCTCGACACTTACTGCTCATCTCTGAACCGGGTGAACATCGTCAAAGCCTCGAATCATTACTCACCGATAAATCGATTAAGATCACCTGTATTAGCGTCTCAGAATTCACCCATCAAACGCTGATCCAGCCGCAAATAGATGGTGCAGTAGTGGATATGCAAACCACTCAAACCTTGCCTTTTTTGGAACAATTGCGCACCCTAGAACATGAAATAGAAGTCCCCTTAATCTTTTATGCTAAACGCGAACTTAGCCATGCCGAAGCAGGCTACCTACATGAGTGGCATGGAGAGTCCGCTCTCAAAATCGTGTATTCTCCAGAGCGTTTAGTCGATGAAGTCAGTTTATTTTTGCATCAGATTGAGGCTGAATTAGCTGAAGAAAATCGTCAAATGCTGCATCAAGTACATAATAAAGAAGCCGTCTTAAAAGATCGCCGTGTATTATTAGTGGATGATGATATGCGCAATGTTTATGCATTAAGCAGTGTATTAGAAAGTAAAGGAATGCAGGTGATTCCCAAAGGAAATGGTCAGCAAGCCTTAACAGCGTTGGAAAAAGAATCGCATATTGATATTGTTTTAATGGACATTATGATGCCTAAAATGGATGGCTATGACACCATGCGCCGCATTCGACAACAAGCCCGCTTTCACCAACTCCCAATTATTGCTTTAACGGCAAAAGCCATGAAAGATGATCGTAAAAAATGTATGGAAGCAGGGGCTAATGATTATCTGGCTAAGCCCATTAATAGCGATCAGCTCATTTCTTTATTACGGGTTTGGTTGTATCAATAAGCCTGTTAAAAACACCTCAATTTAATACTGAGTTATGAGCATGGATAATCAATTGTCTCCCCCTCGAATTCTAATCGTTGATGACAACCATAATAATCTTTTCACCTTGCGTTCTTTGCTTGAAGAAAATTTGCAAGTTGACATTATAGAGGCCTTATCAGGCATGGATGCTTTGGGTTTATTACTCCACCAAACAGTCGATCTGATTATTATGGATGTACAAATGCCCGATATGGATGGATTTGAAACGGCTACTTTGTTACGAGCACGCAAACAAACCGAACATATTCCCGTGGTATTTTTAACCGCCGCGTATAAATCTGAAGAATTCAAACAAAAAGGCTTTGAACAGGGCGCTGCGGATTATTTAACCAAGCCTATTGATCCGCCTCAACTTCTTAACCGAATTAAATCTTATTTGCGTTTCATTGAGCAAGAACGCTTGCATCATTTACAACTGAATCAGCAAAAAGCCGAGTTAGCCACCGCCAATGTTCAATTAGAAGCCGAGATCACAGAACGCAAAGCCGCACAAACAGAACTGCAAACCGTCAGCGAACAAAAGCAATTATTACTAGAAACGGCTGGAGAAGGTATTTTTGGCATGGACATTCAGGGGCGCACGAGTTTTGTGAATCCTATGGCTTCGAGTTTGTTGGGATTTAGCCCAGAAGAATTACTCGGTAAACAACAACATCACATCATCCACTACGCCAAACCGGATGGCACGCCTTATCCCCCTGAAGAATGTCCCATACACCGTGCCATGCGCACTGGCAAAACTTTTCATATCGACACTGAAGTCTTTTGGCATCAAGACGGCACACCTTTTCCTGTGGATTACATCGTTAGCCCTCTACGCCAAAACGGTGAAGTGACGGGGTGTGTAGTGACATTTCGTGACATCACTGCTCGCAAACGTATTGAACACGCCATGCGCGAGGCCAAGGACACCGCTGAACGCGCTAATTACGCCAAAAGCCGCTTTTTAGCCAATATGAGCCATGAATTACGCACGCCGCTCAATGCCATTATTGGTTACAGTGAAATGCTTCAAGAAGATTTAGAAGACACTGAATTCAACGCTTCCGCCACGGATGCGCAGAAAATTCATATTGCAGGCGTACATTTGTTGGGACTCATTAACGATGTGCTGGATATTTCTAAAATTGAAGCGGGCAAAATGGAAGTGCATTTGGAACAAATGGAACTGTCTTCATTAATCCACGAATTGTTGCCCACGGCTGAACCTTTAATGCTAAAGAAAAATAATAAGCTGCATACAGCATTGGCTGACAACGTGGGAGAAATATGTACTGACATCACCAAACTACGACAAATGTTACTCAACCTTATCAGTAATGCGGCTAAATTCACCAAAAACGGAGATATTACGCTTAATATTCAGCGCCTTAGCCAAGCTCAGATAGAATGGTTGCGTTTTGATGTGTCTGATACGGGCATTGGTATGACCGCAGAACAACAAAGCAAAGTTTTTGATGCCTTTATTCAAGCCGATGTGTCCACCACTCGCAAATATGGCGGGACGGGATTGGGTCTGGCGATTAGTAAAAAGTTTGCCGACATGTTAGGCGGTTCACTCAGCGTCAGCAGTACCTTTGGTCAAGGCAGTTGTTTTAGCCTGATTTTACCCGTAGACAGCAGTACACAAGTCAAACACCCGACCATTGTCAATGAGGATGAAGAACTTGAAAAGCACAATACGATAGTCGTGGTATTTAGCAAAGATGAACAGGTCACACCCGCACTAGAGAGTTTTCTAGCAACTCGTAATTATGCGGTAGCTCAAGCAGAACCTTCTATCAAAGGTTTGGAATTAGCCGAGAAATTACATCCTGATATTATTATTTTGGATTATCATTTAGACGATGCTGTACAGTTATTAGAACAAGTGCATAACAGCGCGATTTTTGGTGACATTCCTATTCTTTGTTTAGGTATAGGTGAACCATCTAAACCATTATTTCGTAAACCTGTTCACTATTTACCCTCGTCTTTCAATGCCAATCAATTAGAACAATTACTAGACAGCTACGAACAAAACCCTCAAAAACCGTTAATGATGGTAGTCGATGATATTTACAGCATACGCCATGTTGTGACACAGTTTTTATTAGAAGAAGGTTATCGTGTATTTGCTTGTGAAAATGGTCAAGTCGCATTAGAACATTTGCAAAACCGCTCTCCGACTTTAATTATTTTAGATTTAAACATGCCGGGTATGGATGGTTTTGAATTCCTGACGCATTTACGTAGAGATGAATCCTGGTTTCAAGTGCCAGTGATTGTATTGACCGCCACACAATTGACGGAAGAAAAAGCGTTACGCTTAAGAGGACAAGCCACGGCTGTTGTACACAAAGGCGTTGATATGTACCCGCAGCTCATGCAACAAGTGAATACTATTGTCGCTGAAGAGTGGTAAAGCGGCATTAGCTATAGCTCTGCAAAACCGATGACCATTTTGCATAAAAGCGTTGCTGGTTGCGGGCTTGATAGGCTTTAAAACCGGAATGAATATCGACACCTGCGGTCACGCCTTCGTAATGAATCACCTCGGCACGATGGCAATAACGCACTCGAAAACCTGCTTGACGCGCTTGCAGGCATAAATCCGTATCTTCGTAATAAGCGGGCGCATAGCGGCGATCAAACCCTCCTAATGTTTGCCACAATGTGCGTCGAATCAGCAATGCGGCGCCTGAGCAATAATCGACATCCCGATCTTGCTGTGCGAACTCGGCATGTGTATCTCCTGCTCGTCCTATATTTCTCGCACTGGCATCGGCAAACAATTCACACCCCGCTTCCTGCAAACGCCCATCGGGATATAACAATTTAGCCCCCACAATGCCCACATCAGCCTGCGTTTCCAGCACATCGACTAAAGCCTGTAAAGCGCCGGGGCGTAGTTGCGTATCATTATTGAGCAGCAACAAATAACGCCCTCGGCTGTCTGCGGCGCCTTGATGGCAGGCATCCACAAAACCTAGGTTTTCGGTATTGCGTATGACTCGAAAAGCCCCCTTCAAACCCGCCAATAATGTCGGCGTGGCATCGCTAGAAGCGTTATCCACCACAATGATTTCACGGCTAACGGCGGGATCGCATTGCAGCAAGCTGTGCAAACAATGCCAGGTGTAATCCACTTGATTAAATACCGGAATCACGATGCTTAATAAGGGGGCTTCCGTCTCAGGACAGTGCAAATGAGGCGATGCAGGCATGGCTTCTAATGGGTCAGGCAAATGGCGAAATATCGAGGCATCATCCTGTAAACAAGCTTGTCGCTGTGTGTCGGATACCGTCGCTGACCACTCATCCACCACCACGCAGGCCGTCGGACAATAGCGTGCCGAAACGCCTTGCCTGAGTGCTTGTAAACTGAGACTCAACATCACATCAGCGGGATGCGGCACGGCTTGTTGTTTATCTGAAGCGCTCCAAAGCTGGCGAAACCAATGTCGAGGTGACAACACACAAGGCGGTTGAACCGCATTAATCTGGCGAGCTTGATTAAATTCAGGATGCGTGGCATCGGATTCTGCGGCATACAGCCAATAACGCGCATCCGCCAACACTTGCCCGCCTGCACTGCATAAACGTCCTTGTGTATCAATGACTTTAGGCATCACCAAGGCTGTTTGCGGAGCAGACAACAGCGTAGCCAGTAAAGCCTCTAAAGTAGGCTCGCTTAATAACGCAGGCTGGGTCAACCACAGCACAAATTCACCTTGTGCCTGTTGTACCGCATGTTCCATCGTAGCCACCCCATACACAGCCCCGGATAAGTGAGGCGTGTCTAAGTGTGACGCGCCATATAACAACACCTCTTTATCCGCATGAGGATCGCTTTCCAATACGCTGCGCAGCGATGCCCAAAGCTTGCTAAAAGCCGTTGATGATTGATCCACGGCAGGCATTAAAATACTGAATTTAGGCGGATGGTCTAAAGCAAAATGCAAGGGAGTCGGTGGATGTTTACTGACAAATGGCGGTGGTTGTGCCGCACACCACAACGCCACACAGCGGTTTTCGGCTAATCGTGCATCCGGCGAAGTGGCGCGTAGGTGTAACACATCCCCCGGCAAACACGACAGCGGTGGTTCCAACAACAATTGCGTATACTCATTATCCGCACACGCGGCTAAATGCAGGCGCGTATGTCTTGCATTGATGTGCAAATGCAAATGGCACGAGTTATGGCGACCATAAGTACCTATGCGCAATTGGATACGTGATACTTGCGTGCTGTTGACGGTCATTGACCAAGACAAACAGACATCTTCTGCCAAAACCACCGGAGTATCGCCATAAGCGGTGTGTGTGATGAGTTGCTCATGGTCGAGCAAAGCACAAGCCGGTATGTAAGCCTTTGTCACACGCAAGCCCTCTGGCGGGTCTATAGGCTGAAAAAAACCGATCATACGTTGATAAAAATGTTTTAAACGGTGAAACATAAATGAACCTGAAAGAAGACATTATTCGCATGACTGCGCCATTAAGCGCAGAACAGCAGCAAGAAGTGTTGGCATTTATACAGGCGTTGCCGCACACGGATACACATCGCAATGCGTCAAATAGCGATAGCTGGAGGCTGTATCATATTTTGCACAACAGCGTGCTGGTCAATGATACGCAGACTGCTTTGGCATTTTATCATGGGGTTTTAGGTTTACCGATTAATCCACATCGCCCCACAAACATGAAATATCCAGGGGCTTGGTTGGATATTAATGCGCAACAACAATTGCATTTGCTGGAATTACCCAATCCTGATTCACGCACACATCGCCCAGAACACGGCGGGCGAGATCGTCACACCGCACTAGCCGTCGAGCATTTTGATGCCTTATTAAAGCGTCTGGAGCAAGCGGGCATTCCCCATACCACCAGTCAATCTGGGCGTGCCGCCGTTTTTTGTCGTGATCCCGATGGCAATACTTTAGAATTTATAGGGGGCTAGTCTTTACTCGTTCCATGCGCCGCATCACTGCCATTAAAGTTAAGAGCCTATACGAAAACGGGATAATCGGCTGCAAATCCGCCCTTTTGGTCAGGTTTTCCGCTTTTTATCAACACACGCCCGCTATTCGTCTTAAAAAACCGAAAAATCTGCCTCAAAATGGCGCATTTTCGCTTCGATTCCCCATCTTCGTATAGGCTCTAAGCCCCAAAGGGGCGACATCTATATAGCCAGGGGCAACGCCCCTGGAATATGAGAGAAAAAACTCAGCCCTGAAAGGGCGACATAAAATGACATGTCGCCCTTTCAGGGCTAGATATTCGCTATATCTACCACCCAGGGCGATGCCCTGGGCTGTATAAATCACGCCCCAAAGGGGCTAAAAATGCTTCACTGAATGGCAGTGATGTGTCGCATGGGAACGAGGGCAAAACCCCATCACCCCACATATCAACAAACCCAAGAACACATACCCTCCTCATTGTTTAAAACGGTACCTATTTATGAAATACGAGATTATCCCCGTCACACCTTTACAACAAAATTGCACCTTATTGTGGTGTGAAAAAACCCGCAAAGCCGCTTTTGTTGATCCAGGTGGAGACACTGAGCGCTTGTTGGCAGCTTTAACACAACACAATGTGACCTTAGAAAAAATTCTGCTCACCCATGCTCACATCGATCATGTCGGTGCCACCAGCGAGTTGGTAAAACACATGGGAGTCAAGATTGAAGGCCCTCATGACGGTGACAAATTTTGGCTAGAAGCTTTACCGCAACAATGTGAGATGTTTGGTTTTTCTCCGCTATCAACGTTTTATCCTGATCGCTGGTTAAAACAAGGCGACAGTGTTCAAGTCGGTGAAGAGATTTTAGAAGTGAAACATTGCCCTGGGCATACGCCCGGACACCTGATCTTTTTTCATGCCCCCTCTAAGCTGGCATGGGTGGGAGATGTATTGTTCCAAGGTTCAATTGGACGTACTGATTTTCCGCAAGGGGATTACAACCAGCTAATTCGTTCTATTAAGGAACAACTGTGGGCATTAGGCGATGATGTGCAATTCATTCCAGGGCACGGCCCTATGTCAACTATTGGAGAAGAACGACGTAATAATCCTTTTGTTCAGGATTAGAGAGTGAAAGGTAGGAGGTGTGCTTGAGAGCCTATACGAAGATGGGGAATCGAAGCGAAAATTCGCCCTTTTGAGGCAGGTTTTTCGGTTTTTTAAGGCGAATAGCGGGCTATTTAACGAAAAAA
>JADGEH010000210.1 GCA_016744475.1 Thiotrichales bacterium | reverse complement strand
AGGCTGTAAAAGAACCTCATTTTTGGGATTTTCGACAACGTAAAATCAATAGCTTACGGGTGAAAAACCACCCGTTTTTGGAGTTCTTTTACAGCCTCGGCACATGGGAACGAGTTAAAGAAAAAGCCTAAAACCGCCGATGCAAAGTATATAAACAGGCCGGGTAAAACCAAAATATCTTTAAACTGCGCGGGTTGTTATAGAAACAGGATCAATTAAAAGTCCTAAAACACGGAGACATCGAGCTTAATATGCACCACTTATCCTTCTGCATCACATGAATATACTCAACACGCGCCACTGGGGTTTTGGCTTAGCCATTATTGGCACAGGGCTGTTTTCGCTGAAATCGATCATCATTAAACTGCTGTATTTACAAGGCTTACAGGCCGGAGAAGTGCTGGTATGGCGGATGGCCTTGGCGGTGCCGTTTTACTTAGGAATGCTGCTGTGGCTAAATCTCCGCCCGCCTGCCGAAGATGCCCCCAAAACCTCTCTCACATTGACCGATTTTCTACTCATTTTAGGCTTAGGTTTTCTCGGATATTACCTGGCTTCTTGGCTGGATTTGATGAGCCTTGAATTGATCAGCGCACAATTAGAGCGTTTAGTGTTGTTTACCTACCCCTTTATGGTGGCGATATTAGGCTTTCTGTTCTTTAAGCAGGCGTTGACTTGGCGTTTAGGTTTTTCTCTGCTCATCACCTATGCAGGCATTTGGATCGTAATGGGACAAGAACTCAAATTGACGGGTAATGCGGTGATACTAGGCACCAGTTTAGTCTTGGGTGCAGCGTTAAGTTTTTCCTTATATGTGTTGTTTGCTAAAGCCTGGATTCATCGCTTGGGTTCTTTACATTTCACCAGTTTGGCTATGACTGCATCGAGTGTAATTGTGTTCGTGCATGGCGCTGTATTCTTGCCTTTAGAATGGGCACATATCACTGCTCTGGCGTGGTTTTGGTTACTGATGCTGGCAGTGGTGAGCACAGTCATTCCGAGTTTTATGATGACCGAAGCGATTGCATGTATAGGCCCTGCACAAACAGGGGTCATCGGTACATTAGGGCCGATTTTTACTATGTTATTAGCCATATTATGGTTGCAAGAACCGTTTGACGGGCTGATGGGATTAGGCGCTTTGATGGTAATCATGGGAGTCGGCGTGTTGATGACACCGGTTAAATCGTGATGAAGAGAAAGGGATAATTTAGAAAAGAAAGTATTCCTTATCAACACTTTACCTCGTTCCCACGCGCTCTGCGTGGGAACCCATAGCGCCGCGCCTGCGGTGCGCTTCGTGACGCAGGCGCGTCACGACTGGCTCCCACGCATCCTATTGATAAACAGAACTAAAAATCCCGTTCAACCTTGAAGGCGTTGATGAGAATATCGCCTGCGACCATACGTGCGCCGTGGTGTACTGCTTCAAAGATTTCGCCGTCATTCCAGCCCGCCGCCCGTGCGCCGTCAATGTCTTCAGCGTTCACGCTGCTGGCATCTTTTACCGCTTTTAATATCAGCGCGAGCAGCGTTTTTTCCTTGTCAGTCAATGGACTGTTCATAAAATCGGCGCGTGTATTGGCGACTTGTTCGGGTGTCCAGCCCGCCATTTCTACCAACATGCCCGCGTTCATATCAATGCAGTAATGACACTGACCTACTTCTGAAACCAACATGCGGACGCAAGCCAGCAACGGCATCGACAAAGTGGGATGTTGCATTACGTTGCCATAGTATTCCCACTGCTGTTTGAGGAGAAACGGATTATTGCTAAAACCTTGTAACGGGGCTGGCACTCTGCCCCAAGCGTTTTGAGCTTGGGTGTAAATATCGGCTACTTCGCCAGTGGCGGCTTCAGGACTAATGGTCTTTAATAACATAAGATAACTCCTGGAAATAATAGGGGAAAAATGAATGTTTTTAAAAAAGCTACTGATTAAGCTGAACGGCTGACTGGTAGCGAGTCAGCCATTCGGGGTATTCAATCCCACGTACTGACAAATCTGTCTAAGTCTTAAGGGTGTTGAGGTAGCGCAGCAATTGCCGCAAACAGCCTCGAAATGCGGCGAGAGACTGGGCGTTTTTACTCATACCAATACAGCCCTCTAGTGCCGAAACTAGAAAAAATGCAGTTTCTTGCGCATCCAATCCGGCATCCATTTCGCCTTGTGCCTGCCCGCGTGCCAATGCCTCGGCAAACGTAGTGACCCACTCTTGAAATAAACTATTGAGATGTAAGCGAAAATCCTCATCCAAAGGACTCATCTCTTGCATCAAATTATTCAGCGGGCAACCCAGCGTCACCACTACTGGGTCTTCTTCCTCCAGTTTGGCTTGCAGCAAATCATGCAGCGCCGCCAAGGGATGAGGTACTGTGGCCAGCGGTGTAAAGATCATGTCAACCAATCTGGGGCGCATAATCTCTTCTATCACCGCCAATCCCAATGCTTTTTTGTCGGGAAAATGATAATAAAGCGCACCTTTGGTGAGCTTCGTGGCGGTCAGGATGTTCGTCAGCGAAGCCGCTTGAAAACCGTCGCGGTGAATTTCGGCAAATGTAGCTTCAAGCAATTTCTGCCGAGTCTGCTCAGATGTTTTGGTGGATGTGTTCATGACGACAACCATACATACCGGTCGGTATGCTGTCAAGCCAAGAAAAAGAGGTCAGGTTTTTCAATCCAGCCATGTAGGGCGGGCAAAAGCTGTCCGTGATATTGAAAAAACCTTTGAATTGACTACGGCGTTGCCCACCATTTGAAAGTGATTGAAATATCATGATGGTGATCATGGGAGTCGGCGTGTTGATGACACCGATTAAATCGTAATGAAGAGAAAAAGATGATTTAGAAAAAAAGCATTCCTTATCAACACTTTCGGGTGCAGGTTTACCCCCTCACTGCCATTCAGTTAAGAAAAAAGACTTGAGATTTAAGCCATTAGCTTCCCCTCCTTCAAGAAGGGGATTGAGGGGTGGTGATGAAAGGTCTTTATTCCTTAAAAATATATTAAAGAAGGTGGCTGTTGTCCCCCCTAGCCCCCTCCTTCGAGCAAGGGGAATAACATCAACTGTTTGCAATACTACTGGGCTTAACTTAATGGCGGTGAGGTTCGCCCCTCCCCGCACCCGAAAGTAGCGCAGAATAAGCACCTTATCATCCGGTTGTTCCTACCCTACTTATTTCATCTCATTCATTAGATGTTGAATAGCTAAAAAACTCCCAAGAGCTTTGTTTTGCGCCTAATGCGGTATAGAGGGATTGAGCGGTTTTATTACTGGCTGCTGTGACCCACTGTAATCGGGCGGTTCCCTGTTGCTTTGCATATTGCTCACAATGTTTAATGAGTGCTGTAGCGATACCTTGTTGACGGTAGTCTTTGGATGTATACAAATCATTCATGATAGCGACTTTGCTAATAATGGATGAAGCATAAGTAAAATACACCGTGGCAAATGCGACGAACTGCCCGTCTTTTCTATCGGCAAAAAGACATCCTTTATCAGACGAAAGGCCAAACTGTGAAAAGAACACTCGGTTTTTTTCATCATCAATGTTTTTCACTTCATAAAATGCTTGATATTGTCTTATCAGAGGCAGCACTTCATTCAAGTTGTCTTTATTAATAATTTCAATCATTTGTTCTGACCTTCTTATCGAGGGGGTAGCAAGGTAGGATGCGGTGAGCAGCCCTGTAAAGGTGTCGTAAATTCATTACAAAGCAATAAGTTAAGTTTTTAACCAACAAGACATTAAGAGGTGTGAGAGGTGTGAGAGGTGTGAGAGGTGTGAGATGATTTAGGCTCCTATTTTGCAAAAGTTTAGTGAGAAAAGCCCCGTCACAGTCATGGTTCAAGGTTTATTAAAACATCTACTGAACAAAGAAAAAATAGATGACTGGTTTGGAGATATGACTGAAGTTCAATATACAAAAAAATACTGTTTTCTTCGCTGCTGGCTATCATGTTAGAAGTGGTCTGTTGGGTGAGAAAAAACGTCTATTCAGCGTATTTAAATTCAAATGTAGAAGCCACTCGTCAAGCGGTATACGACAAGCTGAAAAATGTAGAACTTAAAACCAGTCAAGAACTCGTGCGTCACATAGGTTCAGAATCAGAATTAATGGTCCGAGACATGAAGGCTACACAGCCCCTCTTATTAGCAGAGTTTAGAACAAAATTCTTGGATGAACACTGTATTGAAGCGACAGAAAAAAGGCTTAAAATTTTAAGAAATACTCAGGCAGGTGCATTGCCAGATCAATCGTGAGTGGTATTTGAACAAGAGTCTGGGATTATTAGTGATGTATTTCCTTGTGAAGAGGGCCATGCACAGGAACGTTCATTATTATCTTTGGTATTGGAAACAGTTAAACAAGATGATTTATGATGTGCTGGCAGGCATTTCTGCACCTTAAATGTCTTATTTAAAATACAAGGTAAAACGGCTTTTTTTATCATTCGACAACAGGCAAGAATACCATTTATCCCATTGTCTGAAAAGGTATTTATTGGGAAATCTGATACAGGTCAAGTTTACGAACAAAGCATACCCTTCAGCTTTGAAGGAAAAGAGATGGAGGCACGTAGAATTATTGTAGAGTTAAAGAAATACACTCGGAATGGAGACAAAGAACGCTGTGTTTTAACGAATATAAAAGAAGAAGCTGATGCACTGACTATTGCTCATATATATAGCCAACGCTGGAC
>JADGEH010000073.1 GCA_016744475.1 Thiotrichales bacterium | reverse complement strand
GAAAATGCCAATCAGAAACTCAAACTTTGCTTTATTCGTCTTATGGTGAAGCGTCTCGCGGCTCATGCCTCTTGAGATTTCAAATGGGTTCTATAAAGGTGTCTTTTTTGCAAGCTTTGTCACCTTTGCTTTAGAGCCTATACGAAAACGGGATAATCGGCTGCAAACCCGCCCTTTTGGCCCGGTTTTCCGCTTTTTTTCGTTACACGCCCGCTATTCGCCTTAAAAAGCCGAAAAACCTGCCTCAAAATGGCGCATTTTCGCTTCGATTCCCCATCTTCGTATAGGCTCTTAGATGGATGGCTCTAGCTCCACCACTTGAGTTTACAGGCGTAGGAAAAGTATGACATTTCCCCTCATTTCAAGCTGTGTGCGTGAGGTGAGTTATTTAAAGCCATAGTAGGCTTCACCGTTAATCTTGCCTTGATCGCCATTAGTCAGAATAAGCACTTCATTGTATTCAGGTTTTATAACACTGTTAAATGAGTGTCTAAGCTTATATGTGTCATAATATTGGGTGGCATTTAATGCCTCAAAACACTCTATCTTTACGTTGTGTTTGGCGGGTGTACTTCAGCACATCTCATCTCACGTTAATTGCGCACAACAGAATGTCCTGATATTCCCATGACGGTTTGAAGTCAGGCAATACGCCTTTTGGTTTCAGCTCAGTATCTATATCAGCTAAGGTTTTAATTCTATGCACACTGCTTCCGTTGCATCTCAAATCATGACAGCCGGCACGCTAAATTCTAAGCATGTCTTGCTAGAATTGCCGTTGAAAGAAGCACAGGCGGTGGCTGCCATGCCACAAGAGCCTACTTCATCGGCTTCTGAAGCGTTATTATTGGTGAGTAATGGCGTGTTGCTAGGGATAGATGGAGATTTATTGGCCTCTGGAACATCGCAACTCGTCGCTGCTCACCAAGTCACTCAGCTGCCCTCCATCAATACGACATCAGCCGCCAACATTAGCAGCCCACAAATTGGCTTTGTCTCGATGCTGGTCAAAGGCCCTGCGGTCGCTCAAAACGGTGACAGTGTACGTGCTTTGTTTAAAGGCGCGCCCATCCACATCAATGACACGATCATGACGGGTGCGGGCAGCCACGTCAAAATCACCTTGCAAGATGGCACGGTCTTTCAATTAGGCCCTTATTCTCGCGCTACGCTGGAAATGTTTAGTTTAAATCATGATTCCAGCCACTTAGTCGCAGAATTTGAAGCCAGTGTGCATAATGGTTCTTTCCGTTTTATCCAAGAGGCTCAATCGGATAGCGGTTTGCAACACACCACCATTTATACTCCTTCAGCGACATTAAACCTGCACAGCAGCGAAGTGGATGGTTGGGTAGATGAAGATGGTTCCACCACCTTGTTGCACACCGCTGGTTTTGTCGATGTGAGCACGTTGCATCAAAGTAGTCACTTGCCCCCAGAACAGGCGGGTTCTATGTTGCATATTTCTGCCATGGAACCACAGATTCAAACCGCTTCAGAAACAGATGTCATCGCCTTTCAGACGCAATTAGCGCCATTAAATACCGTCTCTAGCACCGATTATTCTTCTCCCCAAGCAGCCTCCACACCGCCAGTCGTTGAGATGGAAGCCCCAGTGGATGCGGTGATAGCGATGAATCATCAGGACACCCTAGCAACTCCTGAAGCTGCGCAAGCTGAAGCCGAAGCCGCTCCCCCTCCCACGGAAGCAACGCCTCCAGCTTCTATTGTTCAAGCACCCAGTCCAACTATAGAAAGCACACCAACATCACCACTGAATATCGAACCTCTGGCCTCACCAGCACCTGAAACCATTAGCCCAGCAGACAGCATTGCCTCTGATACGCCCATACAAACGGCAGAAAACAATAACACCAGCAGCGAAATAGACAGTCAAACAGAAGCAGCATCCAACCCTGCTGAAGTCATTGAAACAGAAGAGGTGTCTGATGTTATCAGTGTGGCCTTACTGGATGAGACAGAGGCGATATTAATCCCATCCAATCGTCGTTCAGGCGCAAACCTTAACCGCGACAATACCTCTGAATCCTCTAATAATACTTTTAACAATGATGACCCTACGATAACAACAGACGATGCCAGCAAAGAAGACGAGCACTTAAATCACTTATTGAATGGTGAATTAGAACCGACGGATACGGCTTTACCCGTTGAACCTAGTCAAGTGTTCAACCTTGAAACCAACATTAGTATTGCTGTCAATCAAACATTAGAAGTCTCAATGGTAGATTTGTTAGCCAATACTGAATTCAGTAGCGATGAACTGAAAATGGAAGTCGGCAATGAAGAACATGGTCAAGTCATCTTAGATGACAATGCCATTATGTTTGTTCCAGAAGAAAATTTTGTAGGCACCGCTGGCTTTGATTATGAACTCACCACGCCTGCCTATACAGCACGTTTGCGCGTCATCATAGAAGTAGAAACCTCTTCAGAAGATACACCGTCGGAACAACAGCTTGAGGCAGAGACCCCGGTGATTTATGAATTAGATGAAAACACTGATAATGATACAGACGCATTAGAACCGCCTTTGGATGAATCATCTTCTGATAAGAGTTCTCTATTAGACGTAGAACCCTTGGTTGAAAATGAACCCGTTAATCTAGCCCACTCTACAAGCAATGATGACGCAGTGGACGCAATATCAACAGATGCACCACTGCTCAGCCATACCGCTCTTGATGAGATAAACTCCGCTGAGAGTGCTGAATTACCCAACGATTCGGCTACAGAATCCACGATGACAGACACAGAGACTTTAAGCACTTCGACACCGAATGAAATCTTAGCCTTAAATGATATATTAAGCCTTCAACCCGCAGATGCGTTATTAGTCAGTGATGCTGAACCTACTGTTTTAACAACGGATTCAAGCATTGAAGATACCCCTGGCGACAGCACTTTAATCCTCGACGATAGCGATGCTGCGACTGAAAATCTCACCACTGCTTACGCCCCCTTCCCCAGCAGCGACGCTTTATTCACGCCTGCACCTGTTGTTCCTGATTTGGCATAAAGCCCATTATGTTATAGAGTTGCGAGCTTTCCGCTCACGGCCCTATAAAATCTATGCCTGCATCTCCTTCACTCTATTGGTACGACTACGAAACCTTCGGTCGTCATCCCGCACAGGATCGCATTTCACAGTTTGCTGGTGTGCGTACTGACGAAGCACTCAACATTATCGGCGAACCATTACAACTGTATTGCCGACCTGCCAACGATGTTTTGCCCGAACCCGAAGCCTGCTTATTAACGGGCATCACACCACAATTAGCACTAGAACACGGCGTTTGTGAAGCTGATTTTATTCAACGCATTCACACCGAAATGGCACGTCCAAAAACCTGCACGCTAGGCTATAACAGCCTGCGTTTTGACGATGAATTCACCCGCTATACCTTGTATCGCAACTTTTTTGATCCCTATGAACGCGAATGGAAACAAGGCAATAGTCGCTGGGACATTATCGACATGGTGCGTGTGTGCTATGCCCTTCGCCCCGAAGGGATTCAATGGCCGATGCATGATGATGGCAGTCCAAGCTTTAAGCTCGAAGACTTAACCGTCGCCAATGGCATAGAACATAAAGGCGCACATGATGCATTAGCCGACGTATATGCCACCATACATCTGGCACGCTTGATAAAACAGCGCCAACCGCGTTTATACGATTATCTCTATCAGCACAAAAATAAACACGCAGTGGCAGAACAATTAGACCTTCTGAGTCGCCCCATACTCGTACACACCTCGCGCATGTACCCTGCACATTGGGGTTGCACCAGCCTCATCATGCCACTGGCACAAGACCCGAAAAATAAAAACGGCATCATTGTTTATGATTTGCGCAGCGATCCAGAACCCCTGCTCACACTAGATGCCGAACACATTCGAGAACGTATTTTCACCCCTGCTGCCGACTTACCTGAAGACGTTGAGCGCATCCCGTTAAAAACTGTGCATATCAACAAATGCCCGGTGTTAGCCCCGCTCAAGACTATTCGCCCAGAAGATGCACAACGCATTGAATTAGATATAGAACAATGCCAACGCCATCAAGAACAGATCAAACGTTTCGGGAGTACCTTGAGCACAAAATTACAAACAGTCTTTAGCGAGCACACCTTTGCTGAACGCCATGATCCGGATCATCAGCTCTACAGCGGTGGTTTTTTCAGTGACGGGGATAAACGCAGAATGCACAATATTCGCAGCCAAACACCAGAGACATTAGGCCACTTCAAGCAGAATTTTGAGGATGAGCGTTTAGCAGAAATGCTATTTCGCTATCGCGCACGTAATTATCCGAACAGTTTAAGCGCCGAAGAACACACTCGTTGGGAACAGTATCGTCATCAACGCTTAACCGATACCGAAGGCGGCGGCAGTTTAACCTTAACCGCTTATCACGCTCAACTGGATGATTTACAATCAAAAAACACACTCACTGCTGGGCAACAGCAGATATTGCAGCAATTAAGAGCCTACGCTCAACAATTGTTCTAAGAGGGACTGTGAGTGAGGTTTTATTGACAAAAACATCAAACACTTTGTCAATAAAAAAAATTGGTTAGGCGATATAGTTAAACTAAAATATAAAAAAAATCACCGAGCAAACACTTTCTGCTATGCTATCGGCCTTTTAATATACAGATTCTAATGCAGAGGTTTAGAGCCTCGGACAGCCTCCAAAGCGTGCCCTCTGCACTCATCGATTCAGGTGAGATATGGCTCATTCATTAAACAAAAACACCAAGAATGAGAGATGGATTCTAGGCTTTAGGATGTACAAACACCAAACCCACTCATTGTGCAACCCAGCCACTTACAAACAATCACTTAGAATATGGCGAACCCAGAACATTTGGCAGTGCTCCAACAAGGTATCAAAGCCTGGAATGCTTGGCGGGAAAATGCCTCAACCTGGGCAGATTTATCAGGTAGTGATCTCACTGGAATGAACCTCTCTAAAGGTGAGTTTTTTCGAGCCAACCTTTCTCGCGTTGATTTAACCCAAGCCAATTTGAGCGGAGCCAATCTCAATGGCGCTAATCTCACTGAAGCTAATCTGTCCAAAGCCAATTTATCCAAAGCTAATCTCAACGAATCCAATCTCAGCGAAGCCTACATGTCAGACACCACGCTGACAGATGCCACACTCAGCGAAGCCAATCTCTCCAAAGCTTATCTCATCCGTTGTTTTCTCTCCGGTGTCAATTTAACGGAAGCCAACTTATTTCGCGCCAATCTATTTGAATCCGACATGTTTCGCGCCAACATGACAGGCGCTAATCTGTTTAAGGCCAATTTCACCGATGCCAATCTCATTGAAGTCTATTTAACCAACGCCGATCTCTTCAAAGCCAATTTCACCGGTGCGGATTTGACGGGAGCCTCTCTCATCAATGCCAATGTGACGGATACCGACTTCACCAATGCCGATCTCAGCAAAGTAAAGAGAGATGAGAATGTAGCTTAAAAGTCTATAAAACGCTGTTTTTATCTTCTTCTTGAGCAAACAAATCCTGTACGGCACTGGGGGGCTTTAAGTTGAAATGCTCCCAAGCCAAGCGGGTGGCGACACGCCCACGCGGGGTGCGCATCAAAAAACCTTGCTGCAATAAATACGGCTCAATCACTTCTTCAATCGTGCCGCGCTCATCGCCAATGGCGGCAGCTAACGTATCCACGCCGACTGGACCACCATCGAATTTCTGCATCAAGCTGGTGAGTAGTTTGCGATCCAGCATGTCTAGGCCGTAAGTATCCACATCCAACATATTCAAGGCTTTTTGCGCCACGTCCAAACTAATCGCGCCATTGGCTTTGATTTGCGCATAATCCCGCACGCGGCGTAACAAACGATTGGCAATGCGTGGCGTGCCGCGTGAACGACAAGCAATTTCAGATGCACCCTGTGCGTCAATGCCCACGTTAAGAATGTTGGCTGAACGGGTGACGATGTGAGTCAGGTCATCGGTGTTGTAAAACTCTAAACGCTGCACAATGCCAAAGCGATCCCGTAAAGGCGAGGTCAATAAACCGCTACGGGTGGTCGCTCCGACCAGCGTAAAAGGCGGTAAATCGAGCTTAATGGAACGTGCGGCAGGGCCCTCACCGATCATGATGTCGAGCTGATAATCTTCCATAGCGGGATACAACACTTCTTCCACCACCGGGCTTAAACGATGAATTTCATCAATAAACAACACATCATTGGGTTCTAAATTGGTTAATAAGGCGGCTAAATCACCGGCTTTTTCCAGCACAGGGCCGGAAGTTTGGCGCAGATGAACGCCCATTTCTAAAGCAATAATGTGCGATAAAGTGGTTTTGCCCAGTCCCGGCGGACCAAAAATCAGCACATGATCCAGCGCTTCATTGCGGCCTTTAGCCGCTGGAATAAACACTTCCATTTGTTCTCGCACATGCGGTTGTCCCACATAATCTTGTAAAGATTTCGGGCGGATAGCGCGATCAATCACCTGGTCTTCGCGTTGGCTATCGGGGGCAATCAGGCGGTCGGTTTCAATGCTCACAAAGTCACTCGTGTTGGGGATGGGGGAGGAAGGCTATCAACAGCCCTTAGATGTGGATCATTCAATACAACGCAAAAAAGCCTGTTCTAGGTGATCGCTGGCAAATTGTTTTAAAAAGGCGGCGGGCGTGCCTAAAAAGATATTTTGACCTTCGTGCAACACCAATAAACGATCACAGAGTTGTCCCACATCTTCTAAATAATGCGCACTTAAAAGCAAAGATTTGCCGTTTTGTTGATGCTGTTTGATGCGTTCAAAGGTCAAAGCGCGGGCTTTGGGGTCTAAACCACTCATGGGTTCATCAAGAATCAGCAAAGATTTGTTGCTGAGAAAACAAGCCAATAAGCCTAATTTTTGGCGTGTGCCTTTGGAATAGGTGCTCACTGCCTGTTTGAGTTGTTGTTTATCCAAATCCAGTGCTGAACACATCGCATCTATTTGTGTGCGTGGCTGTTTGGCTTGGTATAAATCCAGTAAATAATGCAAAAAATCTTCGCCGCGCAAATACTCAGCAGGTAAAAATTGTTCAGGAAGGTAGGCTAGTTCCGCACGAGCGGCGGGTTGGGTATGATCTTGTCCAAACAGTTTAATCTGCCCTGCTTGGATTTCAGTAAAATCTAACAGGGCTTTAAGCAGGCTGGTTTTGCCAGCGCCATTTAGTCCCACCAAGCCCAAGCATTCGCCAGGATGGAGGGTGAAATCTAAGTTTTTGAGTGCGGCTTTGCGTCCGTAGCAAATGCTGACTTGCTCGCACTCAATGATGCTCATTTCTTAGGCGCTTTCGCCTGACGTTCGTCTGCCAATAATTCATTGACAATTTTGAGCATGTTGTCATAACCATCGGTCATGTCGCTGGTCATGCGGTATTTACCTTGAACCACGATGCTAGGCACCGCAGTGAGACCATATTTTGCGGTCAGGCGTTGCGCATTACGCACTTTCATATCGACCGCAAAAGATTTTAAGGCTTTATCAAAAGCTTCTTTAGTCACGTCGGTGTTTTGTTTGAAAATGCCATAAAAATCATCCATGGTACGCGGTGGTTTTTTGTCCCGATGAATGCTCTCAAACAAGGGTTTATGCACTTTTTCTAACACACCCAGCGTTTCTGCGGTGTAAAAAATTTGCGCGAATTCATAGCCACGACCTGAAGCAAATACGGCGGGCATATGTATAAATGCTACATCAACCGGTATGGTTTTTTTCCAGGTATTCAAATAATCTTCAAAATAGTAGCAATGTGGGCAGGTGTACCAAAATATTTCAACCACTTCGAGCTTATCAGCATGGGCTACAGGCACTGCCGGAGAGATTTTTTCATAAGGTGGGTCTTTGGGCGCGGCTTGTACCGACAAGGTGCAAATAAAGGCCAAAGTGAATAGGCTGGCTAAAAATTGAGAATAGCGGGTTTTCATAAGTTCCTCTTATTTCAAAGGGTTAAGATATATCACTCAGCTTATGTGAGAGGGGTAAATACAGCAAAATAACGAGTCAGGCACGATGTAGTCATCGCGGTTTTCAATCTGTTATTCCGTTTCACCGATACCAAATGTCATAAAACGCTGGTAGCGGTTTTCTAATAACACATCTAATGGTTGCTCTTGTAAGACTTTCAAATGCTCTAACAAAGCGTTGCTTAAATTCTGTGCCATGCCGTCTAAATCCCGGTGCGCACCACCTAGAGGTTCAGAAATGATCTGCTCAATCAGCCCTAATTCATGCAAACGATGAGCGGTCAAGCCCATAGCTTCAGCCGCTTCGGGCGCTTTTTCAGCGCTTTTCCACAAAATCGAGGCGCAGCCTTCGGGAGAGATCACCGAATACGTGCTGTATTGCAACATATTCACCGCATCCCCGACACCAATCGCCAGTGCGCCGCCGGAGCCACCTTCGCCGATAACAGTACAAATCACGGGTGTTTTTAAGCGCATCATTTCAAATAAATTGCGTGCAATGGCTTCACTTTGTCCGCGTTCTTCTGCATCCACGCCGGGATAAGCGCCCGGTGTGTCGATAAAAGTCAACACTGGCACCTTGAAGGTTTCAGCCATTTTCATTAAGCGCAAGGCTTTGCGATAGCCTTCTGGACGTGGCATACCAAAATTACGTGAGATTTTTTCTTTGGTATCACGTCCTTTTTGATGCCCAATGACCATCACAGGTTGGCCTTGCAAACGCGCCAAACCGCCAATCATCGCTTTATCATCGGCAAACGCACGATCACCGTGTAATTCCTCAAAATCTGGGAACAGGCGATCAATGTAATCTTGGGTGTAAGGCCGTTGTGGATGGCGAGCCAATTGGGAAATTTGCCAAGAGCTCAGATTGGAAAAAATGGATTCAGTGAGTTCACGGCTTTTGCTTTGTAAGCGTGCGATCTCATCATTGATGTTAATTTCGTTGTCATTACTGACATAGCGTAACTCGTCGATTTTCGCTTCGAGTTCAGCAATCGGTTGTTCAAAATCGAGAAAATTCAAATTCATGGCGTTGATTAATGTATTTTTATGAAAAGGTGGTGCGTACTTTACCGTAAATGCGGGATAAATTCTGCTATCTGAATACACATCTTGATAGATACGCCTTTGTTTTGGTGTTTTTGACCCTTATCAAGAGCCATATTCCCGATGAGGCTTATTAAAGTCAGTATGGGGCAATAACCGCTTTTTTTCCCGTTAAAAAAGTTTAATCGAGTCATCAGCAAGCCTTTACCCGTCTCACTACAAGGATACCGCTATGGAAGCGCGAGTACTTAAACCTGAAAGTTATATTATTGAAAACGAGCCTTATTATGAAGCGATAGGCAGCGAAATCGAATTATTTGAAGCGGCCTATGCGAATCAATTACCGCTGTTATTAAAAGGCCCTACGGGCTGTGGCAAAACCCGTTTTATTGAGCACATGGCTTGGCGCTTGAAGCGTCCGTTACTCACGGTCTCTTGTCATGATGATTTAACCGCCTCTGATCTGGTCGGGCGTTTTTTAATCAGTGGTGGCGAAACCGTATGGGTAGATGGCCCATTAGCACGAGCCGTGCGACATGGTGGCATTTGTTATCTGGATGAAGTGGTCGAAGCCCGTAAAGATACTACCGTGGTGATTCATCCTTTAGCCGATGATAGACGGGTGTTGCCGATGGAAAAAATTGGCGAATTATTAGAAGCCACGCCCGCCTTTTGTCTCACCATGTCCTACAACCCTGGTTATCAAAGTGTTTTGAAGGATTTAAAACAAAGCACACGCCAGCGTTTTGTGGCCTTAGAATTTGACTATCCCAAGTCGGCCTTAGAAAGCAAAATTGTCATGAATGAAAGCCAGATTGACCGCCCCATGGCGGATAACTTGGTGAAGTTTGCGCAGATGACCCGTAATTTGAAAGGTAATGGTTTAGATGAAGGGGCCAGCACGCGCTTATTAGTTCATGCTGGTAAATTGATTCATACGGGAGTCAAACCCGTTACCGCGTGTCACAGCGCGATAGCTCAAGCCTTGACGGACGACCCAGAAATGCTCGCCGCTATCGACGAATTGAGTGCCTCGCTGTTTTAGAAGCGGTGTTCCTTGTCCTTTTTCGCCCATCAGAGTCTATGCCAGAGGAAACTCAGCATAGACTCTTAAACCACTGTTTTAGCAGCAATTATCGTTGCCGGGGCAGCATTTCGCTTGAAACCAAGACAACACGGTTTTTTTATCCGGCACTCCACCCGCATGGGCTATTTTGCCGTCAACCACCACACCGGGCGTTGACATAATGCCGTAGGACATGATTTGCGCCATGTCTTCCACTTTATCTAAGGTGATGGGAATGGCATTCTCTGAGCACACTTCCTCAATCATCTTGTGCGTGGTTTCACAATTGCGACAACCACTCCCCAATACTTTAACGTCAAACATCGTTTTCTCCTGTTTAAATGACCTTCATTATGTTTCTCACCACGGAGGCACAGAGAATAAAGAAAATCTTTAAAATACAACTCCCTGTCCTTTGTGTCTCTGTGGTAAAAAATAGACTTATCCAGGCTTAAGCGCCGTAGCGAAAAGCAGCGGGATTGAGCGGTTTTTTTCGTTCATTTGAGGCGAATAGTCATTCTATTTAACGAAAATGAACGGGGAAAACCGCCAATATCCGCTGTTTTGCAGTCGGTGTCTTAAGCCTGGACAAGTCTAATGTCCCTTAGAACGCTTCTAAAATATTAAAGCTCCAGCCCACCAGCATAAAAGCCACGGCTAAAATGCTGGCATATAGCGCTAATGCAGGCCAACGAATGACTTTGCGCAGAATCAGCATTTCTGGCAATGACAAAGCCGCAATGCTCATCATTAACGCCAAAGTGGTGCCCAATGCCACGCCTTTCCCCAGCATCGCCTCTGCCACTGGAATCACACCTGTGGCGTTAGAATACAAGGGAATACCCAACAATACGGCGGCAGGCACCGCCAGCCAATTATCTTTCCCGCCTAAATGTTCAACCACCCAAGCTTCGGGCACGTAGCCATGAAATAAAGCGCCCACACCAATGCCTAAAAAAACCCATTTCCAAATTCGCCCAACAATGTTTTTTACTTCGTTCAGTGCAAAATGATGGCGACCTGCCAAAGAGGTATCTTCTTCTGACCATTGAGCCTCGCCCATTTGAATCTTCCATACATAGGATTCAACCCAACGCTCAGGCTTAAAACGTTCCATCAAAGCCCCGCCCACATAAGCCACCAGCAACCCCGCGAACACATACAAAGCAGCGATTTTCCAACCTAACAGGCTGACCAACAGCACCGCCGCGACTTCGTTAATCATCGGGCTGGCAATTAAAAATGAAAAAGTCACGCCTAAAGGGATGCCCGCTTCGACAAAGCCAATAAACAAAGGCACTGAAGAACAGGAGCAAAACGGTGTCACAGCCCCCAAAGTAATAGCGCTGCTACGCGCCAGCCAAACAGGTTTGCCGCGCACGTAATCCCGCACTTTTTCAGGTGACAGCAGGGCGCGTAATAAGCCCATGACATAAATAATAATGATCAGCAGGAAAAAAATTTTAGCGCTGTCCATCACAAAAAAATGTAATGCCGCTCCCGCCTGAGAATCAGGTGTTAAGCCCATCCAGGTAAACACCAAAGTATTAGCCAACAATTCAAACATGAGTATTCACTTTTGTAACAGGGGAAAAATCACTGCCATTCACTTAAGGAAAAAGCTGAGCATTCAAAGCACTCGCTTCCCCTCCTTGAAGGAGGGGGAATAAAATCAACTACTTGTAATGCTACTGGGCTTAAGTGAATGGCAGTGGATAATCAATCTTCCTCACAAGAGGGGCTACGACAAATATTGCCGCCGCAGCAATTTTCAGTGAGGTAATCCAATAAATGATTCATCACGGTGTAGTTAGCCGAATAAATCAGCGAACGTCCCTGGCGGGTGCATTCGATCAAGCCCGTGTGCTTAAGTGTTTTCAAATGAAACGACACGGTGGCACCACTAAGATCGAAATGCTCGCTGATGAGTCCCGCCGCCAAGCCGTCTGCGCCGGCCTGCACCAAATAGCGGTAAATTTCCAAACGGTGTTCTTGTGCTAATGCAGATAATAGCTCTGCGGCTTCATTTACTTTCATATTTATATAATCATCTAAATATAAAATACTGTCAACTATGAAGAGATCGAACCCAGGGCGTTGCCCTGGGCTATAGGGATGCCGCCCCGTTGGAGCTAAAAACCCTTCACTGAATGACAGTGATGCGCGGCATGGGAATGAGTTAAAGCTGTCTACACGAGGTTTTCCTGAATAAACAAAGGTTTAATGTCATCAGCCTCGCTCTGACTCAGTTTTAGCTATGTTTAATGCGCTGAATCTGATACAAACACCTCATCATGTTGAGTGACTGTAATCACCTCTACCCCTGCACTTTAAGTTTTCCTAGACCAGGAAAAGCGTGACATTTTTATTCACTTCATGTGGTGCGCATAAGGTGGGTGATGATATTCACTGATGAATCGACTCCTTTTTTGAAGCTAAACATTATTACTATGCACAATCCTCCAGAACCCAACGATGATTTATTTGATTTCCCCTGTGACTTTCCTTTAAAAGTCATGGGAGAAACTCAAGCTGATTTTGATGCCTTGGTGGTGTCTATTGTACGCCGCCATTGCTCTGATGAATTACCCGAAAACGCGGTTAAATCTCGCTTAAGTAGCAATGGTAAATACACCTCGGTGACTGTCACTTTGCGAGCGCATAGCCGAGAACAACTGGATAATTTATACCGCGAACTGAGTGCTCATCCCAGCGTTAGAATGGTGTTGTAAATCATCATGGCTGTATATGTATTACATCTCCCCCTTTTTCTTTATTGATTAGAACGATTATGTCAAACCCAGATATCTCTTCTCCTACAACACCCTCCATTCATCTTTTCTTACGTTTAGTGGCTATTTTTTACGATGCTTTACTACTGATAGCCGTCTTGTTTTTTGCCGGGGTGATCGTATCGCCTTTGTTATCAATGACAGGTTTAATGAACGTAGAAAAGATTGGCGAGCATCACCTATTGGTACAATTGGCCTTTCAACTGTATTTATTAGCCGTAAGTTATTTCTATTTTGCTTGGCCTTGGATGCGCGGCGGACAAACATTAGGTTTACAAGTATGGCGAGTTAAACTCATCAGTAGCAATGATCAACCTCTGACGCATCGACGCTTGTTGATACGTTTTTTCATCTCTGCACTCTCCTGGGCGTGTTTAGGTTTAGGCTTTTTCTGGAGCTTATTTGATCCGCAACGCCTGACTTGGCATGACAAGCTGTCTCACACCCAACTGGTGAAGTTGCCGCCTAAACCACCTAAATCACGAAGCTAAGCATTAACTTTTAAAACTAGGCTGAGCATTGAGAAAATCCGCCACCGGCAACACGCGCTTACTCGCTTGTTGCACCTGTAATAAGCGCAAAACACCTTCTCCTGTGGCAACCTCTAAGCCTTGTTTATGACCACGCAATAAGGTGCCAGGGGCTTGTTCAGTGCTCTCTTCTAAGGCTTTAGCATCCCACACGCGCAATTTCACTTCTCGCAATTCCGTTTGCGCCACAGGCCAAGGATTGAAAGCCCGTACTTGGCGCTCTAAAGCGATAGCCGATTGATTCCAATCCAATTGTGCTTCCGCTTTTTCGAGTTTATGGGCATACGTGACTAAAGCTTCGTCTTGCGTTTGAGGCTTGAGTTCATCCCATTTAGATAAGGCTTGTTGTAAAGCCTCCGCGCCTTGTTGGGCTAAGCGATCATGGAGGCTTTGTCCGTTATCATCGGCTTGAATGGGCATCTCTGCTTTGAGCAACATATCTCCCGTATCCAAGCCGACATCCATCTGCATAATCGTAATCCCGGTTTTTTCATCTCCCGCTAACAAAGCCCGATGAATAGGCGCAGCCCCACGCCAGCGGGGCAACAAAGACGCATGAACATTCACGCAGCCGTGAACGGGAGCCTCCAATACCGCTGGCGGCAAAATCAAGCCATACGCCGCCACAATCATCATATCGGCTTGTAAAGCGATGAGTTCAGCTTGTGCTTCTGGGGTTTTTAAGCTGCTGGGTTGAAACACCGGGAGTTCATGCTCTAAGGCGATCTTTTTCACCGGACTGGGCTGCAATTGCCGCCCACGCCCTGCCGGACGATCAGGCTGTGTGTAAACCCCACAAATATCAAAACCCGCTTCAATCAAAGCCACCAAACTTGGTACTGCAAAATCCGGCGTTCCAGCAAAAATCAGACGTTTAATGCCCATCCTATTCTCCTTTTCAATTTTAGTGGTGCAATGGTGGTTTTTTAGCGCTTGAATCTGTTTTTAAGCATAAAAAACTAGCCTTTGCCTAACGTCAGTGACTTATCGAAACTGCAAAGTAGATAAGTGGGTGTTAATCACCGCTTTCACTTGCGAATAGTCGTTAAACAAATACAGCACATACGCATCAGCCACCGCGTTTTTATGCAGTGCGATTAACAATACCTGTGAATGATCCGTCTTAAAATCAGGCAATACATCAAACACCGAAGCCGCCGCCCAGTCCGCATTAAAATATTTTTTAGTTTGATCCGGTGGATATTCACGCGAAGGGCTATGCCGTCCGCCGGATAAATTCCCCGTTAAAGTATCAAACAATAAAGGAAAAATATGATTCGGTTCGGGAGCCGCATTATGGGGATCGTTATACTCAATTTCCAAACGCTTTAACGGGCGCACAGCATAACGAATTTCCAAACTGCCATCCTTATTCAGTAGCGCTTGTTCATAAGGTAATAAAGCATTGTCTTTAATGGGCGTAGGCTTAAAATCTTTAGGCGCAGTCCATTTCAATTGAGCTTCTGCCAACAAATCTGTAAATAAATCTACAGATTCTTGTGCTTGAATACTCAAAGAGAGCAACACACTGAAGCCTATCCATAGTATTTTCCAATACCTCATGATTATTTTTCCTCTTTAGAAGTATCAGGTGTTGCTTTTGTCCATTGCTGAAGTTGTTCCTCTGCTGTTTTACGCCATTGCGGATTTTTCTCTAAGCTTAAAAAATGTTGTAAATCAGCGATAGCTTTATCACGTTCTCCTTGTCCATCAAGAATCATCGCCCGATTAAAATACGGTGCGGGCATATGTGGATCAAGTGCCATGCAATATTCAAAATCGACTTGTGCAGCCGTCACATCTCCTTGGTTAAATAACATCACACCGCGATTAAAACGCGCAGCCGCTAAATCAGGATTAATCACCACCGCTTGATGCAAATCTTCTAGCGCTTCTTTATTACGTCCAAAACGACGATAGGCTTGAGCGCGATTGGTTAAAGCATCCGCGTTTTTAGGTTCAATGTGTAGCGAGGCTTCCAAGTCTTTTAAGGCCGGACTCACCTTGCCCTGTTCTAAATACAAACTGCCTCGAATGGCTAATAATTGCGCATGAGGCCCTTGTTGTGCCAAAGCCATCGTCAATTCTTCAATGGCTTCAGGTAAACGGCCTTCAGCTTTATGCTGCAAAGCTGCGAGAATGCGTTTTTCAGGGGGCAGTGGTGTATGCGGGTGCACGTTTTTGCCATGTGCGCCCGCCGCTTTAGGCGGATGATTCGGAGGGGTCACAGGGGTTTCGGTGGCTAACAAGGAATGACTCAGCAACACGCTGAATAATAATAAAAACTTCATGAAAGGGTTCTCCGTCAGTGGCAAAAAGGCTCATGAACAATATGAGCCTTAGAGTCTATACGAAGTAGGTCAGCAAAAGCACCTTAAGGTCGATACCTTAACGCACATGTAAACCACGGCGCAGCATACGTAAACTGATAAACACCCAAGGCCACAGAAAAAAGCTAGTCATCGCAGGATATAAAAACTCCAATTGTGAAGCGGTGGGATAACCCTGCAAATGGCGCATCCAGGCATTAAATACATGCACCATAGCGACTAAAGAAAACACCACAAAAACTTGCTGACGTAGGGGATAAACCCTTAAACGTCGATGCACTTTACCGCTTAAGTAAGCCACCAATGCTAAGACTAAAGCGTGCTGGCCTAATAAGCTGCCTAGCAGTACATCCAGCACTAAGCCTACCAACCACCCGGAAAACACGCCCACACGCTGTGGCAGCGCCATACACCAGTAAATTAACACCATAGCGACCCAATCCGGTCGCCAAAAACCAGCCCATAGGGGTAACGGGATGAGCATTAATAATATCGCCAATATGAAACTGGCAAAAATAACCCAACCGCCTTGATGATGATCTAAATTCATACGCTAAATTTTGCTGTTTGGGTGTCATACCCAGTGATTTGAAGGATAAGGATGTGTGAAATAAATAGACTTGTCTATTTTTAGAGATTAAGAGCCTATACGAAGATGGGGAATCGAAGCGAAAATCCGCCATTTTGAGGCAGATTTTTCGGTTTTTTGAAGGCGAATAGCAGGCTATTTGTTGAGAAAAAGCGGAAAATCTGACCAAAAGGGCGGGTTTGCAGCCGATTATCCCATTTTTGTATAGGCTCTCAAAGCGCAGTATAAAGCTTCAATAAGGTGTTAGTTAAATCTTATATATAAAATTATTGTTATGTTTATTAGAGGGGATAAGTTGTGGGATAAGCTTGTTTACTATTTATAAATCAATCATTAAGAAATCACACATGTATGTATATTATGTATATATCTGTTGTTTAAGACGCAAAGATGTTCACTGTTAAAAAGCCTATCTTGAGTGAGCAGATGAGCCGCTAAGTTTTACCACGGTTATCCCACAACTTATCCACATAGTTATCTACAGACTTATCCACGGAGTTATCCCACACTTTATCTTTGGTGCAGAGAAGGGGGGATAAGTTTATCCAGTGTGGGCTAGCATTTTTTTAGCACTTAGAGCCTATACGAAAACGGGATCATCGGCTGCAAATCCGCCCTTTTGGCCAGGTTTTCCGCTTTTTATCAACACACGCCCGCTATTCGCCTTAAAAAACCGAAAAACCTGCCTCAAAATGGCGAATTTTCGCTTCGATTCCCCATCTTCGTATAGGCTCTTAAGCTTAGTGCTTTGTCATATATAGAAAAATGACATCAGTTGTTAAGACTGCCAGTCCTTCAAGGACTGGCAGTCTTGGGTTTCGATATATCACAAGCCTATAAACGATGTCATTTAGCTATATCATTCTTTGGGGGATGCTTCTCACCACGAATGAACGAAAAAACCCGCTTAATCCCGCTGCTTTTCGTTACGTCGCTTAAACCTGGACAAGTCTAATAAGTAAATCAATGCTTTTGCATTTCCAAGGGTCTTAAACGCGCCATCATGCTATGACCAATACGCCGCAAAAAGAAAAAATGTATGGCGGCTTCACTGACCTTAGAACCCGCTAAACTGGCCAATTTCGCACCTGTTGCGCCCAAAACACTGCCTTGTAACCAGTCCTCCATCCAATGTTCAACACCATCAATGTGGTGTTCGATCTGTCCTGCTACATAGCTTTGAAAAATAACTAAACCTAACAAATACAAAATACCTAAACGCCCAATTCTGACTTGGTAAAGAGTGCAAATATCACGCAATAAAGAAAAACCATTATAAAAAACCACTGCCATATCAATTAATGCATGAGGCGATAAAGCCGCTTTTAATGCCAGAAGTTTTGCATAATGCTGAATACGCGCTTTCACAACCCCATCTAAAGGCATCAGGAAATCCTGTTCAAATTCTGAAATCCAATCTTCCGTTGTTATCGGCGACTTTTCCAATAAACGTAGCTTGGTATCTTGCAGTTTTCTTTGTTGAATTTCAGATAAACCTATTTTCTCCAATTGTTCGCTACATTTTCGATCATCTAAGGGGTAATTTTGCAGGTAACTACTAATTGTTTCTTTTGCCTCTTGCCATTTTTCTGCTGACAAATTTTTAGTAGAAATTCTTGTCATACTGATTTGTTTAATCGGTTTTAAGCGCCGGTAAGCTAACAATAAACGTGATAACGGGTAAATTACAATAAAAGTGAAAAATACAACAAAGCACCAAGCAATACTTTGAATAACTAAAGGGAATTGTAAAATCATATTAACCGTGCTGAGCACTTGAGAAAAAACAAACCAGCCAATAATTCCACCCAACAGTAATAAAACTAACCATACCCCTGATAACCAAGCTAAAGGTAAAGTGATAGGTTGAACAAAGCTATCTTCAATGTCTGCTGGTGCGGCTTTTTCTTCTAAATCTACACGAGACACTATGCTTGTTTGAGAGATATTAGGTTTTTGAATAGGACGGCCTAAAGTATTATCTCCGCCACGTCCACTGCCTGGAGCCTGACTATCTACTGTTTTTTCGACAGCTTTTTCTTCAGAATTTTCTATATCCTGTCTGTTATGTTCTATTGTTTTTTCTGGGGTGGGTGGCGATATTTTTTGTACTGGACGACCTAACACTTTGAATGATTCTGACATGATGATCTCCTATTTTTCTTCCAAGATAAAATGAAAAATGTTTTCTAGACCATTTTGATGAGGGGGGGAGGTTTTTTTATGGGGTATATCAGGCCACACATCAGGATAAAAATACTGTCCAGTATCCCAATAATCAGGCCAGCATTCAGGTAAATCAGAGGGATACAAATGACTCATTAAATCGGTTGGGCGTGGTGGGCGCGTTTGTTTTCCATCAACATCGTAAATGGGATAACCCAATAATGCTTGGTTATTCATTTGAGTTGAACGTAAAGCACTACAGACAAAATATTCGTGTTGAATATGTGGATAATTTTTTATTTTACTTTTAACAAAATCACACAATAATTGCTTAAGTTTATCCACTTCTGAATAACTAATCATGTCTGCTTTATTGGCGATAAAAGCAATATTTTTAAGTTGACTCATACGCATACTAGAAGGTATGACAATATTTAAAATATCCGTAAAAAAACTTGAAATCCCGGTGTCTTTAACGGTGGCCTCTAAAATATGTTCTAAAATAACTTCCATGTCATTACAACGTCCTACATTAGCCGCTAGTAATCCTGGAATATCAATTAAAACCAGTAATTTATCGCATTTGCTTAACTGCTTAAACAATTTTTCTACCACATGGCTACGATAATCGTTATAAAAATTTGAAAACAATCGCGTCAACGGAGGATTGTTCTCTCGGAAATGAGAGGGTAAAGGTGCAAACTCACTATTCATTGAACGACCCGTTAAAGCACTCTCTGCAATTTTATTCACATCTGTACTATATTCAGGTTGTTGCCCTTGAGTATTGAGAGCAAATACTGATGGTGTAATAAATGCCCCATAATCCAACATAAAACGCGCTAAAGTACGCTTATATGCTTGAGTGATTTTTTTAAAATCAGGAGATACTTTATTCTTTTCGTCATCTAAAACCTGTAAATACTCTTCAGCTAAGCGCTGACATTTAGGATCATCAGTAATACGTTTTAAAACAGTATCACTCCAATGTTCAAAACTTCCATCACCTGAAAACATCACTGCATCGTTAAAGCGTTCACCAGGGACATCTAAAAAAGTTAAATCAATATCAGACCAAGACCAATCGGTACGTTCAAAGTGGCAACGAAAATAAGAAGTGTCCGTTGTTTTATCTGGCCAGGTTTTACTATCCAGTAAAGTATTACGGTATTTTTCGAGTGCAAAAACATCTAAACTCATGCCTTCTTGAATTTCTTTGAACTTAATAATGTCAGCTACTTTATTGTTATCTAAATTAAGCCTTAATTTTTTTGTATCATGGTATTTTAAATGCGAAAGTATTGAGGTTAAAAACACAGTTTTGCCTGCCCCCCCAATACCCACAATACCTATTGTTCTTTTAAATTTAGACAATGCCATTCTGATGTCTCCTGTATTTTAATGTTATTGTTCATCTATTTCTTAAAGTCTAGTTTTAACTCTAAATCAAAGTCTTTAACTAAACTGATGAAATATTGCCGTGTTAAATCTCGATTTTGTTGTAGGGTTTTATCTTCATAATAGCGAATTTTCACTTCGATTCCCCATCTTCGTATAGGCTCTAAGTCTTCTTGCTCCCCTGTCTCAGATTTTTATGCCAAGAAGCCACACAAATAAATCCTTGACATTTATAAAAATCGTCTTAGAATGCGTCCCCCATGTCTCAACTCACTTCACGCAACAGCTTGAATTATTTTGTAAATCAGCGGCCTATTGGTAGCGGCTGGTGCGTGTGTACAGATTATCAACGGAATTTTTGTATGAACTTAAACCCCATCAACATAGCACTCAGAGGTATTAGTACCTAGACTGAATCAGCGTTCATCGTGCTGCAAGGTCTAGGATTGCGACCTTGCAGACGGAAAAATTCCATAGGAAAAACCCCGTTTGACAGGTTGTCAGACGGGGTTTTTTTTCGCCTTGAGTTTTTTTCTCAAGGTAACAGCATCAAACGACGACCTTACTCAGCGGAGCAGGTTCATAAAACCTGCCTGGCACGCAAAAGTCCCTGACTGCGCGTGTACCGAGAGGGAAGCTTTGATAACGGAAGATAGCTCAATCGGTAGAGCAACTGGCTAGAACTCAGTGTGTTGGAGGTTCAATTCCTCTTCTTTCGACCATAAAAGATCGCTCAGCGGTAGAGCAACTGACCCTTAATCAGTGGACGGAGGTTCGATTCCTTCTCTTTTAACCTGGTAGAGCCGAAAGGCTTGCGGTTCGAATCCGCTCTGCGAGTGACCCTCGCACCTTCATGATGTAGCGATACATCAACCCAGGGTCAGCCCAGTGTTATCGGGCGTGTTGTGCAGTTTGGCGATACTTCGGATAACACAACGTTTGTGTACTTTGCGTCATGGTTTAGCCCGCCTGCTTAATGCAGACAGGTCGTGATAGCCATACAACAGGAAGTCACGTTGCACAAGGATGTGTGATGGTGTCACGCCCGACTGCAAGCTGCAGGAAGGCACGCGATGACCCGTACACCAGCGTGGGCGATGCCCTTACTTTTCACGACTTGGCCTTGCCGATACAAACCCATCAGCATTTATGCGTCGTGCATCAATGCTCACTTTGACCCATTTATCTATGTCCAATACCACTTAAGTGGCTTCTTTCTAGTGGCCACGCGATCCGACGAAGGAGTAGTGCAATGTTAGGTTTCAAACGCATCGTTATTGCTGAACACGAGCGTGGCATCCATCTGAAAGAAGGTTCTTTGAGCGATATTCTCACCCCAGGCGTGTACCGCTTTTGGAATTTGAACTATCAACATCGTGTGCTCACATACGATCTTAATGTAGCCGAATTTTCCCACGCACAGGCCGATTTGTGGCTGCAACAGCATACGGATTTGTGCAAAAAACATTTTCAAGTGGTGGAAACCACTGCTGATCAAGTGGCTTTGATTTACCGTAAAGGCCATTTGCACTCTGTCATCGAGCCTGATCAACAGGTGATTTTCTGGCGCGATGCAGTGGAAATACAGATCGAGTATCTGAATATTCGTGAACAAACGCGAGTTGAGCTAGACCTGTTGACTCAGTTGCAGCGCCGTAAACTGACCAAAGTTCTGACTGCGATTCACACGGTGGAAGTGCCTGCACAACATATTGCTTTATTGTTTGTGAATAATGAATGGCAGACTTCTCTGATCACCGGTCGCCATGCGTTCTGGACTTATCAACAGTCTGTGCAGACAGAAGTGATCGACCTGCGCACTCAAAGCATGGACGTGCAGGGACAGGAAATTCTCAGCAAAGATAAAGTTAGCCTGCGCATCAACCTGAGTGCTAACTACCGCGTGCGCGATGTGGTGAAAGCCCGTACCGAGCTAGATGGTTATGCCGCTTACCTGTATCGCAGCTTGCAGTTTGCGCTGCGTCAAGTGGTGGCCACGCGCACCTTGGATGAATTGCTGGGAGACAAAGGCGCACTGGATAGCACTATTTTCCAAAAAGTCAGTGCAGAACTGGCTCAATATGGCATTGATGTGATCAATGTCGGTGTGAAAGACGTGATTTTGCCCGGTGAGATGAAAACCATTCTCAATCAAGTGGTTGAGGCGGAAAAAATCGCCCAGGCCAATGTCATCCGCCGTCGTGAAGAAACTGCGGCGACCCGTTCTTTGCTCAACACCGCTAAATTGATGGATGAAAATCCGACTTTGCTGCGTTTGAAAGAACTGGAAACCCTGGAAAAAGTCACCGATAACATCGGTAGTTTGACGGTGTACGGCGGTTTAGATGGCGTGCTGGATAATTTGGTACGCATCAAACCGCATTAAACAAAAGACCTTGCAGGTTTTAAAAACCTGCAAGGTCTTTTCTATTAAACATTCAATAACAAGGAGTTATGCCTAATGATCTTTAATCATATACCGAAGAAAACCCCAATGAACACCATGACACCACAATCATTACATTTACTGGAATTCAGATTATGGACAAGCATGAAATTACGGAGATAATGGCCTGTTTACCTCAAGAAAAAACCCATTATCGCTATTTTAAAGACTATTTCGCTCTGCAATTGCTGAGCTATCTGGCGGATGAACAAGCCCTTTCCATCGATCAACTACGCCACACCCCTTTTGCCCGCCTACTGCATAAACCCGTCATGCGTCCGCTGCTGGCGATGTGCGGCGATGGACTCATCAACCCTTGGCGTATCAATGCCCAATGGCAAGAACCTAGTCTGCCTTTTTTACTGACTATCGGGACTTGGGGCGGAGAAGATTGGGACTGGCAGCAAACCTCGCGTCCGGGCTACAACCTGGTGCTGCGCTTAAACTTTACCCGTGCGCACGACAGCCGTTTCGAGAAACTGCTGCGCCCACTGCATTACGACACCTTCAACGAATACTCCCATTGTCACCCCGTATTACAAGCCGACGAACGCCCGTATTTTCGTGAAACGCTGGCCTGGGCACGTTTGGATATTGATATGGAACAGGGAGAAGTTTTGATTGAAGAAATCCAAACGGATTGGGTGCGTGAAGCGATGGAAGCCTTGGAAAAGCGTCAACCCTGTAAAGCGCATAAAGCCAGCGAAGACCCACACTGCAATGCTTGCAAAGCTTCGCGTTCATTGCATCAATACATGAATGCCGTCCTCAAACCCTATGCCCGTGTATGGGATCAAGCCATGCTCAGTGCAGCGATTTTCTTTATTCGTAAAGAACTTGGCATTCACAATATCTTCTATCACACCTGGAACAGTGGCAATGCGTTTAAGAACCTGCATTCAGATGCTTATAAACCGCCCCGTTCTCTTTATACCCAACTACCCAAGCAATTTTGTTTTCAACCCAGTTCCGCAGTGCCGCAGTTTTTACGTGGGCGTAAAGCACAAAAACGTCTCCGCAAACACGCAATCAGTCCTTGTTTTTATCAATTACAGGTATAGGAGACGTTATTATGCCTCATCATTTACCCCATATACGCAACAGCGTTGCACGCTCTCCTTTACTACGCAAAGGTGGCGTTCATCAAAGACCCCGCTCCGGCGAACGTCAACAGCATAGGCAATGGCTGGAAGATGAGTTGGATGTGTGGTGGGAGACGCAAACAACAGATGAAACGGGTGATGAAACACTCGGTTTATCTGAAAACAAACGCTAAAAAAACCGGGCAGGTCTTAAAGACCTGCCCGGTTTTTCTTTGATATTTTCTTTTCGTGCGAAATTGCATAGCTTGTCATAAAAGATAGAGTCATGCGGTATTTAACACCACACAAATGGTTGATGAGGGCTTTCAGTCTGATTGTGTTGTGATATAAGTTTTTTTAGGATACTCTACAGAAATGATAAATATACTTGTCCGCCTGTGATTGAAGATATATAGCTAAAATATATCATTTATAAAGTTACATAACTTTTTAGTTTATCGAATTGAAAGTATTCACCTGATAAACAATCTCTGAATATTTGAATCG
>JADGEH010000072.1 GCA_016744475.1 Thiotrichales bacterium | reverse complement strand
GGTTTTCCGCTTTTTATCAACAAATAGCCCGCTATTCGCCTTAAAAAACCGAAAAACCTGCCTCAAAATGGCGCATTTTCGCTTCGATTCCCCATCTTCGTATAGGCTCTCAGGTCTGATGTGGTCAAAATTTTCTGCTAACCAACCCACTCGTTTGACAATACGAGTGGCAATGGGTTTATCTAAATCGGCTAGTTCTTCTTTAGCTTCATCCAAAATGTTGACTTGATACATACTCACAATCCTAGTTGTGAGACTACATCTGCAAAAGACTGCCCTCGTTCCCCTTGCACTGTAGCTTGCTGTTGCTGCTGCAAACGCACTTGTAATCGCTGTTGCAGAGCTGAATTTTTATCAGGATCAGCCAATGAGTCTAAATGTTCGGGTGATACTGCGGCTAACAAATCTTCGACAAAGGCTTGTTGTTCATCTTTATTCATTGATTGTACGGCGGCAATAATCTGTGCTGGAGATATTTGAAGCTGTAATGTAGTGGATGTTTGCATGGCGTATATCCTCGGTCAATAAAGGTTCGTATCAGTATACGCTTAGCCCGCCTGGTGGAGTATGCTTGCGGGTCAAGGTTTGTAAAACCTGACCTGCTTAGCATTTGTTGATAATAATTAGATAGTTCGGCAGCGTTAGAAATACTCAAGATAAATTCTGATACACCTCTTTCCTATGCCCAACTTTAATAATCTCAATCAGCAAAATATTAGCTTCCACTGAATACACCACACGATACTGTCCTACCCTGATTCTGTAAGTATGTTCAGCACCCTGGATTTTTTTCACACCTTGTGGATACGGCATATCTCTCAAGGTTTCAGCGGCTTCAATGATTCTTTTAATCACTACAGGTTCAAGTTTTTTCAGTTCTCTTTTAGCAGAGGCTTTCCACTGAATTTCAAAGCAAGCCATCTTGTTTAAGCTCTGCTAACACATCAGCATGTGATGTGGTCAGTTCTTCTCGACGTTCAGCTATCGCGGCTAAATCTTCTAAATCGTCTAACAATTCATTAAAAGCCTGAATTGATAAAACGACGGATAACTTATTCCCTTGTGCATCAGTAATATACTGAGGCTGTAACTGCTGTGATGTTGTTGACATAGCGCATATCCTCTATGAATTGGGTATTCCTATTAGTATATGCCCAATTTTTGTCAGATCGCAGGGTGGAATACAGCGCAATAAACCCTGAGTTAAACACCTAATGCCCGTCGCGCCTATTCCCTCTATTTCAGCAAAACAGCTTGCTGATCCCGAAAAAACACCAGCCCACCTTCAATCGCTTGCAGCACGGCACGCGGAGTAATGGTGGCTCCGCTGAAGGAGTCGAATTGCCCACCATCTTTATCAACTTTCCATTTTTCCAGTGGCGGATGACCTAAAGATAAGCCGTTGAATTGTAATATCCAGTCATCTTTGCTCACTTCGATTTTATCGCCTAGACCTGGGGTTTCTGCATGAGATAACACGCGCACGCCGAGGATTTCGCCGTTGGCTTTCATGCTCATGAGTAAGCGGATTTCGCCGGAATAACCCGCTTGAGTGTCTACTTCCCATGCCAGTGCGTTGACCTTGCCGTTGAGACTGCCGCGATACACGGTGACGGTATGCCCTGTTGCGTCTTGCAATCCTAAAGGTGCGTCTAGCAAGCTATTGTCGTAGTGTTCGGCGGGTACGACTTCACTTAAAGAGGCTTGTAAATCTTCTTGCTGACGGAGTTGGATAGCGTCAAAGGTGCCGAGGTTGCCGAGTACCAGCAGTACCGTAGCGAGGCTGGCAATGCCGCCGAGTAGAAAGGCTTGGTAGCTGACGCGCTGGAGATAAGCGGGTTTTTCTTTGCTGTCGCTCATGCGTCTTTCTCCTCGCTGTAGTTGAGGGGCTGGCCTTTGCGGTCGCGTCCGTAAATGCGGGGTTTGAAGTAGTGATCAATCAGTGGGGTGCAGGCATTCATGAGCATCACGGCAAAGGCTACGCCTTCGGGATAGCCCGCCCAAGTGCGGATGATGTAGACCAGAGCACCACAGCCTGCACCGAAGATCAGTTGTCCGCGTATGGACACGGGTGAGGTGACGAGATCGGTAGCGATGAAGAAGGCACCAAGAATGGCGGCACCGGACATGAGATGCACCAGCGGGCTGACGTAGTGATTGGGATCAATGAGATAAAACACGCTGGCAAGCAATGCTAAGGTGCCGAGCATGGACACGGGAATGTGCCAACTAATGATGCGTTTGTAGAGCAAAAACAGGCCACCGAACAGGATGAGCAAGGCCGAGGTTTCACCTAAGCTGCCTGCATTGATGCCGATAGTGAGATTCCACAAGCTGTCGGTGTGGGCTGAAGCTTCAGGAATCAGCACGCCGCGACTGAGTTCGGTTTTCAAATGTCCCAAAGTGGTCGCACCGCTGAATGAATCAATCTGTGTGGAGTGACCAAAAATGATGCTCAGGCTGTCCATGAAACTGGGGGCGTGAACAGAGAACAGTGGCACGGGGGCGTTAAAGGTGGTCATTTCCAGCGGGAAGGAAATCAGCAAGGCGACACGCGCCACCATTGCCGGGTTAAACAGGTTTTGTCCAATGCCGCCAAACACTTGTTTGCCGATAATAATAGCCAGCAAGCCGCCGATCACCCCTACCCACCAAGGTGCCCAGGGCGGCAAGGTCATCGCCAACAACCAGCCTGTGAGCAACGCCGAGCCGTCCATGAGAAAAGGTTTGACGGGTTTGCCCATGATTTTGAGCGAGAAGGCTTCGGCGAGTAAGGCGGCTAGAACAGTGGTTAAAAATAAGAAAATCGCAGGCCAGCCAAATTGATACAGCCCAAATAAGGTGGCGGGGGTCAGCGCTAAGAGCACTAAGCCCATAGTGCGTTGTACGCTGGTGTTGGCGTGGGTGTAAGGGCCCGAAATAGGTGGATTCACGAGGGGTCTCCTAGACCGCAACTGGCCTGTTTAACAGCGCAGGGGAATGTGGGAGATAACGACAGGGTTAAGCGCTTCATGCTTCTGCTCCCACGGCTGCTTTTTCCTGTTGTTCGGCTTCTTTGCGTTTTTTGGCTTCCATTTCTGCTTTGCGTTTTTTCATTTGTTCGCGTTTAGCCCGTTTGATGGCTTCCATGCGTTCTGTGCGTAATTCAGCTAAGCGTTTGGTTTCATTTTGTTTATGCTGGGCGCGTTGACGGGTGGCTAATTCGCCTTTGGCGTAGTTGAAATATTGCACTAAAGGGATGTGCGAAGGGCATACATAGGAACACGAGCCACAACTGACGCAATCCATTAAACCGAGTTTGACCGAGGCATCTAGTCCTCCCGCACGAATTTGCGCTGCCATTTCTAAAGGCACCAATCCACAAGGACAGGCTTGCACACAACTGGCGCAGCGAATACAAGGGCTACTGGGTTGGTCTTGCACTTCTTCAGCCGTCAATGCCAATACGCCGTTGTTGCCTTTGACCACGGGCACGCGGGTGCTGGGCAGCGGTTGTCCCATCATCGGGCCGCCGCTGATGAGTTTGGTGGGTTCAACAGTGAAACCTCCGCAATGTTGAATCAAGGCTTCTAAAGGCGTGCCGAGTAATACGCGCAAATTGCTGGGTTTTTTAATCGCTCCGCCACTGACTGTCACGACGCGAGAAATCAGCGGTTCACCATGCCGTAAAGCGTAATAGACCGCTAAGGCAGTGGCGGCATTGTGGACGACGATGCCGATGTCAGCCGTTAAACCGCGTGCAGGGGTTTCTTTGCCTGTGAGGGTTTGGACTAAATGTTTTTCTGAACCCATCGGATAGCGCGTGGGCAAGCCCACCACTTCTGCACTGGCGCTGTGTTCCACCGCAGGCATGTCTTCAATGGCTTGGCGCATCGCCGCTTGAGCTTCGGGTTTATTATTTTCGATGCCAAAAATGATGTTTTGTACACCGAGGGTTTTTGCCATTAAGCGCACACCGTCTAGCACCTCTGCCGAATATTCACGCATTAAGCGGTCATCACAGGTGAGATAAGGCTCACATTCAGCCCCATTAATCACCAGCGTGTGCAGCACATAACGTTTGCGCAAGCTCAGCTTAACGGCGGATGGAAAGGTGGCACCACCCATGCCTACAATACCTGCGGCAGACACGCGCTGCGCGATCTCTTCAGCAGGCAGGCTAAAAGGATCATCGGGCACGCTGGGCAACTCGCCCCATTCGTCTTTGCCATCCGGTTTTAAGGTAATCGTGCGCACGGATAAGCCCGAAGCATGATTTGCCGGAAAACCGCCCACGCCCATGATGCGCCCAGAAGTGGGGGCGTGAACCGGGGCAGAAATCAAACCTTGGCTGCGTGCCAGCATTTGACCTTTTTTCACATTATCGCCGCGTCGCACCAAAGGATCAGCCGGAGCACCAATATGTTGTTGCAAAGGAATGTGCAACAAAGGTGATAAAGGTAGGGTTTCTATGGCCTGATCAGCGCTGAAATGTTTGCGATCTTCAGGATGCACACCGCCACGAATTTTAAACAGTTTAAACATGTCTTTTCACCTCAAGCGGCTTTGGCAGGTTCAGGCCAATACCAGGTTTGCAATGTGGCTTCAATCGGACGCATTTCGATGCATTCTGTGGGACACACATCAAAGCATTTTTCACAACCCGTACAAGCATCATTAAACACAGCATGGATTTGTTTTGGCCCACCAATAATGGCATCCGTAGGGCAGCGCTTAAAACACTTGGTACAACCCACACACAAGTTTTCATGGACAAAAGCGACGACGGGGGCTTTTTCTTCCACATCGGATAAATCAATCGCCACACCGAGTTTTTCCGCCAAGGTTTCGGCGAGCGCTTTACCGCCAGGAGGACACATAGTGACAGGCGCATTGCCGTTAGCAATGGCTTCAGCCGCCGGAGAGCAGCCGGGAAAACCGCATTGTCCGCATTGCGAACCCGGTAATAATTCTTCAATTTCAGCTTGTAGAGGATTGCCTTCGACCGCCAAATATTTAGACGCAATACCCAACATACTGCCCATGATCAAACCCATCGCAGTAATAATAAAAATGGCGGCTATCATCGTAATATCTCCCTTATGTCCATGCATCACATGGCAACGTGCCTTCAAAAACCTATCTCACTGTTGCTTTAATAGATGACAATATATGTGCCAGCAGCTTAGAAGGGGAATGTAAACGGCATGATGACTGGGCTTGCGGGGCTTTTCTTCAGTGCGAGGAAAGCGGGCTTGTCAAGATTGCTACAAGTCTAAAATTCAGGATTGTGTGATTTGCGACAGATAAAAACCGTATGGTGGTTCCCAGGGCTGGGTTTACTGTGATGGGTTTTATCCTCGTTCCCATGTGGCTTTCACTTCCATTCAGTAAAAGCCCCAACGGGGCGACATCTATATAGCCAGGGGCAACGCCCCTGGAATGAGAGCAGTCATGAATTCAGCCCTGAAAGGGCGACATAAAATGCAAAGCCGCCTTTTATTGCGCCCTTTCAGGGCTGAGTGGGTATCATCGACCGAACCCAGGGCGTTACCCTGGGCTATAAGGATGCCGCCCCGTTGGGGCTAAAAATTCTGAACTGAACAGCAGTGATGCGCCGCATGGGAAGCAGACAAAAACCGACTTATGCTCCTTTTTTGAGTTGTGGCATACTGAGCGGCTTAGAATGCCTGTAAAAATCCTGTCTGCATTCGATAGACAGCTTTTAAGCCAAAACTTCTCACCACATTTAATCAACGAAGATACTCATGACTGACACCACACAAGACTTTCTAGTCGAAATCGGCACTGAAGAGCTGCCTCCTAAAGCCCTAGAACGCTTGTCTGAAGCTTTCTTAGACGGCATATGCGGCGGATTTGAACAACAACATCTGCGTTACCGTGTTGCCAATCCTTTCGCTACACCGCGCCGCTTGGCGGTGTTGGTGAAGGGCGTGGATGCGCGTCAAGCTGACCAAGACATCGAGCGCCGAGGGCCGGCGCTTAAAGCGGCGTTTGATGCAGACGGCAAACCCACCAAGGCGGCACAAGGTTTTGCGCGTTCTTGTGGCGTAGCCGCAGAGCAACTGGACAGGCTGAAAACCGACAAAGGCGAGTGGCTGGTGTTTCGTGATACACAAACGGGCAAGGCCACGGCGGAATTAGTCACGGATATTGTGCATAACGCTTTAGCTGCATTGCCGATTCCGAAACGGATGCGTTGGGGCGATACGGATTTTGAATTTGTGCGCCCGGTGCATTGGGCGGTGATGATGTTGGATGAGCAAGTGATTGAAGCCGACATTCTTGGCGTGAAAACCAATAACCGCACCCGTGGGCATCGTTATCATCATCCCGATGAGTTGGAGATTCCTCATGCGGCGGATTACGCCAGCGTATTGGACGAAAAAGGCAAAGTGTTACCCGTGCTGTCCACGCGCCGCACTAAAATTCGTTTGTTAGCCGAAGAAGCCGCTGAATTTTGTGATGGCACGGCGGTGATTGATGAGGATTTGTTGAGTGAAGTGGCGAGTTTAGTCGAGTGGCCTGTCGCCGTGACGGGTTCGTTTGATAAGGAATTCTTGGAAGTTCCGCCCGAAGCTTTGATTTCTGCCATGAAAGGCCATCAAAAATACTTTCATTTGGTGGATGGAGAAGGGCAATTACTGCCGAACTTTATCACCATGAGTAATATCGACAGTTCTAACCCTGATGCGGTGCGAGCAGGCAACGAGCGCGTGATTCGTCCACGTTTAGCGGATGCTCAGTTTTTTTGGAAGCAAGACGGTGCTCATACCTTAGAAAGCCGCTTAGAACGCTTAAAAACCGTGGTATTTGAAAACAAACTCGGTCATTTGTTTGATAAAAGCCAGCGGATTGCTGATTTAGCTGGACACATCGCTGAGCTATTGCAGGCGGATTTGTTACAAGGCACTCGTGCAGGTTTGCTGTGCAAATCTGATTTGCTCACCGAAATGGTCGGGGAATTCCCTGAATTACAAGGCATTATGGGCGAATACTATGCCCGCAATGATAAGGAAACCAACACCGTTGCGACGGCTGTGCGCGAGCATTATTTACCGCGTTATTGGGGCGATCAATTGCCTGAAACGCCCATCGGGCAAGCTGTGGCCTTGGCGGATCGTTTAGACACGTTGATCGGCATTTTTGGCATTGGCAAACAGCCCACCGGAGATAAAGACCCTTATGGCTTGCGTCGTAGCGCATTAGGTGTTGTGCGGATTGTGATCGAGCAAGGTTTAGCGCTGGATTTGCAGGCTTTACTAGAAAAAGCGGTCAATGCTTATCCTGCTGGCTTGTTAGCCGATAACACCGCACAGCAAGTATATGCCTATATTTTGGAGCGTTTACGTGGTTTTTATCAGGAACAAAATGTGAGTGCAGATAGCGTGGATGCGGTGTTGTCTTGCCAGCCCGCCAGCTTGTTAGATGCTCATCAACGCATTGAAAGTGTTGAGATGTTTAGAGCCTTACCCGCCGCCGCTGCACTCGCCGCCGCGAACAAGCGAATTCATAATATTCTCAAAAAAACGGAGCAAAACATTCCTGACCGCGCTGATCCTACGTATTTTCAAGAAGCCGCTGAGCGGGCTTTGTTTGAAGCCATTGATAATAGTCGGGGTAGTGTAGAAACTCATGTTAAAGCCGGGAAATATATGGCGGCCTTAGAAGTGTTGGCAGGTTTGCGGGACACCGTGGATGAGTTTTTTGACAAGGTGATGGTGATGGCGGAAGACCCACAAGTGCGGGATAACCGTTTGGCTTTACTGGCAAGCTTAAGAGCCTTGTTTTTACAAATTGCCGATGTTTCTCGCTTGCAGGCTTGAGCACAGCGGGGGGAGTAAACAGTCGCCTATTTAAGGCAGCTTAGTCAGCGAGTTCAGCCTGCCAGTCGGTGTTGTTGGCAAGGTCTTGCCAATTTTGAAATTCACGATGTAATAAGGGTAAGTGTGCAAAGACCGCAGCGAGATCGTCTTCGCTGGCGAGTTGTTCTAATTGATAGGCCAGTTCCCCTAAGCGCACGGCGGCAATGCTGCGGGCTTCGCCTTTTAAGGCATGTAGCACTTTTTTCACAGGTTCACGCACATTACCGGAATGCTGGCGCAAACTCTCCAGCGTCTCTAAACGCTGTTGCGTATCTTCGCTAAAAACAACTTTAAGCGCTTGTAAAATATCAGGGTTATTTAAAACCACACGCTGAATTTGTTGCATGTCTAGTATGGGGTAATTTTGCAGATGATCGGGCATAAAAGCTTTAGAGGCTGGTGGGGTTGAGGCTTGAGCGTATAAAATAGATGAGTAGGGCATCGCTGTTGTGTAAAGCATAATAGAAGTCCCTCTTATTTGTCATTGTTTGTGAACTCTACGCAATCTCTAGGCCACTGAGATTAGCGCCTATACGAATGGGCAGGGCGGCTAAAAGAGCCTAAGAGCCTATACGAAGATGGGGAATCGAAGCGAAAATCCGCTATTTTGAGGCAGGGTTTTCGGTTTTTTAAGGCGAATAGCGGGCTATTTAACGAAAAAAAGCGGAAAACCTGACCAAAAGGGTGGATTTGCAGCCGATTATCCCGTTTTCGTATAGGCTCTAAGCAGGCGATGCTCTGGTTTTTGTATAAATTCTGAATGCAAGGATATTATGAACCCTATATTTTTTGCACTTTGCAAAGCGTTTTGCATAAAAAACAGGCTTGTGGCGCAATGACTTGCAATACTGACCACCCTTACAGCCATCCATCACTTCTGAGTCCACTTATTCATCATGATGACAACACTTCCCGCTTTAAATAGCCGCCTGTTTACTGCATGGCCCTTACATCTACTGTTGATCTGTCTGGCTGTTTGGGGCGTTTATGGGCACACCCTAGCAGTACCGTTTTACATGGATGATTTCTCTTCCATCCAAGAAAACCCCTTAATTTATAACTGGCAAGGCGTGGGCGCTTTATGGGAATACGCCCCGGCTCGCATCCTCGGTTATCTAAGTTTTGCATTGAATTACCACTGGCATCAGTTCAATACCACAGGTTTTCACATGGTTAATATTTTGCTGCATTGCTTAGTCGGTATCGCCCTGTATAGCTTGTTGCACGGCTTATTACGCACGCCACATTTGCGGGATAAAGTGGCTGAAAATGAGGGATGGCTTTGGCTCCCTTTGTTGGCGACCTTCATTTTCGTCTTACATCCTTTGCACATTCAAGCGGTAACTTACATCGTGCAGCGTTTAGCGGCTATGGCGGCCTTGTTTTATATCGCTACGATGGCGGCCTTTGTTCAAGCCCGATTAGCCCACACTCTGCGTTCTCGCGGCTTGTGGATAAGCTTATGTATGGTCTTTGCCTTGCTCGCCTTGCTCACCAAGCAAAATACCGCCACCTTGCCCGTCGCTTTATTAATGCTAGAAGCGCTGTTTTTTAGCCAAGACCGCAAGCGCTTATTAAGGATCACCGGCGGGGTTTTATTAGGCTTATTTGGCATGTGGTTATTGCTGGCTTACGGTTTCCAATACCATCCTTTCTCGCTGGAAGCCATGCAGGCCATGACCCGCGAAACCACCATGATTTCCCGCAGCGATTATCTAGCGACTCAAATGCCCGTGATTTGGACCTATATCCGCCTATTTTTTCTACCCTTAAATCTACACATCGACTACGATTTTGTGCCTTTAACCGGGTTTGCGAGCTTTTCCGTCATCGCCGCCCTATTAGCCCATCTCATCGCACTCGGACTGGCTGTATGGCTGGCACGGCGTTATCCCTTATTAGCTTTTGCCATATTGTTTTATTACTTAGCCCACAGCGTTGAATCCAGCCTGATTCCGATTCGGGACGTGATCTTTGAACACCGTACCTATTTGCCAGATATAGGCTTATCCCTGCTCACCGCTTGGGGATTGTTATTGCTATTACCTCTGTGGCTACATCGTCATGCCATTTTACTCTTAGTCATCATCTTATTAGGGGCATTGAGCATAGCCACTTGGCAACGAAATAAGACGTGGCAAGACCCCATTGCCTTGTGGGGAGAAAACGTCAAAATCGCGCCCAATAAAGCACGCGGCTGGTCTATTTTGGGTAAACACTATTTACAAGCACAACGCCCACAAGATGGCATTGTTGCATTGCAACATTCTATGCAGTTACAAAAAGCCACTGGCAAGAAAAGCATTAACACCATTGATGTCATCAACTTAATTGTTGCTTTGAAAATGCTTAAACGCTATCAAGAAGCTTTAGATTTAACCCATAAAGTGTTGAACTACCCCATGACTCCGCTGTTAAAAGCGAAGTTTTATATTAATCAGGGGAATATTTATTTTGAAATGCGCCGTTTAAAAGAAGCTGAAGAGGCTCTGAACAAAGCCATTCAAGTCAATCCCAATAGCATTATTGCTCGGGCTAATCTTGCCAGTTTGTTAGGCAATACTGGGCGTATACAAGAAGCCGAAGCGTTGTATTTAGAAGTGTTACAGATTGATCCTGATAGTGCCGTCACCCGCGCCAACCTAGCTACTTTGCGTCAATTAAAGGCGCAGCAATAAAGGCTTATTCTGCCCTCATCACCATTGGACTTGTCCATCCCACATTTAAGTAGGACATAAAAATAGGCACCAAAAAATGTCTTGTCGTTAGGTTTTTTATTGCGCTGAATGCTGTATACTTATACATATAAATCGCGTTATGCAGGCTGTTAATATTTGCGCTCGACCGGTCCATTCATATTGTGTAACGCTCATCTACTGATGCTTAAAACATCGGCTCTATGAACACACTCTTTTCACAAGGAAATCAGCATTATGGCTATTGATGACCAACGCAAAAAAGCACTGGGCACGACCCTGTTACAAATTGAAAAACAATTCGGCAAAGGCGCGGTGATGCGCTTGGGCGACACCCCCGCAGTGACGAATATTGACACCGTGTCTACCGGTTCTTTAAGCCTGGATTTAGCGCTGGGTATTGGCGGTTTACCCAAAGGTCGAGTGGTGGAAATTTACGGCCCTGAATCTTCCGGTAAAACCACTTTAACCCTGCATGTTGTGGCAGAAATTCAAAAGCAAGGCGGCACAGCCGCTTTTGTCGATGCAGAGCACGCGCTGGATCGCATGTATGCTGATAAATTAGGCGTAAATACCAATGATTTGCTGGTGTCTCAACCGGATACGGGCGAACAAGCCTTGGAAATCACCGATATGTTAGTCCGCTCAGGTGCCGTGGATGTGGTGGTGATTGATTCGGTCGCGGCTCTCACGCCTAAAGCGGAAATTGAAGGCGACATGGGTGATTCTCACGTTGGTTTGCAGGCGCGTTTAATGTCTCAAGCCTTGCGCAAATTGACCGCAAATATCAAACGCCACAATACCTTGGTGATTTTCATTAACCAAATCCGCATGAAAATTGGGGTCATGTTTGGCAACCCAGAAACCACCACGGGCGGTAATGCGCTGAAGTTTTATGCCTCTGTGCGTTTGGACATTCGCCGCATCGGTGCGATTAAACGCGGTGACGAAGTGGTGGGCAATGAAACCAAGGTGAAGGTGTTGAAAAACAAAGTGGCACCGCCTTTCAAAGAAGTGATTTTTGACATCATTTACGGCGAAGGTATTTCCCGTGAAAGCGAAATCATTGATTTAGGCGTGAAGCATGAATTGATTAAAAAATCAGGCGCTTGGTACAGCTATAACGGGGATCGCATTGGTCAAGGCAAAGAAAATGTGCGCTTGTATTTCAAAGAACATACCGCCAGCCGAGATGAAATTGAAGCTAAATTGCGTGAAAAATTAATGCCCAGCCCAGACGCTTTAGAGGCTGCTGCCAAAAAAGAAGCGGCTGCACCCGATGAAGTGCTGGATGACTTGGATGATAAAGATTAAAGGCTGATGCGAAGAGGAGAGCATCGACTACAAAGCCATTTTTTTCGCTTCGATGTCTTCCTCTTTGCCTAGCTTTCCATCTTTCGTGTAGACTCGGTGCGATACTATGCTCACGTCTTTTACCTGGCTCCACTTAACCATGACCGCCGATAACGCTTCAAAATTACGCGACTCAGCCTTGCGCATTCTCACGCAACGCGAACACAGCGCACAGGAACTCCAGCGTAAACTGGAAGCGAAAGGCTTTGCGCGTGAGGACATTACCGACTTGATTAATGAATTAGAAAGTCAAAGTTGGTTAGATGAAGCGCGTTTTACAGAAGTCTTTGTCCGCAGCCGCGTGCGCCAGGGGTATGGCCCTTTGCACATTCGACAGGAATTGCGCCAACGCGGTGTCGCAGACAGCACGCAAGTGCTGGCCTTAGAAGTCTATGCCGATAGTTGGATCGATGCGGCGTGTCAGGCGCGGCATAAACGCTTTGGCGAAGCGGCTCCACAAGATATTAAACAACGCGCTAAACAAGCCCGTTTTTTAACCTACCGAGGCTTTACCTCAGAACATATCCGCGCCGCATTTGATGTCTCCGCTGTGAAATAATGGCGGCTCCCAAAAAACGCCGCCGCAAAGCGTTTGAACCCTTGCAGCTTAAATTGCAAGCGGAAGTCGGGCTAGAAAACATTGAAGTGTTTGCCGAGCTTCAGGCACAACTACAGCATCTCATTCAAGCGGGCAGCAACACCAACAGCCCGCGTGCTCAACAACGCAAACAAGCCATTCTCCACGCCGTCAACAACGGACAATCCGTACAAGCCTTTTTGCAAAATCCCACCGATATTCGCCTGTGCTTGAGTTTATGGCGCGAAAACCGTGATTTTTTTCAATTAGCCCCGTTTAATAGCGCAGTGCTAAAAACCCTTAAACAACAACTCAATCCCCCTTCTCGTCTGCAACTCTGGTCATTAATCCAGCTTTATTTAGAAGCCTACACGGACTTGCCCAGCCGCCGAGGTTTAGCCAGCTTTCTTCAGCAAGCATTACAAGCCTTGCCGCCCCGTGCCAGCGAATCCGCCGAAATGCACAGCTATCGCCTACAAGCCAGTGAAATATTCACGTCTGACGGACATCAAACAATGGTGGCCTGCGCACACAACAGCCCCAGCACGCTCATTGCCCTGTGCAAAGACTGGCATATCCCCGAACAATCTCATTTTGCACAACAGGCTCGGCAAGCCTATTACTTACAACCGCTAGAAGCACTGAGTTTGGGCGAAGAGCATCCGATTTTGGATGAAATTCAGCAAGATGAGGTCAAGACCGTGAGCATGGCGCAAGATTTATTATTAGGCCATCACGCCGCTTGCTTGCTCATGGATAAAGTCCTCGCCGCCAAAGCCGATTTACCCGCCCACTGGCGGCACCGCATTTTAGCCATTCTCGATGATCCCCGCGTACCGCGCAGTTCTCCGCATTTTCAAACCTGGTGGGGACGTTTAGACCGCAAATATGTCACCGCGATGCGCACTTGGTTATCCAAACTGGATTTAGGTTTGTTTTTGAATATTCTCGAAGAAGTGGCACGAACGCATAACCGCAAGGATTTATTGCGCATGTATCCGGCACGCAAGCGTTTTCTTGAAGGCTTACATGCACAAGGTTTCATCACTGAATCGCGTTTATTATTAGGCAAACAAGTCGAACACTATGTGCGCGAAGAATTTGATCAGCGTGATTTGACCGGCTTTGGTCAGTTGGGCAGCGCTGATGCGTCATTGATTTACCTGAATTTACACGGCATACACTTGCTAGAAGGCACGCATTCTTTTCAAGTGCGTGTGTATCGAGATTTGCCCATAGAAGGCTTAGCAGACTATGAAGAAGAAAAATTCAGTTTGGCGCAAATCCGCAAATATCCCGCCGATTTAACCGTTAAACACACCCATTCGCCCGTGCCACGTTGGCAGCATAAATTGATTGAAACCCTAGGGCAGCCGCCGTTTAATCTGCCGATAGAAGCGGCACAAGTGTTGTCTAAAGCGGACTATGGAGTGTATGTGGAGAAGTTTAGTACCGAGTAGCGATAAAAGGATGCTGAGAGGCTGGTTTAACTGACCTTACGCAATCGCTGTTTAAAAAAACCACCGCACTAGCCTGCAATAAAAATTACAAACCCAGCCAGGTTTTATTCAAAAAGGTAGCGTCTCTTGTCCTTATAGTCCTAAACCTTGTATGCCCGTCAACTTAATGTTAACTAAACACTAGATACTCTGCTGCTTATTGGTTGATAGCGTCGGCTAAACGGTATCCCAACTTGGCCAGAATCTTGTGAGACTCTGCTAAAATTCGACACTTTATTGTCTTATAATTTTCTACTTAAGAAGAGGTCGAAATGAAAACATACTCCTACACACTACCCACTCATTACAGCAAACTTCTAACAGGCAGTTTGTTATTTGCTCTGCTTCATGTACCCGCGCAGGCCGCGACGGATTGTTCTGCTGTTGAAACCACAGGCATCCCACAAACAGAGTGCGAAGCGCTAGTAGAGCTTTGGAATAGCACAAATGGTCCAAATTGGACAGATGCCGCAACGAATAACTGGAATGTCACCGATCAGCCCTGTTCGTGGGATGGTGTCGGCTGTGAATTTATAAACGATGAAGACGGAAAAATAATAGGAGAAAAGCTTGAGAGCATTGATCTAAGCACTAAAGCTCTGAGCGGTGCATTGCCTGAGATCAACTTGCCTGACTTAGTGGTACTTCATCTGGGTCAGAACCAACTCAGTGGCACGATTCCCGATTTCAGCCACTTGCCTAACTTGAGAGTACTTATTCTCGATGATAACCCACTCAGCGGCACGATTCCCAACTTCAGCCACTTGCCTAAATTAATAGTACTGAGTCTAGACGGCAACACGCTCAGCGGCACGATTCCTGATTTCAGCCACTTGCCTGATTTGGAGTTACTTAGTTTAGAATCTAACCAACTCAGCGGTACGATTCCTGATTTCAGCCACTTGCCTGCTTTGGATGAGCTTTATCTAGGATTCAACCAACTCAGCGGCACGATTCCTGATTTCAGTCTCTTACCTTCTTTGGATATATTTACTCTTGAGCATAACCAACTCAGCGGCGCAATTCCCAATTTCAACCACTTGCCTGCTTTGAAGGAGCTTTATCTAGAATCCAACCAACTCAGCGGCGCGATTCCCAATTTCAGCCACTTGCCTCGATTAGCAAGACTTAATCTAGGCAATAACCAACTCAGCGGCGCGATTCCCAATTTCAATCACTTGTCAAACTTAATAAGCCTGTATTTAAATAATAACCAGCTATTTGGGGATACCCCTTCGTCCACTGCGGAATCATGGCTACAAAATTTGAATCCTGACGCAAGCAGCTTCGATAATAATCGTTGCATTGCCCCTACCAGTCCAGAGGCGATAGACCTGTTAAATGATCTTTCTAGCTTTTGGGAATACACACAAAGTTGCAATCAAACCCGACTGGTCAACATTAGCACTCGTTGCACGATTGCGGCATCACCTAATAATGCGGTGTCTGGTTTTGTTATCTCAGGTTCTGGTACTAAAAGAGTTTTAATTCGTGCGATTCGCAGTGCTGCTGAACCAAATGCCGATTTTAATTTACGAATGACCTTGTATCAACTCAACGTCGGTGCGACTGCTACACAGTTAGCCAGCAATGATGAGTGGCAGGAGGGTGCAAGCAAAGCAGGCATTGAAAATTTATCTCCAAACCTAATTCCTGGTAGCCCCCATGATGCAGCATTAATTATCAAGCTTGCACCTGGGGTATATACTGCTGAAGTTTCACCTGTGAATGGTAGCGGTGTAGGTACGATTAGCGTGGATGATTTGGATTCAAAATCGGATTTGACCAGCACTTTGCGCAACATTAGTGGTCGTTGCAATGTCGGCAGTGCGAATCTTGAAAATGCTGTCGCAGGTTTTGTGATTCAAGGCGCTTTCGATGAGTTGTCTCCTTTACTGCGAGGTATTAAAAGTATGGCAGAATCAGGTAACTTTGATCCGAAGATGACCTTATATGGTCTAGTTGATGGTCAATTCGAAGAATTTGATGCCAATGATGATTGGCAAAACCACAGCACTGTTGGAGAAATCGAGGCGTTGCCTGCTAACTATGTGCCGGATAATAATCTGGATTCAGCCATGATCCAGTATTTAGAAGCCGGAGTTTTTACTTTAAACGTTTCAGCTAACGGCAATTCTGGTGTGTCTATGGTTGGTGTTGATCTGATTTCTGATTGAGCTCGTAGCTCGCATAAGGCTTAGCCGTCATGCGCCGAATGTTTCCCAAAATGACGGATGACGGCGCAAAAAGACGTGCCTGATTCGCCCTACGCGAGCTTCAAAATGGAATCTGGTTGAACATCTCTGATTCCCACGCGCCTTGCATGGCAACCCTTAAACCCAAGACTGCCAGTCCTTGAAGGACTGGCAGTCTATGCAAAGGCTTTTTGACTCAGTGGCGGTAGGTATCGCTTGAGTTTTAGCCTTAGACCAACAAACGTCTCACATCCGACAAAATATAGCTCAAGTAGGTGGTAAAGCGGGCGGCTTGCGCTCCATCAATCACGCGGTGGTCATAAGATAAAGACAAGGGCAGCATTAAACGTGGCACAAACTCGCCCTCCTCATAGACAGGCTGCATTTTCGCTTTCGATACGCCCAAAATCGCCACTTCTGGGGCATTAATAATCGGCGTAAACGCTGTGCCGCCAATGCTGCCGAGACTGGAAATGGTGAAACAACCGCCTTGCATATCCGCAGGCGACAATTTGCCGTCCCGCGCTTTGGCTCCTAACGCGCCTAATTCTTCGCCGATCTCAAAAATGCCTTTGAAATTCACATCTCGAATCACCGGCACCACCAAACCGCCCGGCGTATCCACGGCAAAGCCGATATGGAAATACTTTTTCAAAATCAGGCTTTCTTTATCCGGTGCCAGCGAAGCATTGAAATCAGGATAAGCTTTTAAGGCCGCCACAGCCGCTTTAATCATAAAGGCCAGCGGCGTGACTTTAACGCCGCGTTTTTCCGCTTCAGGTTTCAAACTCTTACGAAAATCTTCTAAATCCGTGATGTCGGCTTCATCAAACTGCGTGACGTGTGGGATGTGCAACCAGCTACGATGCAACACCGGGCCGGACAACTTTTTAATCCGTGAAAAAGCTTGAGTTTCAATCTCACCAAATTGACTGAAATCCACTTCAGGCATGTCGGGTAATGAAAAACCACCCGCTGCCGCCGTCGCAGGTTGAGTCAACTCCCCTTTAACAAACGCCTTCACATCTTCTTTGATAATGCGGTTTTTACGCCCAGAGCCTTTGACCTTGCTCAAATCCGCACCCAATTCTCGCGCAAAACGCCGCACCGAAGGGCTGGCATGGGCTTTAGGGCGCAACGAATCATCAATGCGCACAGGAGCTGGCGGCGGTTGCTTTATTTCAGCCTGTGCCGCAGGTTCGCTGGGCGATTCCAACGGCGCACGAGAAGGTGGCGGTGCAGGCGTTGCGGCGGGTTCTTCTGGTGCTGTGGTGTCGCTCATTTCAAGCGTGATCAGCAAATCGCCCTCGGAGATTTTATCCCCCACCTTGACAAGGATTTCGTGAACCGTGCCAGTATCAGGACAAGGGATTTCCATCGCCGCCTTGTCGCTCTCCAATGTCACCAGCGAGGACTCCGCCTCAATGTGGTCACCCGCACTGACCATGACTTCGATAACTTCCACCCCCGAAAAGTTGCCTATATCGGGTACAGGAATATTTTTAATTGTTGGCATTTAAGATAGCTCCTTATAAAAATCTCTGTATGAGTTTTTAATGATTTTATTCTGCGTGTTTTAATTTCAAAAAATAGAATGAAGTTCATCTGCTTTATTCATTTAAAAATGATGATTGTCTAGTATTCAATCATTGAATATTGTCTTCTTATCTCTCGTAAGGTGGGCGGCAAAAGCCATCCATGATTTTAAAAAACTTGAAACAACCACAGCGTGCTCACCATTTGCGTGACCATTGATTCAAAAGGACTCCAGCCTCTTTATCATATCCATCAATAAGTTCTTGCCTGAAATGCTCTAGAATTTGTAATAAAAGCACTATCCCCTGTGGCTTTAATCACAAACAAACCTTTGTTTTCCGCCATTTGTGCGGCACCTGCACTGTCTGTTAAATAAGCGACTGCACCATAAATAGTGTTGTTTTCGTATTCCCGCATCCATTTTTTAACCATCGGTAATTTTTGCAAATGGTTTTTCACGTCATCGGGTCGGAGTGTTGTTTTCACTTCAGTGACAATCACCGCATCACCGTTTTTGGCAATAATATCTAATTCCCAGCTATGGTCTTGATAAACACCCTTAGCGCGAGTAGTGGTATGTTCTACAGAAATGCCCCATTGGTTGAAAATTTTAACTATCGCACCGTCCACCAAAGATTCAATTAAACGTCCCCATTGGCTATTAAATAAATTTTCTAGTGTGTTGAGTTTTCGATCTGTGGCTTTAAATTGACGGTCTGTTTCTTGAAATTTTTTATCCGTGTTCTTAAATAAACGTTTTATTTCTTCAGTCTGGCGAGCTGATTTTCTAAACATTTCTTTAATATCATCAAAGAAATGCAAGGCTTCTTCTGACAGCATTTTTGGGGGTTCGGGTGTTTGTTTTTCCATCGTCAATCCTCAGTGCGACAACAAAGTAAAAAATCACTAACTGTCTACATCTGATGTATATCTATAGGGTAAAGAAGCATAAATAACTGGCTCACTACAAATCACTGGAATTTTAAAAACCTGGTGTAAATGACCACTTTTTAAATGTATTTCCCAACGATGACAAGGATAAATCATACGGTCTTCCTGTTGACTGGCAGAAAGATGAGAAGGAACATGGAATTTACAAATCAGTTGATGGTTTGTATCGTGCGAAATGATTTCAGCAATACCTTGATTTTTCCAAACAATGGTTTCATTAATGGATAAATTCATCCTATTTCTATCGTAGTCTATTTGAACGCACTGTATGCTAAGCCAATAATCAATCGTTATATCAAAACTTTCAGGTAATTGAATAACTCCCCCTGCATCGCCGCCAATACAACCGGGCAAAGGTTCTAGTTGTAATTTTAAACGTGCAGGGCATTTTTTACTTCTAGTAAAAACGCTATACAACATCATTGCCAAACTGAATCCAATAAGAATAAACAGGAGTATATCTAGATGTTGGTATTGATGTTCTGATACAAATTTTGAGAATAGTGGGTTTGACAGTAAAGATAAACAGAGCCAAAACATCATTGTTCCTAAAAAGTATCCTATCCCCATGCCAACAGTATTTTTTATTTTTGCTAAAGAAAACCCTTTGCACCAATGTGGATTATCTTTCCAGTCAATTTCATTTCTAATGAATGGAGGTAAGCTATTTATATTAAACGTTTTAATAGCATATTTTTTCGGTTTTTTAGATTCTTTAGTTGATGCTTTTATCACAATAAAAATTTTTTAAACCTTAGTTTTTTCATTAATGACATCCAAATTAATGGGTACCCTATTCCCTGAATGTAAAGCATCTATCAAGTATTTTCGATTGGTTGAATGTTTTAATAAATACTCAGTATCATCTTGTTCTCTCTCATCTAAAAAAACACCATCTTCACGCGCAATCTCATCCACAAGAAAAGCCATTAGACGAAGTTTCTCAGCATGTTTTAATGCTTGAATCATAGGAATTAGTTCTGTTGTAGACATCTTAAAACCTCTTACCTTTGCGTTATCTTTCATTCACCACAAGATAAAAGACTCTTGTGGTGAACAGGGCTTTATACCGTCAACGGATTTGGCTTACTCACATCAATCGCATAACCTTCTAATGCTTCTTTGACTTTGGCAGCAGGTATTTTGCCTTCTTCGGCTAATGATTTAAGTGCTGCGACGGCGATGTAGTAGCGGTCTACTTCAAAGAAACGGCGTAAGTTTTTGCGGGTGTCGCTGCGTCCGAAACCATCGGTGCCGAGGACTCTATAAGCACCGGGCACCCAGTTGCGGATTTGATCGGCGTAAGTTTTCATGTAGTCGGTGGCAGCGATTTTTGGGCCTTCGCGTCCGGCTAAACATTGCGCGACATAGGATTCACGCGGCTCGGCTTCGGGATTGAGCAGGTTGTGACGGTCGCAGTCCAAACCTTCGCGGCGTAGTTCGTTGAAGCTGGTGACGCTCCACACGTCAGCCGACACGCCAAAGTCTCGTGCTAATAGGCTGGCGGCTTCTAAGCATTCGCGCAGAATGGAACCGCTACCTAATAGTTGTACTTTTTCGCCTTTGAGTGGGCTTTCGCGTAGCAGGTACATACCTTTGATAATGCCGTCTTCAACACCTTCGGGCATATCAGGATGGGTGTAGTTTTCGTTCATCACGGCAATGTAATAGAACACGCTTTCTTGTTTTTCATACATGCGACGCAAGCCGTCGTGGATGATGACGGCGAGTTCAAAACAGTAGGTGGGATCGTAGCTCACGCAGTTGGGGATGGTGGAAGCCAGCAAATGGCTGTGTCCATCTTGGTGTTGTAAGCCTTCGCCCGCGAGCGTGGTGCGCCCAGAGGTGCCGCCGAGCAAAAAGCCGCGTGCCTGCATGTCGCCTGCCGCCCAAGCGAGATCGCCAATGCGTTGGAAGCCGAACATGGAGTAGTAGATGTAGAAGGGGATCATGTTGACCCCGTGGTTGCTGTAGGCGGTGCCTGCGGCGATCCAAGAACTCATCGCGCCGGCTTCGTTGATGCCTTCTTCGAGAATTTGTCCGGTTTTGTCTTCGCGGTAGTACATCACTTGGTCAGCATCTTGTGGCTCGTAGAGTTGTCCGACGGAGGAGTAAATGCCGAGTTGGCGAAATAAGCCTTCCATGCCAAAGGTGCGGGCTTCGTCAGGCACGATGGGGACAACGTATTTGCCCAGTTCTTTGTCTTTGGTCAAGATGGCTAACATGCGCACAAAGGACATGGTGGTGGAGATTTCTCGGTCGCCACTGCCTTGTTTTTGTTTGGCAAAAATTTGATCGAAGCTGGGAATATGCAGCGGTGTGGCGCTGCGTTTGCGCACGGGCATGAAGCCACCCAAGGCTTTGCGACGCTCGTGCATGTATTTCATTTCGGGGCTGTCTTCGGGTGGGCGATAAAAAGGAGCTTCGTCAATTTGTTCGTCAGGAATGGGGATATTGAAGCGGTCGCGGAAGGTGCGTAAGGCTTCTGCGCCCATTTTTTTCTGTTGATGGGTGGTGTTTTGCCCTTCTCCAGCGATGCCCATGCCGTAGCCTTTGACGGTTTTCGCCAAAATCACAGTGGGTTGCCCTGTGTGTTGGGTGGCTGCGGCGTAGGCGGCATAGACTTTGTGCGGATCGTGCCCGCCACGGTTTAAGCGCCAGATGTCGCGGTCGCTCATGTTGGCGACCATGCGTTTGAGTTCGGGGTATTTACCGAAGAAGTGTTCGCGGGTGTAAGCCCCACCTTTAGCTTTGAAGTTTTGATATTCGCCATCGACGGCTTCTTCCATGCGTTTGCGCAGTAAGCCTTGTGGATCGGTGGCTAACAGTGGGTCCCAGTAGGAACCCCAAATGACTTTGATGACATTCCAGCCAGCACCCCGGAAATCGCCTTCGAGTTCTTGAATGATTTTGCCGTTGCCGCGCACGGGGCCGTCGAGGCGTTGCAGGTTGCAGTTGACTACAAATACGAGATTGTCGAGTTTTTCGCGGCCTGCTAGAGAAATCGCGCCGAGTGATTCTGGCTCGTCCATTTCGCCGTCACCCATAAACGCCCAAACTTTGCGGTCGGCGTTGTCAGCCAGTTTGCGATCACTGAGATATTTCATGAAACGCGCTTGGTAAATGGCTTGGAGCGGGCCTAAGCCCATAGAGACGGTGGGAAATTGCCAGAAATCGGGCAGTAACCAAGGATGTGGATAAGAAGGCAAGCCGCCGCCATCGACTTCTTGGCGGAATTTGCGCAGTTGTTCTTCGGTGAGGCGGCCTTCCATGAAGGCGCGAGCATAAACCCCCGGTGCGGAATGGCCTTGAAAGTAAACCAAATCGCCGCCGTGTGTGGCGTTAGGTGCTCGGAAAAAATGGTTAAACCCCACGTCATACAGCGTAGCGGCTGAGGCAAAGCTTGCGATATGTCCGCCCAGTTCTGAGCTGTGTTTATTGGCTTGCACCACCATCGCCATCGCGTTCCAGCGAATATAAGAGCGAATTTTCCACTCTAAATCCATGTCGCCAGGAGAATGTTGTTCCATGTGTACGGGAATGGTGTTTAAGTAAGCGGTATTGGCGGAAAAGGGCAGGTAAGCACCTGAACGACGGGTTTTGTCGATGAGCCGCTCCAGCAAGTAATGCGCTCGTTCGGCCCCTTCGTTGTCTAGCACTGAGGTCAGTGCTTCTAGCCATTCGGTGGTTTCTTGCGGGTCGATATCGATATTCGGATCGAGATTAACGGTCATAAGGGGTTATCTCCAATTAGACATTTGATCATGTGGCTGCGTTAGCCTCTAGCTTAAAGTCGTATTTTATAATGCTTTGGTCGGACTGAATGGACTGTGATGAACAGCGTATGGGTGTAGTGCTCAATATCATTTTGAATCTTATGCAGAAGCTTCTGCATAGATGTGTTGAATGATGTCGATCTCTTAGGTTTTATGGCACTTGAAATAACGCTTGTCCCACTCGCTTCTTTCATGACGGCGCAGCATTCATGTTGATGAACGCCCATCAGCCTGCCTGTGTCAGGTGAATGAGTAATTATTAATATACTAAATATTAAGTATTAAAATACATTATTCTCTGTATTTTTGAAGTTTCAATCGCTATATCAGTGTTTTGATAGATAAAAGATTATAACGCTTTTTATTTATATACACATAAAACATTCTTATATTGGTACTAAGCACATAAAAAGGAACGGTGATTTATGAATTTTGATGATTTGAGCAAAGAACAGCAGATATTGCTGGTGATGCGAAAAACGCTGACGAGTATTGCGCGTGAAACAGCCCCACAACCGGGTGTGATTCATCCGTTATCGGAACAAACCGTCAATGATATGCGCCTGTGCTTGGGATTAATTTCAGCACGAGAAAGAGAACTGGCTGATGCCCAAGGTGCCGAGCATCAAATGCGTCCGCATTTTGTGGATGAGCCAACAACCAGCCAAGTGATTTCTCTAGATCGTCTTCGTCGCAACCGCGAAAATACGGAGTAACTTAGAGCCTATACGAAGATGGGGAATTTCAGCCGATTATCCCGTTTTCGTATAGGCTCTAAGGGCTGTGGTGAGATTCTTCCATTACCTGACCTCGTTCGGGATCGACTGCTTAATATGAGTTATTGAGAAGTTACGATGACAGCGCAGAAACGTATAAGTAGTTGACCATAAGTGTTTTAAAGTTTTCTCACATAAGTTTACATGTAAGCTACTGTTTTTAAAGTGTGTAGTTTTAAAATTCAAATGTTAAAATATATGTGATTGACTACTTAACAACCAAAAAGACCTATAAGCCGCACAGCGCAACCAATACAACCAGCGCCATGACGAAAGAGCCAATCACCAATCAATACAATCAACGTCACGCAGAACGGCAACAGCGTTAATTTACGCTGCAAAACCTGACAGGGGCTTATCTGTCAGACAGACTGGAAGTCTGAGGTTTTTAACAGCCTCTCTAATGTCCAGTGTGAGGGTAGCTAACCCCCACTGGCTTTAACATAAAAGGTTTATTTATCCGACTAATTCTCAAGACAGCCGCTACTTACCAAACTAGGACTTTCGCAGGCTAAATACTAACCCAGTAATGGCATTGAGGCTAAGTAAATGATAGATAAGAAAAAACACATAGAATATTTAATCTGCACGCCCGTCAACTATACTGGTACAAATTTATCGGAACATATGGCTGATTTGAGCCATGATGTTATCAGCAATGTCTTAAAAAAACAGACACTGCCACCTAGAGAATGATGGGGAAATGTGAAAGGATTCATCAATGACAGTGAGGATTCCTGTTTGATGATTGATGATATAG
>JADGEH010000071.1 GCA_016744475.1 Thiotrichales bacterium | reverse complement strand
AAGGTTCTATTAAGGGCAAACGCAAGCGTGCAGGGTGGGACAATGACTTCTTATTATCACTCTTGCAAACGCTTAATTCCAAATGAGGTAGCCCTGGGGTTATTTGACAAATAATTCACATTAGAATAGGGTAAATTACTTTACAATGAAAAGTAATCTACTATTAAGAGGTGCAGGTATTATGATGTCAGGATTCTTTATCATTATTTTTTATTTTTCACTATCACTTGTCATTTGTTTATATAGAGATATTTCTTCAAACATACGACCACTTAAAACTAAAAAACGATGATAATATATATTCGATTTATTATTACATGGGATTAAAGAATGACACTTGATGACTTAATCAATGAGGGTGACTATCGTGACATTAAACGTGCTATGTCTACAAAGATGTTTTTGTTGGGTTTAAATAGATAAACGATGAGCCATGTTCTCAACGTAGGTGTTGATGTTGTCACGAAGCGGAATCGAGTCTATCGTGAACAAGGTGCAGAAGGTTTACTATTGGGATACATAGGCAGTGAAGGATATTTTACTGATGAAGATCGGAGCAGTATTCATCATTAAGTTCTTACCATAAACGGCTACATGAAACGGAGATGAGTGGGGAAAAAACAGAAAAAGTAAACCCGAAAAGAGACGAAGAGGCTGTCATTAAGAAACGTGAAGACATTAAAAAAAATGGGAAGATAATTCCGAGGCCATAAATCAGGGGAACTCGTTGTTTTAATTGAAGATGAGTCTCATCTGTTGTGGGGTGGTGCGTGTGGTGATGTTTGGGGACGCAAAGGGGAGAAAATACCCATTCCCGTGCTTAATCAAAAAGAGCGACACATCTATTACGGTGTCATCCACTATTTAACAAAAGAATTCATTTTAAAACTTTATGATAAAGGTGATGGCTTAAATACGGTCGATGTCATTCAATGTTTACGTGATCAATTTAGAGGTTCTCGTTTGCTATTCATTTTTGCTATTCATTTGGGAGGGTGCTAGTGATCATAAATGTACAAAAATACAAGATTATTTGAATGAGATTAATGAAGGACTAGAATAAGAACAGTGGCCTGTAGAATGCCTTCTATTTGCACCTAATGATCCCTGATCAAAACCCAGTTGAGGATGTTTGGTGACAAATTAAAAATCATATCCGTAAAAATTTTATGGAATGTGATACTTTTTCACAGATCAAAAGTTTATTTGAAAGCTTTGGTTCAGGTAAAGTATTTGATTTTTCTAAAATGAATATGCATGGGGAATTCGTATGAATGATGAAATATCCCTATAGGATAACCCGAAGGTGGTTCTTTTACAGCCTCAGAGCGTGGGAACGAGAGAAAATGAAGCTATTACCTGTAGATGAAACTTCAGTCATCCCACTCTCTAACATCCATCTTTTAGTAGGTGCTTGTTTATTCCCATTTCTGCAAGTTATTTTGTACTTTTTCAATCCAGCGCAAAATAGGTTCTTTTTGCAGTTGAAATGCAATCATGCCAGCGGAGATCAAGCCGCCTAGCAGCATTAATACAATAGCTTTGCTTAAAGTGGCTTGTGGATAATATTGCACTAATTGTCCAACCACATTGAAGATTAAAAACAGTGTTCCTGCATAAAGAAAGGCTTTGATGCGTAGAGCAATGCCGAGTAAAACACCGCCTAAGCTTAAACCCAAAGCCAGCAAAAACAAGGAGAAATCTGGGCGCAAAAACACATCTAAAGTAGCGCTGAGATAAATCGCGGATAGTGCGGTTAAACGCACGGCGTGCGCTACGCTGGGTTTGAGTTCCAGCCAATGCAATTGCAGCATGAGCAACACGCTGAGTGCAGCGGGTAGGGTGTAGATTTGTACTAAAGCGTTTTGCTCAGCCAGCGAGGGCACCCACACGTAAATGCCGAGATTCAGCGCTAATAAGCCGAGATACAAGGACACCGAAGGGCGCGAGTCTTGGCGGTGCATCAACCAATACAAGGCGGCGGCGGTGAATAATGTGAGGCTGGTGTGCGCAGAAGTGGTGCTGGGCACGGTGAACAAGGCGAGCACGGGGATGAATAAGCCTAAGCGCTCGATGGCGGGATGTGGGCGCAAATGCGATAAGGCGACGAGCAATGCGGCAATGCCGAGTAAAACCGTGGTGTCCCAAGCGCTGGGCGCGGCTAAACCGACCCACAATAAGCGCCAAAACAGGATCAGCAAGCCTAAATTCATCGCTTGTAAATATATCTGGGCTTCGCTGCGTTGTGTGGCATGACGCAGCCAGAGGGCAAACAGCAGTAGCACGCTGGCAGTGACGGCGAGCGCATCGAGCAACCCAAATAAACCCGCAGGCGGCAGTCCGGTGTAAAGCAGGCTTTGATACAGCGTCCACACATACCACCACCATTCGCTGAGGCTGAGCAAGATGAGGATAGGCAGCAGCGGCAGGCTATTGACTAAGCGTAGCCAAATGCCTTGCAAGCGGTGTTGTAACTCGGCATACAACCAAGCCAGCAGCACGGTTTGCACAGAGAACCAGGGCAATAAGGCGCTGATCTCGGCTTGTTCGGGCAACCACAGCAGCCACCACCAATGCAGGCTCATAAACAATAAGCCCAGCCCGACCAGCAGCCAGGAGCGGTGATGCTTGAACAGGCCAAAAGCCAGCGCAAAACTGCCTAGCAATACCAGTGTGAGGAGTTGGGTATAGGTCGCCAGCCACGGATTTAACAGGTTGAGCAATCCCAGTGCAAACAGCCCAGGTACCCATTGTTCAAGGGCTTCAGTCAGCATTGAACCTTGCTGATCGCGTTGACGCATTCCCCACAACCACAGCAATGCCCCCCACAATCCGACACATACACAGAGCCACAAAGGCCACACCGCCATGCCGAGTAAGAGCAAGCTGATGGTCAGGGATAAAAGCAGCCAATGGGCGGTGAGTAAGCGGCGTTGTTGTCCATACCAATGCGCAAACGATAGCGTGAGCAAGAGGCTTAAACCCAAGGTCATGAATGACGGCGCTTTGATGGACGTGTTGAACACCGTGGCTTGCGTAACGAGAAGCAAGGTCGGTCCGGCTAAGACCAGCAAAAATAGGATGAGCCATCCCGTGCTGAGATAGCGCAGTTCATTTTGCGGCCAATAGATGACGCGCAAGGGTTTGGGTAGCGAGATGTGCGTGGCTTGATACAACAATAGGTTCAGCCAGATTAAAACGCCGATCACTAATGGCGGATTTAATGCGGCTTCTAATGGGAATAGCTTTAACACGACCAGCCATCCGGTTAGGAGCACAGCGACGGCGCTGATCCAGCGTAATAACCGCAAGCCAGGGTACAAAGATACCAACAGCAAGAGATACAGTGTTAGGCTGAGTTGCATCCATAATTCAACGGCTTGCAGGGCAAACAGCGCATAAATAATCGGCGCAACACCGATGGACAATAAGTCAGGCAGTTGTCGGACTAAGGCGTGAGCGGCGTGACTATCTCCATTCAACGTCAGTAAATACAGCAAATGCAGTGAGAATATGCCCGCGACCAGAAACAAGCCCCACCACGGCGCAAAATAAGGTGCGATGCGTAATCCCATCGGATGATTTGAAGGCTGCAAGCTTAACCATTGACATGCGACGGTAGCGAAAGGGGCGCGAGTGGAGGGCGTGGCAGAACAATGTATCGCCCATCCGACCAGTCCGCAGACAAAGCCCCAAGCGACCAAACTATACACGCCGATCTGTTCAGACACCTGCCAGACCACTAATAAATTTATCAGTGCCAAGGTCAGCAAAATGGGCATGAACACGCCACGTAAATGTGCCGCCCAGTGATTGCTAATCAGCCACGGATGTTCCGGCGAACGCAACAAGGGCCATAAGACTAAGGTTTGTGCTAATAACAACAGGCTGAGTGAGGCGGGATGATGACCGAGGATATTAATCCAAGGTTGCAGCGGTAAAATAATGATGATGGCGAAGCCATAGAGCACATAAGCCAAGTGATACAGCGGCAATTGATACACATTCAGACCGCGCACCACTGTTGAGGATAGCGCCGTCGCGTTCTCGGCAGAATCGGTCGAAAAACGCGCCTTATCCAGCGAGCAAAACAGCCAGCCCAAGCTCGCCAAACCCAGGCTTAAGCCCGTCAATAACCAGCCCAATTCCAGATCATTTAAATACTGCCACAGGCGCACATCGGCAAAGGTGCTGTAGAGGGCGATGAGTTCTAAACTCAAGCCGCCCACCACTAAATACGCATGAAGGGGATATTGATAACGCTGTCCGGCGTGCGCCCAGAACACAATGGCTCCCCACAAACTGAGCAGCAACACCACACCGCCCGTGCTTAAGGGCAGAAACAACGCGCCAGCGATTAAGACAAACGCAGTGTGGTGTACGTAGCGCTCGGTGGCGGAATATTGCGCTGCGGCATCATCATGCGCTTGCCCGCCCAACGCCTGCCACAACGGGGTTAAATGCGGTATAAAACCTATCGCTGTCCACCACACCCAGAGGTTTAAGGCAACGATCAACAAGCTGTAGAATTCCATCGCCAAAAAGGGTGCGCTCAGCAGCAAAACGGCGATGTTGAACAACACTAAAGCTAAAGGTTGTAAAAACCTCAGCCAGCGTGGAGCCTCAGTCATCAACAGCACTGTGAGCACCGCGCCCAATAAATACGTCCAGCCCAAAAAGGCGGGATAAGCGTGACCCCAAAAATCATACACCGCGAGTTCTGAATCGAGCGGTAAATCAAAGCCGAACAGCGTGTGGCGGGCTAGTTTGAACATGCCTAACAGCCACAACAACCATAAAGCGTGTTTTAAAGGTAACGTGAGCATCTCTGCACGGCTGTTGTAATCATCATCGCGGATCGTCCACAAATGCAGAGGGCGCAAGCGCCATGATTTAGAGCGAACCAGCGCCACATCGCCCAACACTTCCGCCGTCACTCGCTGCTTCAGTTCGATGCGGTATTGCGCCCAGCGCAGCGCGATAAAACTCAGTATGCCTAAACCCAGCGTGGTGTTGCCTGTGGTGGTAATGTCGAAATGATCAATCAATAACATCGCCGCCGTCGCACAGCCTAGCGCAGCGAGATACAGCAACACACGGCTGTTTAGCCACAAGCTCAGCAACAACATAATGCCGCTGGCGGGTATCAGCCATTCCGCCGATAACGGCATCGGCAGCCCATACCACGCAAGACCCGTTGAAGCCAAGACACTGAGCAGCGCGGAATCCATAAATACTTGTGCTTGGCAACGGCTGCTGGGGCTGTACAAAGCCCAGCGAGTTAAAATACCCCACACAATCCCCAACAACAGCAGCGCTAAGCTAAATTGCAACACCCAAGAAGCAAAAAAAACGGGCGCGTAAGCCAATGTTAATGTGACAAAAACGCTGAGCAAATAACAGCGTTTGCCCGCTGGTTTCGCTTGGCGATAATGATCTAATAATTGCGCAAAATGGATGTCCAACACAGGTAACATCAACAACGCCGCTGTCAAAGGTGTCAGCATCGCCGCCCATCCCGGTTGTGCTTGCCACAAACTCCACACCACCAAAGCCGGAATTAAACCCAGCAACACCGGGTTAATCATCAGCGCAACGCGCTCAGCCTTACGCTGGAGTAAAAAACGCCGCAACAACAGCAAAGCCGCAAACCCCGGCACGCTGAGCAGAAAATGCATGTCCGCTGGAAAAGGCCACAGCAGCAACGCATATTCCCCCGCAAAAGCAGCGATGAGCAAATACAAAGGCGGCAGCGTTAAGTAATGCCACAGCATTAAACCGTACAACACCGCCCCCAAGGCCAGCGTTAAACTCAACGGCAACAAGCTGGGATGCATGAATACAGCGTGCAGCGAAGGCTGTGCAAACACCGCAGGCAACGCCGCAGACATCGGCCACCAAGCCAACAACACCGCCACTATCGACACCGCATAAATGACAAAGCTGAAATGATCCAACCAAGCTTTTTTCTCCACCCACTGCTTCAGATGGCGATCCACATTAAACAGCATCAACCCCAGCGCCATTAAAAACGGCCCGCTATACCCCGCAGGCAGCGTGATGTCATGGCTCCAAGTCAAAGAAATAAACGACACAATAGCCGCATAGATCAAAGTGCCCGCCGCGTAATAACTGAGCTTGCGTTGCTCTAAAAATAACTGGCGTAACCACTGATGAGTAAAGCGATGCAGCGCAATGCCCAGCATCAGCAGCAAAGCCAAATGCAGCCCCGCAAGGGCATACCAATGATCCACCCACACCAACACAGGCGCAAAAAACTGCATCGCCGCCAAAGCAATAAAAGCGCTGGGATGGCCTTTTAACAGCAACCGATCCATCACCCCCGACACCAAGCGCACCGCGAATATCGCACTCAGCAACATCACCCCCGCCAACAACACACTCAGCAGCAACACACCTTGATCATGCAGAATCAAGCGCGTTGAGGTCGCAAACACCAAGGGCACCAACAACACACCAATCGTCAACAACACCTGGCTCACCGTCTCGACATCCTGGCGTTTGCGTCGCAGCCAATAACCGCCAAAAAACAGCAACGCCGCATAACTGCTGAGCACCCCCAGCACCGCCAACGCTTTGTCATACCCGCTGCTGTAAATCACCAAAAACACCGAACCCGACACCAGACAAAAACCCGCAATAAACCAACCGATGTTTTGCCACAGAAAACGCCACAACACCTCGCTTAAAAAGCTATTCAGGCGGTTTTTGAGATGGCTTGCAGTGCTTATCGTCGGTTGTGCAGGTCGGCTAGGACGGGGTTTTTGTGGAGGTTTTTCGATAGTGTGGGCGGGTTTAACGGGCGGATTCACGCGCTGCTGAACTCCCGTATCCATCGTTTTCTGCGCCAGCACAGGAGAAGACGGGGTTAATAACGGACTGTTTTTCTTAGCCAGAGGCGGATGAGCAGGCGCTGTTTTTACCGAAGGCGTGGGCGGCGTAGCAGCAGGCGCATCATCTAAGGCAAAAGCCTGCTCCTCTATTGGCGGCGACCAAGGCGCATCCCCCAAAGTCTCGCCCAAATGCGTTTGCATCGCCCGCCAAGCCGCCTCCAACAAGCGTTGATGCTGGGCTTCTGGCAAATGCCACTGCCTGCACACATCGCGCACCCAAGCATCCACTTGCCCTTGTAAAATCTGGTAGCGCACATCGTTTAACTCACCCGCCTGATGTAAGTCTTTGAGTTTTAAACGTAATAAAGTCGCTTTGCGGAGTTTTTCATCCACTGGCAAGAGCGTCGGCGTACTGGCTTTAGGCCGCGACGAACGCGCATCAATCGCGCTATTTAACACCAGCCTCAATATCGACAGCGGCATGAGCAGCAGCGTGACACCCAACATAAAGATGAAAAAATCCTCATCCGCGTTAAAGATCGCGCCCAGTATCCACAGTGCTAACACCAACACATTCACCTTTTTCCAACCGCTGGAAAGCTTAAAAAAGACGACCAGATACGTGCCTGTCAACAAAAGACCCGCAAAGATAGCAACGCTGACGATGGACATAAAAAATTCCTTGTTATCGTTATGAGAGCTAGGCTCTGACATTTGGATGCTGGCGGTTTTTAGCCCCAAATGTCAACAAAGCCTAAATCTTACCCATCTCACAGTAGTAAAGCGATGATAAAGCTTAAAGCGTTAAAACTCAGTAGGATGGAATAGGTATGCCGCAAGGCTATGGTGTTATCAATGCTCTCAGTGATATAGGAATAATATTTCAGTTGTACTGGAGCATCGTGGTTAAGAACTCATAGGTTTTTGAAACCTGCTAGGTCTGGCGTATCACTGATTTATTTAAACTCAATGAGACCCAGAACAAGACACTGCACTCTGATCATGGCCTCATTAACCCAACAATAATTTAATCGACATCAGCGTGACTATGACGGCAGTCAGCCAGCGAATCCATTGATCGCCGCCGCGCAAGCTCCAGCGTGCGGCTAACCAACCCCCTAAAGCGCTACCTACGGCTAAGGTGATGGCAAATCCCCAATGAATATTGTCATTCCACCAAAATACGGCTAAAGCGGGTAAGGTATAAATCAGAATAATCACTACTTTATGTACATTGACGTAGACCAAGCGAATATGTAGCAGGTTGTACAGTACCGCCATAAACAGAAAACCCACGCCGATTTGAATAAAACCACCGTAAAAACCAATGCCGAACATGGCGGGATACAGTAACCAAGCCCTGTTTGGCGGGCTATCTTCGCTATGTTTGGGCAACGGAATAAACAGCGAGGCGGTGCTAAACAGTAAAACGCCCACTAAAACATAACGAAAGCCTTCTTCACTCATTTCAATGGCGGCATAAGCGCCTAGCAGCGCACCGGGCAAGGTAATGAGGCTGAGTTTTAAACTGTGGACGTAATCATGTTCGACCTGTTTTTGCTGAAACCCGACGATCCCTGCTAGGCTTTGGGTCAATATGCCTAAGCGATTGGTGCCATTGGCTGTGGCGCTGTCGAGTCCGGCAAAAATTAATAGGGGTAATGTGAGCATGGAGCCACCACCGGATAGCACGTTGATGACACCCGCCACCAATCCGGCTAGAAATAGCAGTGGTATTAATACAATATCAGGCATGATGCGGTTCTTTGATTGGGGGAATTAAAATGGAAGGCATATAGCTAAAGTACGTCATTTATAGGCTTACGATATAGGCAAACCCAAGACTGCCAGTCCTTCAAGGACTGGCAGTCTTAACAACTGATGTCATTTGGCTATATCTATACTGCCCTGGGCGTGTCAAATGCCAGTTCGACACCGCCGCCACTGAGGGCTTGTAGCGATGTGAGCCTCATAACCGAGGGGGGAAAGTTGTGTAGATACTTTTGCCTTCAAGGAGAGGGTTGAATGCCTTGTACATGACCACGCTGCTATTGTCGAGTCAGAAGTTCAAAGACCAGGCAGGTTTTGAATATCTGTCAGGTCTTTTTATCCAACGCTACAAGATGGTTTGAATACTGAGGACGGTCAGTAGATCGTGCCTTTCTTCTTTTACTGCACCTTCACTTGCAACATGTCCTCGCCGTTTTCGTCGCTTAAATGCACAGCACAGGCAATGCAAGGATCAAAGCTGTGAATGGTGCGTAAAATCTCAAGTGGTTGATGAGGATCATGCAGTTTATGACCTTTCAAGGCGGCTTCATAAGGGCCTGCTTGTCCCTGAGCATCTAACGGACCCGCATTCCAAGTCGTAGGTACGACCGCTTGATAATTAGCAATTTTCTCATCCTCAATCACGATCCAATGAGCTAATGCCCCACGCGGTGCTTCCATAAAACCCACCCCTTGACATTGTTTAGGCCAAGAACTCGGTTCCCACAGTGTTTCATTAAAGGTTTTGGTATCGCCGGCTTTAATATTGACGATCAAATGATCAAACCAATTTTGCATAGTGTCAGCGATAATCTTAGTTTCTAGGGTTCTTGCTGCTGTGCGTCCCAAAGTAGAGAACAATGCAGTCACTGGTAAATCTAGGGTTTTTAGCGTGTAATCTACCAATTCTACAGCTTGTGCATGTTTCGTGGCATATAACATCAGCATCCGCGACAAAGGCCCGACTTCTACAGCTTTATCGCGCCAACGGGGTGTTTTCAACCAGGAATAGGATTGATCGACATCCAGATGTTTATAAGGCGGTGTAGGGCCTGTGTAATTAAGCTGTGTTTCTCCATCATAAGGATGCAAGCCTGCATCTTTACCTGTGCTGTAGTCATACCAAGCATGAGACACGTATTCTTTGACTTGTTCTTTATCGTGCAAATCCACGGGTTCAAAAGTAGACAAATCACGATTTAAAATCACGCCACCAGGAATCAAGAAAGAACTGGGGTCATCTATGCCTTTTTCAGGGAAATCACCATAGGTTAAGAAATTACCCACGCCTTCACCTTGTTCTGCCCATTCTTTATAAAACCCTGCAATCGCTAAAGTGTCAGGAATGTAAACTTGTTCTACAAAGACTTTCATTTGATGAATGACATTCTGGATGTCCGCCAGTTTCTTAGCATTAATCGCAGAATCAGAATTCAAATCAATAGGACTGGCCACGCCACCGACTAAGAAATTCGGATGCGGGTTTTTACCGCCAAAAATCGCATGTAAACGCACCACATCACGCTGCCATTCCAAGGCTTCCAGATAATGCGACACCGACATCAAGTTCGCTTCTGGAGGCAATTTATACGCAGGATGCCCCCAGTAGGCTTTAGCAAAAATACCTAATTGTCCGCCTTCAACAAAGGTTTTCAGCTTTTTCTGCATATCTGAAAAATAGCCAGGAGAAGACTTCGGATAATGTGGACTGACGGTTTGAGCCAGCTCGGAAGTGGCTTTCGGATCAGCCTTCAGAGCAGACACCACATCGACCCAATCCAGCGCGTGCAAATGATAAAAATGCATCACATGATCATGCACATATTGCGCAGCACTCATTAAATTACGAATCAACTGCGCATTTGGAGGGATGGTATAGTTCAGTGCATTTTCTACTGAACGCACCGACGCTAAACCATGTACCAAGGTACATACCCCACAAATACGCTGCGCAAATGCCCAAGCATCACGCGGGTCACGTCCTTTGAGAATGGTTTCAATGCCACGCACCATGGTGCCTGAAGAATACGCCTGGGCAATGGTGTCACCGTCCATTTGCGCTTCAATGCGCAAATGGCCTTCGATACGGGTGATCGGATCAACAACAATGCGTTCGCTCATGGTCAGTCTCCCTGTGCTGTTATCGCATTTGATTCTGGATAAAAGGCTTCGTTTTGTATTTGTTCTATGCTGTAAGGACATTGTTGGGGAAATATATCAATGCTTAAATCGGTTTCTTTTCTAGCCAGTTCTACTGCATCAGGATAAGCCTCTTCAACCGCTTCATCTAAAACAGTCATTTTATACCTCTTGTTTCTATAGAGCAGAAGCGATAGCATCATCCGCCAAAATCTCTATTCCACTCTAAATTTTCTTTTACCCAACAAACTCCAACAACAAACGATACTGCGCTTCGTGCTCAGTATGTTCTGAGCCTTTGTCGTGGGCGATGTATTCACAGGTACGTGCCATGCGGCAGTGCATGGCTACATCCCAGGCAATATTGCTTTTGGGATGAGGTATCACGCAATGAGCAGCGGCTTTGGCGACGAAATGTCCGGCTTGCTCGCGTCAATCACCGTCTGCACCGCAGCGGGTGTAACTGTCTATGCTGGCAGCTTTTGCCGCTTTATAGGCCATTTGCAGTTCATCTATCGGTGTTTCTGTATTTTTAGCCAAGCTAATCACGCGCTTAATGCGTTCGTCATCATATAAAGCCGATAAATGTTCTACAAACAAAGCCGCCACTGCACGTTGCTGTTGTATTCCAAGTTTTTCTAATGCATGACGGAATTCTGTGTCATTTGTGATTGTACTCATGTTGAACTCCTTTTATTGACCTTCAATTCACGCCTAAAATACCTGAGTTATTGCTTCATCTATTGAAACCGACTTGTAAAAAACGTCTTTTAGTTCATTAAATGATTTTAATTTTAATAAATTCGTATATTAATAATAGCTGTTAAACCTGATGTATCAAGTATGACAGGCATGGGAACTGTTGATAAAAGCGCATGAGGTAGTCAGGAGAAGGGGGCTATGGGTGCGAAAAAGCGAGGGGTATGGCTGAAAAAACAACGCAAACAGGGCAGAATGCAAATAGACTTGTCCAGGCTTAAAACACCGACTGCAAAACAGCGGTATGCAAGGGATAACCGTTCTAAGTGGCGTTATCCCTAACATTAGATGAGTGGGCTATATTTTGGGGCAGAGAGAGCTGGAGACTTTTACTCCCGTAAATTGTAGCCAGAATCAAGAATTCGCAGACTGATGAGCGTCGTCACCACCACAGCCCCTCCTATCATCAATAGGCTGACACCTACGGACGCATCAGACACGCCTAGAAAACTGTAACGAAAACCATCAATTAAATAGAAAAATGGATTGTAATAAGACAATTCAGACCACATCGGAGGCAAGTCTTGAATCGAGTAAAACACACCGCTTAAAAAAGATAAGGGCAAGATGACAAAATTTTGGAAGGCTGCAATGTGATCCCAACGCTTAGCCCACACCGCTGACATTAAACCTAAAGCCCCTAAGAGCACGCTCCCTAATAATGCAAACAACAGGATTAAGCCTGGGTTGTGGATGGGTATATCAACAAAAAACAGGGAGGCGAACCACACAGCGACACCGACTAACAATCCACGAATCGCCGCTGCCAGTACATAAGCTAAGTAAAACTCTAGGCTGGATAAAGGGGCGAGTAAAACAAATAAGACGTTGCCGTTTTGCCGAGCTTGAAACAGGCTGGATGAGGTATTTGAAAAAGCATTTTGTAAGACTGAAAAGATAATTAAGCCGGGGACTAAAAAAGCACTATAACTAACGCCCGCATAGACCTCGACATGTTCTGACAGCACTGAAGAAAAAATGAGTAAGTACAGTAATACCGTAATCATAGGTGTCAATACTGTTTGCGTCATCACTTTCATAAAACGCCAAACTTCTTTCATTAAAAGCGTATAAAAACCATGGAAATTGAATGTTGCAATGGGTTTAGAGAGTGACATGGATGATCCTTTCATTTTTCATCTGTTGATGAATGCGATGTTTTTATCAAGTATAGAAAGCTGTGTTTAGCGGGTGATTTAAAGAAAAAAGCCTGATAGGGTGCGCACGCGGATGATGCTTCGGCGCAATGCATCATGCTCCGCGTTCGCGCCATTGACATTGTTTTTTACAACTGATGTCATTTAGCTGCGTTCTTCTACCATCAGTGCATCTACTTTCTGAAAACCTTTGGGTAATTTGTGTCCACGCTTTGCACGTTCACCTTGGTAATGACACCAATCTTCTGGCTTTAAACGCATCGGGCGTTTGCCGCTTTGTATCACTAATGTAGCGGTGGCGGGTAGCACTGCTAATGCGGTTAAAGACTCTTCTTCTTTGGTGTGCAAGTTCATCAATTTCACACCCTTGCCTTTCGCCAGTTCGGACAAATCCCGCAATGGGAAAATCAGCAAATAACCGCTTGAATTGCTCACGGCTAAATATTCACTTTGTGCATCTTTAATCGGCAATGGGGTGAAAATCTCAGCCCCTTCGGGCAATGTGAGCATGGCTTTTCCGTTTTTATTACGGGTGTGTAAATGCTTGAATTTAGTCATAAACCCAAACCCACCATTAGAAGCCAGCAACCATAATTTGTGAGTATCTCCGGTCAGCACACAATGCATGAGCGCTCCATCGGCAAGGCTTAAACGACTGGACACAGGCTCGCCTTGTCCGCGTGCTGACGGCAAGGTATGGGCGGGTAAAGCATAGCTGCGCCCGCAATTGTCCATAAACACGACATCTTGATCACTAAAACTTTGCGTGGCAGAGAGAAAATGATCGCCTGCACGATAATTAAGATTGGCAGCATCAATTTCATGGCCTTTAGCGGCGCGTACCCAACCTTTGGCAGACAGAATTACCGTCAATGCTTCGCTGGGCAGTAAGTTTTTATCATCCAATGCTTGTGCTTGCTGACGTTCAACTAAAGGTGAGCGCCGTACATCGCCAAAGCTTTCAGCGTCTTTTAATAATTCTTCACGCACTTGATTTTTCAGGTGTTGTTCTGAATTCAAGGTGCCTTCTAAAGCTTTACGTTCTTGATTGAGCTTATCTTGTTCTGCCTTGATTCTTTGTTCTTCTAGCTTGGCTAATTGGCGCAATTTGGTATCTAAAATGGCTTCGGCTTGTATGTCGCTTAAACCAAAACGTGCGATGAGCAAGGGCTTGGGATGATCTTTGGCGCGAATCATTTGAATCACTTCGTCAATATTTAAAAACGCAATCATCTGTCCTTCAAGCAAATGCAGGCGTTTGCTGACTTTATCGAGGCGAAATTGTAGACGTTTGCGCACGGTCTCTAATCGATAAGTGAGCCATTCGCTCAGTAGCATTTTTAAATGCTTCACCTGCGGACGACCATCGAGTCCGATCATATTGAGGTTGACACGGTAGCTGCGTTCTAAGTCGGTGGTGGCAAATAAATGCGCCATCAGTGCTTCAATATCGACTTTTTTACCCTGTGGTACGACGACTAAACGCACGGGGTTTTCGTGATCAGATTCATCGCGTAAATCTTCCACCATAGGCAATTTTTTCGCCGTCATTTGGGCGGCAATTTGCGTGATGACCTTGGCACCTGACGTTTGATGCGGCAAGGCGGTGATGACGATATCGCCTTCTTCGAGTAAGAAATGCGCCCGCAAGCGAATGGAGCCGTGACCAGTTTCATACATGCGCAAAATCTCTGCGCGGGGCGTGATGATTTCCGCTTCGGTGGGGTAATCGGGTCCTTGCACATGTTCGCAAAGCTGCGCAATGCTGGCTTCCGGTTGATCTAATAAACGTACACAAGCGGCGGTAATTTCACGCAAATTATGCGGAGGAATATCGGTCGCCATGCCCACGGCAATGCCCATGCCGCCATTGAGCAAAATATTGGGCAAACGTGCGGGCAATAGCTTGGGTTCTTCTAGGGTGCCATCAAAATTAGCCGTCCAAGTGACGGTGCCTTGATTGGCTTCAGCCAGTAAAACTTCAGCAAAACCCGCTAATCGCGCTTCGGTATAGCGCATGGCAGCAAAGGATTTAGGGTCATCTATTGAACCCCAGTTGCCCTGTCCTTCGACCAAGGGATAGCGATAGGAAAAAGGCTGTGCCAACAGCACCATCGCTTCATAGCAAGCGGAATCGCCATGTGGATGGAATTTACCCAATACATCGCCGATAGTTCGGGCGGATTTCTTAAATTTTGCGCCTGCATTCAAACCCAACTCAGACATTGCATAGACAATGCGCCGTTGCACGGGTTTTAGGCCATCCGCCACATGCGGCAGCGCACGATCCAATATGACGTACATGGAGTAATCCAAATACGCTTGCTCAGTAAAGTGGTGCAGGGGTTGGCGTTCAATGTCGTCGCCAGCGATAGAAGTGGTGATGTCGGACATGGTGTCTCATTAACTTTTGAGGAAGAGGGATGGTATGCGGAAGGGATTCTAGCGTAAAAAGACAGAAGATGTGGGGCTTGCGTGAATTAGCTGTGTGTGTTGATTAAGAAAGGCTTAATAGATGGAGGGGCGCGGGTCTACATCGACGGCGAAGCAGTGAATATGTGATAGCTAGGAACCACACGCTTAGAGCCTATACGAAGATGGGGAATCGAAGCGAAAATGCGCTATTTTGAGGCAGGTTTTTTCGGTTTTTTAAGGCGAATAGCCCGCGTGTAACGAAAAAAAGCGGAAAACCTGATCAAAAGGGCGGACTTGCAGCCGATTATCCCGTTTTCGTATAGGCTCTTAGAGCGCGGTGTGATTCTTTTTATCCAGCTATAACAAGGGTTCTTCACTACGCACGTCCGGCATTGCATCGGGTGGGCGCTGCAAATTAACACTGACATCCCCCGTCACTTCGCGCAAGCTGTCTTGTTCAAACACGACGGTAATTTTGCGTTGTTGTGCGGTGTCATGACGAGGATGTTTAACGCTGCCGGGTTCATAGCTGTAGTAATAATCCCAGCGCTGTTGATCAAACACGCTTTCCAGCAAAGGTGTACCCATAATGAAACGCACCTGTTGCTTGGTCATATTGGGACGTAGTTGGTCAAGCATTTCTTGGCTCACAATATTGCCTTGCTGTACGTCAATTTTGTACACACAGCCAGCATTAAATAAGCTTACAGCCAACAGGCTTGTGAGACTGAAAAGGCGTAAAACGGGATATTTATCAAACACAATCAACCTTCCTTATGGGGTGTATGCAAAAGCTTTTTTGCGTGTTTATGAGGCTTTGTTGAGATTTAATCTTTCAAGCGTTTGTATTTGATTCGATGCGGTTCATCGGCTTCTTTACCTAAGCGGCGATGACGATCCGCTTCGTAATCGGCATAGTTACCTTCAAACCACACCACTTGTGAATCACCTTCAAAAGCCAGCATGTGTGTCGCAATACGATCTAAGAACCAGCGATCATGAGAAATCACCACTGCGCAGCCTGGAAAGGCTAACAAGGCATCTTCTAATGCTCGCAAGGTTTCTACATCAAGATCATTGGTGGGTTCATCCAGCAGTAAAACATTGCCGCCGCTGCGTAATAATTTCGCCAAATGCACGCGATTGCGCTCCCCACCGGATAAATCTTTGACTCGCTTTTGCTGGTCTGAGCCTTTGAAATTAAAGCGTCCCACATAGGCGCGTGAGGGCGTTTGGTATTTATCGACTTGAATAATGTCTTGACCGTCAGAAATCTCTTCCCACACGGTTTTTTCACCATTTAAGCTATCACGGGATTGATCCACATAGGCTAAATCAACCGTGGAACCGATGCGCAATTCACCGCTGTCAGGTTGTTCTTGACCTGACAACATGCGAAACAGCGTGGTTTTACCCGCACCATTAGGCCCGATGATGCCAACAATGCCCCCTGGCGGTAAATTAAAACTTAAGTTTTCAACTAATAAACGCTCACCAAAGCCTTTACGCACACCATTGACTTCAATGACCATATCGCCTAAACGAGGGCCCGGTGGAATGTAGATTTCCTGGGTTTCGTTGCGTTCTTCCATATCTTGATTGGCGAGTTCATCAAATCTTGATAGCCGCGCTTTGCTCTTGGCATGGCGGCCTTTGGCATTACTGCGCACCCATTCAAGTTCGGCTTTCATCGCACGTTGACGGGCAGATTCTTGTTTTTCTTCCATTTCTAGGCGTTTTTCTTTTTGTTCTAACCAAGTGGAATAATTGCCTTCCCAAGGAATGCCGTGTCCTCGGTCTAATTCCAAAATCCAGCCCGCCACATTGTCAAGGAAGTAGCGATCATGGGTGACAGCGACCACGGTACCAGAATATTCATGTAGAAAACGCTCAAGCCAAGCCACGGATTCTGCATCCAAATGGTTGGTGGGTTCATCGAGTAGCAACATGTCAGGCTTGGACAACAGCAAACGACACAAGGCTACTCGGCGTTTTTCACCACCGGACAAAGTGTTGACATCCGCATCCCAAGCGGGCAAACGTAGCGCTTCAGCCGCTATTTCCAAGGTGCGGTCGAGATTATGCCCATCGCTGGCTTGAATCAGATTTTCTAAATCGCCTTGTTCTTTTGCCAAGGCATCAAAATCTGCGTCGGGTTCAGCATAGGCTGCATAGACCGCATCCAGGCGAGTCAACGCATCTTTAATCGGTTGCACCGCTTCTTCAACATTACCGCGTACATCTTTATCGGGATTGAGCTGTGGTTCTTGCGGCAAATAGCCTACATTGATGCCTGCTTGCGGGCGTGCTTCGCCGTTAAATTCTTTATCTTCTCCAGCCATGATGCGTAACAGGCTGGATTTCCCTGAGCCATTTAGACCTAAAACGCCAATTTTTGCGCCAGGAAAAAAAGATAAGGAAATGTCTTTAAGAATCTCTCGTTTAGGCGGCACGACTTTGCCGACCCGATTCATAGTGTAAATGTATTGAGCCATTGTGTTTGCTTATAGGTGATGAATAGACTGCTTGCAAGGGGTATTTATCGGCTGCAAAGGCGTGGGTTTTGGCCTATTTTTCCGCTTTTGATCAAAAAATAGCTGGCTATTCGCCTCAAAAAACCGAAAAAACAGCCTCAAAACCACACCTTTTCGCTACGATGCCTACCCCTCGCAACCAGTCTAATAACTAATTGAGGTTACGCAAAGGCTTGCAATGCACTCGCTTAGCGAGATTGCGTAACATGAGTCACTGAGAAAATAAACCCCCGATCACAGAGTGTTCGGGTCTTTAAAAAAGGGATTATTCTTCAAAACAAGAACCATCAAACTCTTCTGAGTCAGACAACGTATTGGCACTGAATACATAAACTCGGCAGGCAATAGGATTTTCTTGAGCATCATAGTCTTCATAAAACCATTCTTTGGATTTCAAAATATCCTCCTGGTTTTCATCTAAATATTCAGGTGCTCTTTTTTCTTTTTTTAGAATCTCAGCGCGATTTTTTTTAGCTTGTTTTAAAGCGGTCAAATAACCCGTATCGTCCTCTTCTGCTTCAGAAGAGACTTCATCTTCGTCATTAGCAGGTTCACTGTCTGCCGCCGTTTCATCTTCTACTGAGCTATCCTCATTATCGGTTGTAGTTTCAATATCTGTGTCTTCTTTTGTTGTAACTGTATCGTCTGTTGCTGTGTCAGTATCGACTACTTCTGCCTCGGCTTCTGGTGCATTTGTATTCTCTGCCGCTTCTTCTACGGGTTGAACAGGAGTCGTTGTTGAGTCTGAAGCCTCTTCTGTATCGCTTGCCAGCGTCTCATCTTTATTTTCAACATCCGGTGTTTCTTCTAGCTCTTCTTCAGATAAACGAGAGTCTTTATCTAATATCTCTGTAATTTTAAATGTCTTTGGTTTAACTACGGGTTTTTCTTGAACAACTATAGGGGCAGGCTTTATTGTGGGTGTTTTTTTATCAACAGGGGGGGCAACCGGAGTATCGGTTTTTGCCGTCACAATCACTGGGACAGGCACCGTGTCTTTAGTGTCAGCGGCAGCTATTTCTGGGGTTTCTGCTGTGGGAGGGGCTTCAACTTTAACAGTTTTGCTGAGATGTTCTGCAAATAATTGTTCACAAACATCAAACCATTCATGCACGGTTTGAGTTTTCGTCAGCACTTGGCGCTGATCAGGGCTTTTCATCAGGCTTGAAAAGGGAGTATATCCAATATCCGCATATAAGCTGATCGCGGCTTTACGCGCATGAGTATAAGCCTGGTAATCATCATTTAGCCGTTTTTCGGCTTTTTCATCCAAGTTTTCAGGCACCGGTTTACGCAGATAATGTTGGCAATAATGCGTCACCGCTAGTTGTACTTGTTTAATAGCTTGCTGCTGCTGTTTTTTATCTAAGTTTTGTTCTGCTTGGCGAAGCTTGGCTTGTTGTTTTTGATAGGCTAACAGGGCTTTTTCGGCGCGTTCAACATGCTTAGGCAGCTCCCGCTCGCAGGTGCTTAATATCTCACCATAAGGTTGATCTATAAAACGTGTGCCAGTGGGATGCAGTGCTTCTGAAGTCCACAGGTAGGGATCGCGTTGGGTGGCCGCATCCCGATACAAGGTGTATTTTTCAAAATAACGACGTAGAACCCGCAGGCTAATGCCTGATTTAACCTGTTTGACAGCCAATGCATGTTCGCATTGCACCACCGCTAAATGAATTTTGCGATCAGTATAAGTGTCCGCACTCCAGGTGTAGTGGGAAAAAAGTAAAACACTTAAGGAACAGGCAATGCGTAAATATCGAGTCGGTTTGTGCATAACGAGACGCCTTGTCAAACTGTTTAAAACAGGGGTGAGTCAATCGGGCTAACAGTATAGTGAGCCAGCAAGCGCTTTGCTACGTTTTATACGGTCATTAGACCTGCCTAGGCTTAAGCGCCGTAGCGAAAAGCAGCGGGATTGAGCGGTTTTTTTCGTTCATTTGAGGCGAATAGTCATTCTATTTAACGAAAGTGAACGGGGGAAACCGCCAATATCCGCTGTTTTGCAGTCGGTGTCTTAAGCCTGGGCAAGTCTATTTATTGATGGGTGATGAGAACAACGAATAAGGTAGGGAAAATCCGTGTTGCCGTCGGCCATGACCGACGGCAACAAACGGATAGGTTCAACAGCTATCGCACTGTTAGGTCACATAGTGAATTTAGAGTGTTATTCACCGCACAGCGTAACGGCGGATGCTTAACTAAAGGCACGCATCACTAAACAGGCATTGGTACCACCAAAACCAAAGCTGTTGGACAATATAGTACGCAACTCAACATTATCAATCCGCTCACGCGCAATGGGTAAGCCTTCAGCGCTCTCATCTAATTCATTGATGTTAGCAGATTTAGCAATAAACCCATGTTTTAACATGAGAAGGCTATAGATGGCTTCATTCACACCTGCGGCACCGAGTGCATGTCCGGTTAGTGATTTGGTCGAAGCAATATAAGGCATTTTGCGTTCAGCAAAAACGTGTTTAATGGCTTCTAATTCTTTTCTGTCACCGACGGGTGTGCTGGTGCCATGCGCATTAATGTAGTCAATATCACTGTCTACATCAGCTAATGCTTGTTGCATACAACGTATGGCACCGTCACCCGAAGGTTGAACCATGTCATAGCCATCAGAAGTCGCACCATAACCGACAATTTCAGCATAAATGGTTGCGCCACGGGCTTGTGCATGTTCCAAAGATTCAACCACGACTACACCGCCACCGCCGGAAATCACAAAACCATCTCGATGGTTATCAAAAGGACGAGACGCTGTGTCAGGCGCTTCATTATATTTAGATGATAAAGCCCCCATCGCATCAAATAATACCGTCATGCCCCAGCTCACTTCCTCGCCTCCCCCTGCAAACACGACATCTTGCTTGCCCAGTTGGATTTGCTCGCACGCATTGCCAATACAATGAGCGCTGGTCGAGCAGGCAGAACCAATAGAGTAGTTCACCCCTTTAATGCGATACATCGTGCTCAAACAGGCTGAAGTCGTGCTAGTCATGACACGCGGCACCATATAAGGGCCGACTTTACGCACGCCTTTTTCACGCAGTAAATCAGCCGATAAAATCTGATTTTCTGGTGATCCGCCACCTGAACCCATAATGAGTCCAGTGCGATCATTAGAGACCTGAGATTCTTCTAAACCTGAATCAGCAATGGCTTCACGCATCGCTAAAAAATTATATGCAGCGGCTCCGCCCATAAAACGGCGTTGCTTGCGTTCAATCAACTCATTGATATCAATATCAATATTGCCTTCCACACGCGAGCGAAAGCCTAAATCTGCATAGGTTTGTGAAAAACTAATTCCTGATTTTCCGGCACGTAGGGATTCAAGCACTTCTTGCTGATTATTGCCAATGCTTGAAACAATCCCTATGCCAGTAATAACAACACGTTTCAATCGAATATCCCCCCGGATGTTCTGCTTAAATACTCAAAGTGTGATTAACAGGTATGGCGGCATTTTAAACCAGGGCAATGCCTATAGCCCAATACATTTTAATCGCAATATTTAATGCCAAGAACGTCTAAAATTTTATAACATTCCATACATCTTAAAAATAAGCTTAAAATTGTTCAGTTGATTTAAATAAACCCACACGAAGGTCTTTAGCCACGTAGATTTCTTTACCATCCACTGCCATTATTCCATCACCAATCCCCATGACCAGTTTGCGCATAATCACTCTTTTCATGTGAATATGATAAGTCACCTGTTTACAATCGGGCGTGACCTGTCCGGTAAATTTCACTTCACCACCGCCTAATGCACGTCCACGCCCCTCACCGCCCATCCAACCCAGGAAAAACCCAATCAATTGCCACATGGCATCTAAGCCAAGACAGCCTGGCATCACGGGATCACCTGGGAAGTGGCAATCAAAAAACCATAAATCAGGACGAATGTCTAATTCTGCCACCACTAATCCCCGACCATCCTGACCACCGTTATCGCTAATGTCTGCAATGCGATCAAACATCAGCATCGGCGGCATAGGCAATTGCGCATTACCAGGACCAAACATTTGGCTTTGCGCACATTGGATAAGTTCATCTCGGATATAGCTGTTTTTTTTCGTATGTGTATTCATGAGTAATAGTATGCTCGCTGCCCCAAAAGCACATTGCCATTTGGGTCTACGCTGGAAAAAATAAGCGCAGCATCATGATTCACAATGCCACGCATAAACGAACCAGTATAGCGTATTTTCTGGTGAATGTTTTTCAAAACTTGGGGATTTGCATAGCGAGACATTTTTGAGAATATTTTGCTATGCAGTGCCCAAAAAAGAGGTGTCTTACGCAAAAGCTCGATGTTGTTCCACACTTTAAGCTCACCTTACGCACTCAGCTTGAAGTGAACAAAAACATCCCGTTTTTCTCATACTGTGTAAAAGCATAAAAAACCGAGCAGAGGCTCGGTTTTTTATGCGTCTAAGCGCGATAGGCGGCAGATGCTTTGCCTATCTTACCGCCGCCTAGTTGACAATCTTAATACTGGGGAATTTGGTGCTGTAATCTTTGGATTGCAAAGATAACTTAGCGGTGGCTCGACGTGCGATGTCTTTGTAAATTTGCGTAATGCGAGAATCAGGGCTAGCAACAACAGTGGGTTTGCCTGCATCGGCATCTTCACGGATTTGCTTGTCTAACGGCAAGGAACCTAAGAAATCAACATCTTGTTCTTCTGCCAGACTCACGCCGCCACCTTGACCGAAAATGTGTTCCTCATGTCCGCAGTTAGTACAAATATGAGTGCTCATGTTTTCCACCACACCCAGCACAGGAACCTGTACTTTCTCAAACATTTTCAACCCCTTACGCGCATCGAGCAAGGAAATGTCTTGAGGAGTAGTGACAATAACAGCACCGCTAACGGGGATTTTTTGTGCCAGCGTGAGTTGCGTGTCTCCTGTGCCCGGAGGTAGATCGATAATCAGGTAATCCAAGTCACTCCAACGGGTATCGCGCAGCAGTTGTTCGAGCGCTTGAGTGACCATAGGCCCACGCCAAATCATGGGAGTTTCTTCTTCAATCAAATAACCAATGGACATGGATTGAATGTGATAGCTCATCATAGGCATCATGGATTGCCCATCAGCAGATTGAGGCTGACCTGAAGCGCCTAACATGCGGGGTTGGCTAGGGCCGTAAATGTCGGCATCTAACATGCCGACATTGGCACCAGAAGCGGATAAAGCCAATGCGAGATTGACCGCGACAGTGGATTTACCCACACCGCCTTTACCCGATGCCACGGCGATAATATTTTTCACGCCTTCAATGTGTTTCACGCCTTGTTGTGCGGCATGTGACAGAATTTTACTGCTGATATTGAGTTCAACTTCGCTCACGCCGTCCAGGGCGCTCAATTTGGCGGTGAGGGTATCGTTTAAAACCTTTTCGTGATCGCCAATAGGAAAGCCAAACACCATGTCTATGCTGACTTTTGTACCGTCAATAGCGATGTTTTTCACCACTTTTGCAGCGACTAAATCTTTCTCCATGTAGGGGTCGATGTATTCTTGCAACGCACTTTTGACATTATCTTCGGTTAATTCAGCCATGTTGTTTTTAAGCCTCGTGTTGTGTATTCATACGCAGAGCTATTACTAGGAGGCTGTCCGAGAATATAGAACCTACTGCAAAACTGTGGATTTTGGACATTTTTTCCGCTTTTTTTCGTTAAATAGAATGACTATTCGCCTCAAAAAACCGAAAAACCTGCCTCAAAACCACAGCTTTTCGCTACGGCTTCTATTCTCAGACAGCCTCCTAGGGGACTGCGCGTGCCTGGATTTGTGCAGAGAAAATGCGGTCTCTGACAGTGAATTCAATGCTGATCTGCAATAGAAAGCTGATTTTCTCAGGATTTATGTGCTCGATAAGGGGGGAGTAGTGGTGTCTCGCATCGTTTAAGAGGTGTTCATGGACACCCTTGTCCTTAGAACTTTTAAGTGGGCGCGAGACGCTATTTTGGTGCCCTGACACGTCCAGTATCACCCAGTCACCTTCGCACTCCGCTGCTACGGTCGCTGCCTTCCCCCATGACTATACGGCCAATACATTGTGTCTTGGCAACACCCGCGATGCGAACCAAAACCCTTCGCATCGCTGGTGCCACCGTCCAAAATGATGCCTTGTCGCGGGCTACTCGACCCCGGCTGCGCCTCTCCCTGTCTCACAGCGTAAGTTTGCACCCAATGCACCACACCACAGCAAAATCCTGTAGAAGATATTTGGTGGTATGCAAAAACATGGGTCAGAAAAAATTTTCTTTTTATTGAGGAATTTGAAGATGCAGTTCAAATATTCAGAGATTGTTTGTCAGGTGAATACTTTCAATTCGACAAACTAAAAAGCTACGTAACTTTATATATGATATATTTTAGCTCATCCGCTTACCCACAACTCATTCATTGTAAGTATAAATGACCTTGCTGACTTCAATACCAACAGCATAATGACGTACTTTATCAATGCCTTCCCAAA
>JADGEH010000209.1:3170-4777 GCA_016744475.1 Thiotrichales bacterium | reverse complement strand
TCTGTTAAACTGCTCGTATACAGTCTGCTTTTAGGGGCTTTTTCTGAAATATCCATACTTCAGAACTTTAACATAATAGATATCAAATGGGTTCTATAAGCCTGTTGATTAGCTAGATCGGCTTGTTGATGTGCTTCGTTCCAAGTGTATTCGCCTGCTGTACCACTTTCGCAATTCGCCCCCGTCTGTCCCCAAGCACAGCGATCCCACATCAAGCCTGTATCCGAGTGGCTGACTGTGCCGTCACCGTGCAGGGTAAATTCTGAAGTGGGGTTGTTGGGTGCTATATTGCTGTCGCATGTTTGCGCCAAAACGGGCGGGATAAACAGGCTGAAGCAGAGGCTGAGGGTGGCAAGCAGCGGAGTGCGAAACCGTCGTTTCGCCTGTGCTTGTGCCAAACTACGGTTTGGCACTCCCAGTGGAGTATTTGATTGTGACAATATATTTTGTGAAGTTGCGACAGCTTGATTGAACAAATGTAAAGAGGCAAGAACAGCTAAAGATGGGAAAGGGAACCTCATGTGATTTCTCCTGAAAAACTAGGTGCTTAGTATAATTTAATCAGTATCGGTAGGATGGGTAGAGGCGCGCTATGATGCTTGGTTTTGATATGAACTGTATCGCGCCGAAACCCATCACTCAACGCCCCAAAATGATGGGTTTCGCTTCGCTCTACCCATCCTACCCGTACTTTGCGCCTCCCGCGCTTCGTTAAATGTCAAAACCAACGCAAACGACTCAATAGGCGCAGGCGACGCAAACGCTAAACAACGCTTGCGCCCTTTGCGCCTCCCGCGCCTCTCGCGTTAAATTTTTTTGCGACTCGCAAATGCAAGAAATGAAATAAATAGGCATGAAAAACACGGATATTGTAGCAATGATGAGATGGGTGCTTGAAGATAAAATTTTTATAAAAAAAAGCCGCTAAAAGCGGCTTTTTTGTTTCAGCTTGCCAAGCTACAGCTTGGCACTCCAACCCCTACTTCCCAAACATCCCCGCAAAATACCCCTGCCAGCGCCGTTTCGCTTGCTTTTCATCCATCCCTGGATAGCTGGGTACGGCTTCAAACTGTGGCGCACTTTGCTTTGGTTCGCCTTCTTCGGCTTTGTAGACGCGCACGCGCACGTCGAACCACGCGGCTTGTCCGGTCACGGGGTCGGAGTTGGAGAGGTGATCGCCTGCATCATGAGCGGGCAGTTCTTCGGAAATGACGTGATTGAGCAAAAAGCCTTTTTGTGACTCGTTGGCTTTGGGGCTGAGTGCCCATGCGCCTTTGGCTTTGCCGATGGCGTTCCAAGTCCACACCGTGCCGGGTTCGACGGCTTCGGAGAAACGGCACATGCAGCGCACTTTGCCGTGGGGCGATTCGACCCATACCCAGTCGTCGTCTTTGAAGCCTTGGGCGCGACCTAGGAGTGGATTGACGAACAAGTAGTTGTGGGCGTGGATTTGGCGTAACCAGGCGTTTTGTGAATCCCAGGAGTGGTACATAGCCATCGGGCGCTGGGTCAGCGCGTTGAGCGGGTAGGTGTGGGTATCGACCAGTTGCGATTCCAGTGGCTCGTAGTAGAACGGCAGTGGATCAAAGTAGGTTTCGACGCGCTTG
>JADGEH010000209.1:0-3160 GCA_016744475.1 Thiotrichales bacterium | reverse complement strand
GCGCAGGTGATCGGGCGGTTGTTTGCCGTCGGTTTTGCCTTGTGCGGCGAGGCGGAATTTTTGCAACACTTCGGAGTAGATGTGGATATTGATCGGCTCGACGTAGCGGGTCAAGCTGTGGCGTTTGGCCCAGGTGAGATAGCCTTTGTTCCAATTGCGCATGTATTGGTAGGATTTGGGCAGTTCGTGGTGATATACGCTGTTGTTTTTGGCGTACATTTCCCATTGGCGTGGATTGGGTTCGCCACGCATGAAGTCTTCGCCGCCTTTGCCGCGCCAGCCAGACAGAAAGCCGATGCCGGAACCGGGTTCGGTTTCAAAATTGACAATAAAATCGGGGTAATCGCGGTATTTTCGCGTGCCATCTTTATGGGCAAAAGCAGGCAGCTTGAGACGTGAACCGAGTTCGATGAGCACTTCTTGGAAAGGTTTGCATTCGCCTTTGGGTGGCAAAATGGGCACGCGCACGGAATCGACGGGCCCTTCAAATTCAGAAATCGGTCGATCTAGCATGGACATCACGTCGTGGCGTTCTAAATAAGTGGTGTCGGGCAGCACGAGATCGGCAAAACCCACCATTTCGGATTGGAACGCATCGGCGACAACCAGGAAGGGGATTTTGTATTCTCCATTTTCGTCTTTATCGGTGAGCATATCGCGCACTGAGGTGGTGTTCATGGCGGAATTCCACGCCATGTTTGCCATGAAAATCAACAGTGTGTCAATTTTGTAGGGGTCGCCGCGCCAAGCGTTAGTGATGGCGTTGTGCATCAGACCGTGGACAGATAACGGATGCTCCCAGGAGAAGGCTTTGTCGAGGCGCACGGGCGTGCCTTCATCATCCACAAATAAATCATCAGGATCAGCAGGCCAACCCAGCGGCATTCCGTTTAGTGGTGTGTTGGGTTGTACGGCATCAGGGCTGTTGGGCGGTTTGGCACAAGGCGGAATCGGACGCGGGAAAGGCGCACGGTGGCGGAAACCACCAGGGCGATCAATCGTGCCGAGAATCGACATCAAAATACCCAAGGCGCGGATGCTGTGGAAACCGTTGGAATGTGCTGCTAAGCCGCGCATAGAGTGGAAGGCAACGGGGTTGCCGACCACGGTGTCGTGCTCTTTGCCCCAAGTATCTGTCCAGGCTATCGGCAATTCGATTTTTTGATCGCGGGCGGTCACACCCATTTCGTAGGCGATGCGGCGGATATCATCGGCAGGAATGCCTGTGATGCCTTCTGCCCAGTCTGGGGTGTATTTTTCCACCCGTTCTTTGAGCAATTGAAAGGAGGGCTTAACGGGCGTGCCGTCGGGCAGATCGTATTCGCCCATCAAAAAGGGATCGCAGTCTTCAGTACGTGCATGAACCGCTTTGTTTTCTAAACGTCCCCACCAGAGCTTATTTTGTGGGTCAAAACAGCCTTCTTCGGGCGGCACTTCAGAGCGCACGAACATGCCGTATTCAGTGCTTTTCTCGTCCATATTCACCAATTCTGCGGCGTTGGTGTATTGGATGAGAAATTCACGGTCGTATAAGCCGTTGCGGATTAATTCGTGGATGAAAGCGAGGATCAATGCGCCGTCTGTGCCGGGTTTGATCGGTACCCATTCATCAGCAATCGCGGAATAGCCGGTGCGGATGGGATTGATGGAGATAAAACGCCCGCCGCTGCGTTTGAATTTAGACAAAGCAATTTTCATCGGATTGGAATGATGGTCTTCCGCTGTGCCGATCATCACAAACAATTTGGCGCGATCTAAATCAGGCCCGCCAAATTCCCAAAACGAGCCGCCGATGGTGTAAATCATGCCCGCCGCCATGTTGACCGAACAAAAGCCGCCGTGTGCGGCGTAGTTAGGCGTGCCGAACTGCTTGGCAAACATGCCTGTCAGGGCTTGCATTTGATCGCGTCCAGTGAACAGCGCGAATTTTTTCGGGTCGGTCGCGCGAATATTGCCCAAACGCTCTTCTAAAATGCTGAACGCCTCTTCCCAAGAAATCGGCTCAAATTCTCCCGCACCGCGTTCGGTGCCTGCTTTGCGGCGTAGCGGTTGGGTTAAACGCGCCGGGGAGTATTGTTTCATGATGCCGGATGCGCCTTTCGCGCACATCACGCCGTGGTTTAAGGGATGGTCTGGATTGCCCTGAATATAACGCACTTCGCCGTCACGCAAGGTCACGCGAATCCCGCAACGACACGCGCACATGTAGCAGGTGGTGTTTTTAACTTCGATTTGACCAGCGTCTTTGTCGCTGTGTTGTTCGGGTTGTAGCATAGCCTTCCGCCTTAGAATGTCGAATAATTCAATCATTCTAATATTAGAATGAGCTAATATTCATCAAAAATATTAATTAAGCCATTAACCCGTGCATCAAATCTGCTCTGATGGCACGGGGTGTGGGGCTTTTAGCATCGATAATAAACATCAATGATGTGGTTTGTGAGGGATGATACCGCTCTTTTGGGGATAACAGCGTTTTAAGGGGGAGATGCTGCGTGGATTGAGGTTTAAAACCTTGAGCTGGAGGTTTCGAGGGGCGATATAGCTTGCGTAAGTCGCATCAGCGATATAGCCATATTACATAATATGTGTAATATAATTAGTTGATTTTCTATTAATATAATCCATGAGGTCAATTAAAGTTATGACAGCGCAGGATGATTTGTTATTTCTCATAAACACAGGAAAGCCATTAGAAATGAAACGAGCTATGGCTGTTCGCATGTCTATATGTGGTCATAGTCGTGTAGAAATGGCAGAAGATTTAGGTGTCAGTGTTTAGTTTGTAGATAAATGGAAGCCTATTTTTTTGAGCAAGGCATAGAAGGTTTAAAGGTAAAATATAAAGGTTCTAAAGGTTATCTTTCAAAACAAGAAAAACAATCCATTATTGAACACATACAATCTAAGAAACAATAACAAGTTATGAACTTAAGGATGACATAAAAAATAAATATAGTATTGAATGCAATTCTCCAAAGTCTTATACAAATTTATTGCATGAAGCAGAATTTAGTGATAAAAAACGCAAAAAGTAAATCCAAAAGGTGATACATAGCTAAAGTACATCATTTATAGGCTTGATGTAGAGCCAAACCCAAGACTGCCAGTCCTTGAAGGACTGGCAGTCTTAACAACGGATATAATTTAGCTATAGAAC
>JADGEH010000070.1 GCA_016744475.1 Thiotrichales bacterium | reverse complement strand
AAATTTAAAATAAAAAAAGTATGGGCTGATAATACTTATCGAGGTGAATTTGTCACTTATGCTGAAGAAAAATATGACTGTATAGTTGAAATAAAAAATTAACCACTATGGACTAAAAGTTCATAGTATATATTGCGGGCTGAAAGCCCTTAATCCGTGGACTCAACCACGGATTGAAATAATGAATCGCTACGCGATGCTAAATTATGAATAAAAGCTAAAGCCTTGCACTAAAGTGCATAGTTTTAACTAGCGATTAGGACAATAAAACTGAAAAAGGATTTAAACCTATAAAGAAAAGATGGGTTGTTGAACGAACATTCGCATGGCTTACAAGAAACAGAAGGCTTGCGCGAGAATATGAAAAAACACCCCGTTCAAGCGAAACCATGGTATATATTGCATCATCCCGATTAATTATGAAACACGCTACCACTTAAATAGACTTAATTTCTTTTAGGTGGTTGATTTCGTATAGACTCTAAAATTGCAACAACAATTTAGGGAACACCAAAAATTGATGAACTCCCTTTCTCCATCATATAGTCCTATTCAAGAGGTTTTACAGAATTATATAGGGATATTTCATCATTCATACGAATTCCCCATACATATTCATTGTCCTAATCACTAGTTAAAACTATGCACTTTAGTGCAAGGCTTTAGCTTTTATTCATAATTTAGCATCGCGTAGCGATTCATTATTTCAATCCGTGGTTGAGTCCACGGATTAAGGGCTTTCAGCCCGCAATATATAATACTATGGACTTTTAGTCCATAGTGGTTAATTTTTGGAATAAATCAAAAAAAAGCATTTTTTATTCTGCGTCAACATGCAAATACACCATGCAAGTTGTTGGGTAAGAAGGAATTTATAAAAGAAACTGAAACAGGTAAGGTGCATGAGAAACAGGCGATATTAAGTGATGAAGGGAAAGAAATTATTGTTCGCCGTATTGTTGTTAAATTAACCAAAACGACTCGTAATGGTGATAAAGAACTCAGGTTGTTTACAAACCTTCCAAAAAGCACAGCAAATGCTTTGATAATGGCTAATATTTATAGAAAACGTTGGTCAATTGAAACAGTATTTCAAAAACTGGAAAAGCATCTTAATTCAGAAATAAATACACTCGGTTATCCTAAAGCAGCTTTATTTGGTTTTTGTATGGCACTTGTTGCTTTCAATATTTATGCGATTGTAATGGCTGCTATACAAGCTAGTGACCCAGAAAAAAACATTCATGATGAAATATCTGATGATTATGTTGCTGAGAAAATTGTATCTACTGACGAAGGTATGAATCTTATACTTGAACCTGAAGATTGGACTATTTTCATTACAGCGAACATTTCGGAAGTTGGACAAATTCTTTTGTATCTTTCTAGGAATATAGATTTAAAAAGATTTAAGAAACATAAGAGAAGCCCGAAAAAAGAAACGATACCAAAAAATAAATTTAAAGGGAAACCTCATGATTCAACAGAAAAATTACTTTCTTAAAAAAACTCATTCACCTTAACAGGGCTGGACACTATGACCTATTTTAAAAGAGACTCAGGAACATCTAAGGACTTTACCTTTATCAACGATTGATACACCAGGAAAACTCTCGCAAGCAGCTGATAATGAGCTTATTTTAGTTGACGCGACTGAGCGTCCACACTATCGTCACAAGCACTATGATGCGCAAAAAAAACTACAGCTAAAATACATCATTCATAAGAACATATAACTTTTTAATTTATCAAACTGAAAGTATTCACCTGATAAACAATCTCTAAAAATTTGAACTGCATCATCAAATGTCTTAATAAACTTAAAATTTTTCCTCACCCAGTTTTTTCTATATCACCAAATATCTTCCACAGGATTTTTCTGCGGTGCATTGGGTGCAAACTTAATACATTTTGTTTTCCATTCTTCTTCTGATAATTCATCATTTATTGATTTTAAATAATCCTTGAACTCATTTGATATATGGGAAGATGCGTCATCCCATATAAAGACGTGTCTTGATAAAAGATACTTTTCCAGTATGCTTTTAACACACTTAATAGTAAATTCTGTTCTACCTGACTCATCATCACCAAGAATAAATTCTCCGGTATAACAATTGACTGCACCATACCCTGTTTGTTTCTTGCGAAAATTTGTCATAGGAACTTCTAAATGTTCTCCTTTTTCACCCCAAACAAACCCACAAGCATCTCCCCATAGTTGATGGCATTCATCCTCTATCCATATGATTAAATGACCATTTTCTATATCTTCTTTATTGTCATTAATCAGTGTTTGGATATCTTTTTTTTAGCATCGATCTGTTCTGGCTGACAGGGCAATCGCATTAAAATTAATGGTGAAGGTATAGCCCTGTTTTTCATACGCCTAAAATCACTTTGAGCCAGTAGTTTTCATCCCAGCCCGCTTTGAGACACTTGGTTTTCATACCCATTTTAGAAGACTTTTCTGTTTTTAATAAATTGAGCGCTATATGGCGAACAATCGCCATGTTTGCGTCACTATTCCCTACTCTGGTACGTTGCTTATCTTCATCAAAAGCATCATCAAGTACCCAATGCAGATTATTTTCTATCCCCCAATGCGCCCGAACAATCTGCCCTAAACGCTTGGGGTCTGTTGCATCCAAACTACTGATAAAATACCGGGTTTCTTCAGTCACTTTGCCTTTGCATTCACGCTTGGCAGTCACTGCAACAATGCTGGTTAATTTTTCCCACTTTGGATGTGCTTTTTTTAGCCACTCAATGTCCGATGAGGCGCGTACAGTACGCTTTTCATAGCGTCCATGTTCACCATCAAAGCTTTCATATCCCACTGTCGGGCAGGTGTTTTCAGACTCAAAAAACAGCTTCACATCATTATGCAAAGTGCCCTGATGTCCTTTCAAACTCAGCACGCCATCCGCTTTTTGTTCAATCATGTGCTGCGCAACAGCCGTTTGACAACCCATTATCCATTGTGATGACAGTGCTTGTCATATCGAGTTTTTGTAGCAACTTTGGAATGGCGGTCATCTCATTGGATGTCTCATCGACCTTTTGCTGCCCTAAAACCAATGGGTTTTCAGTCGCCCATGCGCTTACCCTATAAATAGCTGATTGGCTTGATGCCCTATCTATGCTGTTACGCAAACATTGACCATCAATAGCGATGACCTCACCCACACTCAGTGTGACTAAATCGGCCACCCAACGGCTAAAACACTGGGCAAATTCTTCAATATCGATAACGGAAAATACATGGCCGAAGCTATCATGCGAAGGAATACCATTTTTCAGCTCCAACACTTCAGTGAACTATTTTTCCTTGGCTTTACCTAATTCTGCAACGGCAACCCAGCCATCTGCACCCGCAATTACAGCGCAAAATGTGATGAAAAATATATCCCCTAATTTATACTTTTTGTGACGTTCGATACGAGGGTCTTTAATTGTCTCAAAATGTTTGATAATTGATGTTGTTGGATGATTTTCCATAAAAAGCACCGAAAATCATTATTTATATTCATAATGCAATCTATCTTGTCAATGGGTTTTTAATGCGATTGCCCTATTCTGGCTGACCTTTTGGGTTAACTTTTTGTGTCTTTTTATCACTAAAATTCGCTTGATGCAAAAAGTCTGTATACGATTTTGGGGAATTATATTCAACACCATATTGAGCTTTTATGTAGTCTTTTAATTTACTGCTGGTTATCGTCTCATTAGATTGTATATATTTAATGATAGATTGACGTTCTTGCTTTGACAGATAACCTTCCGATCCTTTGTATTTCAACTTCAGTCCTTCTGCACCTTGTTCAAAATAAATGGGCTTCCATTTATCTATAAACTGGACACTGACACCCAGTTCTTCTGCAATGTTTGCACGGCTATATCCACGTATAGACATACGAACAGCCATAGCTCTTTTTATTTCTAATGGCTTTCCTGAATTGATGAGAGATAAGAGTGTGTCTTTCATAGTCATTCTTTAAAGTTATTTAACCTGATTTATTAATGGAAATTAAATTATAATTATTACACATATGGTATAATATAGCTATATTCGTTTTTTTGGATTATTCATGCATAAAACTCTAACACAATAGATATCAAGTAGGTTCTATAGCTAAAGTGCATCATTTATAGGCTTGCGATAGAGCTAAAACCAAGACTGCCAGTCCTTAAAGGACTGGTAGTCTTACAACTGATATACTTTTTCTATATAGATACATGTCTCTATTCAGGAAAAGGTTTGTGTCCGCTTTGCCAGCCCCGCTTTAAGCTTAATAAAATCATGCACATCGCACAGCATGAAATGCCTATTGCTGGGTTCGGATAAATGCTTCACCGTCGCCGGATCAGCCTGTTGATAACGCTGTGCCGCCACCCGAAACGGTTCAGGCAAAGACAGATTAAAGGCAGATGCTTGAATTAAAAGCTTAGTGCATTGTTCAAATAACAAAGCATAGCGTTCATCATCAGGTGCTTGATAAATACTCCCCAAATCATCACCATACATTTGAAACAATTTCAAATAATCATCAATATCAGGTTTTGTATTCATAAAATAGTGTTATTCATTAAAGTGTGAAGTCTAATCTCGATGTTCAAGCTTTATCCTCCTCCCACCGCACGAACAATTTCCACCCTATCATCGACGGATAATGTAAAGCTCGCAAAAGTGCTTCTGGGTATGATGTCTTGATTGACTTCTACAGCTAACCGCTGGTCTTGTAAATCTAGTTCTTTAAGCAGGTGTTCGATGACGCAATCAGACGCAACGTCACGCTCTTCACCATTGAGAAAAATCTGCATGAAAAGGGTTCCTTGAAAATACATCGTGATGGATGTCGGTGTATGGCTATCGTTTAAAGCTATGTGTTCTGAGCACTATTTCATGTATTTACCACATTAGCATGAATCATTGCATATTACTCATGAGTGGAGATATGGCTAAGTTCATTTGTCCCATATCTCGTCCTATTAAACCCAATGTTGTGGAAAATTTAAACTAAAAAAACTAGGCGTTTATGAGGGGAGTTCTTCATAATCGAGTTCACAGTAGTAGATGGATTCTTCATCAATAGAAAAATCCATACGTTTTTTGGTGAGATGGGAGTTGTAATAAGGATCATGGTCGATATAGGTTTTTTTCCAACGTTTTTCCATGAGTTCTACTTCACCCGCAAAGCGACGTTGTTTAACCGGGTTATCTTCCACGCCTCGACTTTTTGATTCGTAGTGATAAAACAATACATGAGGTAAGACGACATGACGATACCCGGCGGCTAGAATGCGCAAGCAAAAATCTACATCATTAAAAGCCACCTGTAATTTTTCATCAAAACCTTCTAATGCTTCCCATACGTCTCGACGCACCATTAAACAGGCAGCGGTAGAACCTGCGTAATTGGCGACAATATTTAAGCGTCCAATATAACCAGGGGATTCTACGGGATAGAACTTGTGGCTGTGATTGGCGACACCGCCTAAACCACACACTACACCCGCATGTTGTAAGGTGTTATCAGGATATAAGAGCTTGCAACCCACGCCGCCAATGGGTTCGCGCCGTGCATAGCCGACCATTTCTTCTAACCAGTTAGATGGGGAAATGACTTTGGTGTCATTATTCAATAATAAGAAAAAATCACCTTTGGCAGCTTGAGCACCGACATTCACCATTTTAGAGAAGTTAAACGGTGCAATATCCCAAATCACGCGGAATTTTTCTTCACCCAGGTATTTTGCATATTTTTTATACAATTTCTTCGTGGCTTTGGTGTCACTGCCATTATCTACAATGATGATTTCCCAGTGTTTGTAATCATTATTTTGTACCACTGAGTCAATACACACTTTTAATAAGTCGGCTTGATCTTTGTTGGGGATAATAATGCTGACTAAATCTTGTTCATCATCAGGCACCGGATAACGCACTAGAATATGTGAGCTGCTAAAAGCAAAATCTGCGATACCGCTTTGATTTTCTCGTTTTAAAGCATCTCGCACGACTTGTAAGCCTGCTTCGACGGCATAGTTCTTTTGCCCTACGTCGCCTGCGGTAGAACCTGAATGCTTACGCCAGTGATAAAGCACTTTAGGAATGTGTTTAACTTCTCCGCCGAGTTCTGTGATGCGCAAGGCTAAATCCCAATCTTGACTGCCCACCACAGTTAAGCGAAAGCCTCCCACTTCACGCATACGGCTAGTGCGATATACGCCTAAATGCCCAATATACATTTGTCCGCGTAAGTTTTCTGGAGACCAATCAGGTTTGAAGTGCGGTTCATCAAACACTTGTTTTTCTTCATCCCATTTATCTTCATCAGAATACAGCACGTCTACCGCATCAGGGTCTTTTGCTGCATTAAGGCTGCTGACTATTTCATATAAAGCATCTTTTGTGAGTAAATCATCATGATCTAATAAAGCAACAAACTCACCTTCTACTAGTTCTAAAGCCGCATTACTAGAACCTGAAATATGTTGGTTTTCTTGACCATAGTGGATTTTAATTTTATCGGGATATTGTGTGCGATATTCCTCTAATATTTTTTTCACTTGTGGCTGAGTAGAAGCATCATCAGAAATACATATTTCCCAGTGGGTGTACAACTGGTTGATGATTGAATCTAAACAGGCTCGTAAATAAGTCGCGGGAGTATTGTAAGTGGGAATCAACACGCTTATCAGTGGTGTGTAGGAAAGCTTTTCTTGAAGGGCTAAAAGCGTTTCCATTTGAGGGGCGGCATAATGGTAATGAGGGGATACATAACCTGAACGTCTTTTATGGTTAGATGTCAGCCAAACGCCTAATAAATGTTCACTATTATCTGTATCAGGAGATTGTAATTGACATTCATAACGTCCAGGTTTGAGAGGACGCGATAAATTAAAGGCGGCAAAACTGTGGTCTTTAGCATCTTCCCCTTGCATCACGGCATGAATCGGGGTGTTGTTTTCTTGTTCTAAGGGAGTGAGAGTGAGTTCTAGGTGGCATTGGTTTTGACGTAAATAAGTGCCCATTTTAAATAACAACACATTAATGGGAATGGCTTTTGACCAGTCCAGTATCCAACGTAACACGCGATGCTGCATCATGGGGATTGGAAATTCTAAATCTGAATAAGCAGGGGCGAGTTCATAGACTTCGTTGTAATGCCCAGAAAAGCCTTTAATGATGGGTGTCCAGCCATAGTTTTGTACGTTTAAAACGTTGCTGTCAGCTTGTCCAAAGGGTAAGTGCAAAGCAGCACGTTGCAATAAATCATTGGCACGTTGTGTCCAGCGTTGAGTGCTGAATGTTTGACTATGACGCAGATGCTCAACTTGCTGGTTTAAATTTTCTGCATTTTGTTGGCATTGTTGAGCTTCAACTAAGAAATGTTGTTTTTCTTGGATGCAAGCTTGATGATGCTGATTGAGATGCTCTATATGCAACGCTGTTCCATTGAGCTGTTCTTGCAAGCGCTTGGTATCTTTGGCCTGTTTTTTCATCAAAGTAGCATGTTCTATTTGTAAGGTTTTAAGCTGTTTTTGATGTTCTGCTTGCAGGTTTTTTAGATGTTTTTGATGTTCTTCTTGTAGGTTTTTTAATTGTTGTTGATAATCACTTTGCAGTTGTTTTTCTTGACTTGCACGTAATTCATGTTGTTTTTCTATTTCGTGTACGTGTTCTTGTACCTTTTGATGAGCAACGGTGATGCGTTCTTGCCAGACTAAAGCTTCTGCACTGAGGGTTTGATTATTTTGTGTGAGGTTTTGATTATGTTGCTGAAGCGATTGCAGGGTTTGGGTTTGTTGTTGCAAGGATTGTTGTATTTGTTGTTTATGTGTCTCGCTTTTTTCTATGATGGCTTGATAGCTTTGATTTAATTCATTTTGCTTGTCATCACGTAATTGAACAAAGGCTAGGCTGGCTCGTTGTAATTCTGAGGGGGTTAAATGTGGTAAATGCTTGGCAAAAAAGCGTTCTCGGTTTTCGGTTTCTTTTAGGGTGTTTTTACTGGTGGTATATGATTCACCCCATACACAGTAATTTGAAACGGGTTCAGCCACATAATGAACCTGTTGTCCTCGCGTCAGTCGATAAAAGAAATCCCAGTCTTCTAAGAATTCAAAATCTTCATCAAAGCCTTGAATCTCATTGACACGCTCACGTTGACAAATATAAGCACAAATCGGTACGTAATTATTTAATAGCAAGGTATCAGGGTTGTAACTTTCAGCAAATAATCCTATTTTTTGGCTATCTTTATTATCTCCTGCCATTTTAAGCAAATGCACTTGTCCGTAAATGACTTGTTTATCCCAGTCAATAAAGCGTGCCAGTTGCATTAATCCATTAGGTTCAAAGGTGTCATCATCATCTAAAAAAGCCAGCCATTCCCCTTCTGCGGCTTGAATCCCTGCATTGGCAGCCCGTGTGCGTCCTTGAGCTGTGGTATGCCGCACATATTTCACGCCTTCGCTGATTAAGGGCTGAAAGCGTTGAATGATCTCGTCAATATCATCGCCACCATCATTTACAACCACAGCTTGTAGGCGTGGATAGCTTTGCACCACCAGGCTTTGTAATGCACGAATAAGCAAATGTGGACGCTGTTGGGTGCGCACAATGACTGAAATCAATGCATAGTCTTGTTGCTGAAAAGCCCGCATGGTGTCTGTGTAAGTGGAGGATGGTTCGGGGATGGGTAATGTGGTTTCGCTACCACGACATTGCTCGGCGGATAAACGATAAAAGCGTTCGTCTTCAATACAAACATTGCAGGGTGTATGGGATTCAATGGTATGAAACCATAGCTCTGCGGGGGTTTCTATTTGTTGCAGCCCTTCTAAAAGACTGGCGCATAATTGTGCGGCTTGTTCTTGTTGATGCCAGGGTGAAGGAGAGATAACAATATTGGCAGGAGTGCGTTGTAATTGGGTTTTTACAGTATCCAATAAGGTCTGTATGGCTATCTCTTCATTCAATGAATAGGGCCAAGCAATCGATTGAATGTCGCCCCATTGATGGATGTTAGAAGCGGTGTGTTGTTCGTCATCGGTCATGAAAACAACGGTTATGGTACTACCATTGCTAATGAGTTGTTGTAGGGTCTCTTGAATATCAGCTTCATCACCGGGTTGTAGAAGAAAGATTAAATAATCTGCGACAGGTAATGTGGTAAGAAGGTGTGCGGGCTGCTTATCCATAGCAGGGTTGACCATAATGACTCCGTTGTTTTAATTCAACTGGAAACAAGCGCTGACTTGTTTTTGAAAGGGTGACCATGCTGCGCACTATGAGAGGGATATTTGGCTCTATTGCGCAGCGGTGAAAATAAAGAGGCTGACTCAAAACTGATAACTGAGTTCCAGAAAATAATGGCGGCCAGGCATGGGTAAATCATGTTGTAAGCCCGTGATACCGCGTTCGGACACAAAGGTTTGCTCAATGACATCTTGGTTGAAGACGTTACGCACGCCGAAGGCTACATTCCAACGACGATCATGAATATCTTTATAGCGTAGGGTCATATCCACGCGCGTATAGCCTCCCAAATCTTCTCTTTGATCAGAAGGTGCGCGTTCGCGGTTGCCAATCCAGTTAAGTTGCCCGTTGAGATACCATTTAGGACGCAGCAACCAATCCGCTCGCGCATAGGCATCTTGGTGGGTATAGGTGACATTGAGTGGGTTTTGAGTAAAACGCTGCAAGGCGTAGTTTGCCAACATGCTCAGGCGCTGATTGACTTTCCAACGGACTTCTAATTCCAATCCTTTGCCGCTGCGCTGTTCGACATTTTGTACGACGGAGACATTTAAGCTGGGATCAAATTGAAATTGCAGCGCGTCTTTCCAAGTGAAGGTGTAAATGTTGGCAGCAAAATGCAAATGTTCGCTGGCATAATAATTTAGCGCGAGTTCTGTGGTGTTGATGGTTTCTGCATCAACCTCTTTATTGCCTATAGCCGTAGGATTATTTTGTGTGTATAGCTCGATGAAAGCAGGGGCACGGAAGGCGCGACCATACAGTAGCTTAGCGCTGAACTGTGACAGCGGTTGCCACACTAGGGCAAAACGAGGATTTAGGGTGCCGCCAAAATCTGAATAATGATCGTAGCGTAAACCCGTGGTGAGTTCCCATTGATGATTAAAACTCCAAGTATCTTGGGCAAAGATATACCCATTGCTACGAGTTTCTTCAGGTAGAAAAACAAACGGGGTATCGGAGAGGTTTAATAAACCTTGCGCCAGAGGAACGGACATTCCTGTCATGGGATCGACATTTGTGTGGTGTTCTATTTTGTATAAATCACCGTAATAGTAGCCAATCCCTAAACGAATGCTGTGTTGCTCAAAGCCAAAATAAAAGGTGGATAGATCAAAGCGTGTTTGTCGCTCGTTGATACCTGGATTGAGGATGATGCCTTCAGGATAGCTTAAAAGTCCTTGATTATTAGGCAAGGGGCGCATAAAACCCGCAGGCAATTGGGTTTGATTCGCCGTCGGCGAGGATTGCATATCTAAATAACTCAAACGTGCGGTGACATCCCAATTGTGTACCAGTAAGGGGTTGTGATAAGACAATTCAGCGCGATAGCGTTGGTCTTCAGCCCTTCCATCAGGGTCAAGCACTTCATTGTAATTAATCCCCAAACTGGTGTCGTAATGGCCTTGATAACCCAAACGTAAACGCCAGTGATCAACGCCTAAGTCAAGATTCATATCCATATTTTTACGTTGTAAATGGGCTGTGGCAGGCGCACTGGAAACGGCGGGAAGACCCAACGGGGCTAAGCTTTGATCCATCAAGCTCTGCGCGTCACTGTGTATCCAGGGATCGTGTCCTTCAGTGGATTGATATTCCAACACTAAACCGACATCAATCGCCCCCCATTTCTGTCCATGTTCTAGCCATACATCGGTGCTGTCATAGCTGCCTACGCGACTGCCGATTTTGGTGCCCTGCATATCATCTTTATTTTTGGTGATGATGTTGATCACACCTGCAAAAGCATCAGCGCCATATATCGCAGAACCTGGTCCTCGAATCACTTCTACCCGCGCAATCTGTTTAACCGGCATACCGCCCCACACCGCATTGCGTCCTCCGGTGTACAGGGTATTAATCGGCACATCATTGATCATCATCAAAATTTGGAAATCAGCCTGAATGCCGCGCAGGCTATAGATGGGGTTATAAGCGGTTGTGCGTCGAGACACATGAAAACCCGGAATCATTTCTAGCACATCATCCAAATCATGCGCCCCTGTCGCTTCAATATCTTGTGCTGTGATGACGCTGGTCACCGCAGGCGCACGCGCTATAGATTGTTTATGACCCGTAGCCACCTGCACATGTTGTTGTTGCACAAGAGCGTCAAAAATATCGAACACTTCATCTAAGGTGACTTCCAGTTCAAGCAAATCTGCCACGTCTAATTGTTTTAATTGTTGAATAGTGGAGGCGTTGTCTGGGCTTATCGTGCTGTTTGCTGGTACTGACTGTGCACCACATAAGACCCATGCAGTAAAGCAAATCGAGAAATAGGTGTGTCTGGCTGACATAAACGGACATCCTTGCTTTAGCGGCGAATAATGCGAGCTAGTGGTAATAAATTAGCGCTGATTTTTAAGTGAGCTTTACTCACTGCCTGGGGATTAATGGCAAATCGCACTTTATTACCCTGTTTGAAGTAGGCCACCATGCCACCTTCTAAAATAAAATTTTCTCCATCCCCCACGGTCAGCATCGGGTAATCTTGTGCATAAGCAAAAATATCCGGCAAACTGTAGTCACCCGGTTCATTCACAAACAACACCTGGCAGTTGGGCACAGAGTCCAAAGAATCCAACACTAAAATGGCCATTTCACGTCCACGCACTGTTTCACCTTCGACAGCCGTGTACAAGGCATCGACAAAAGGGCCTCGGCCTAATACACAAATTCGGTAAGGTGCGTTATTGTCTGCAAACACCGCGTCCGGCCATTGGGTGTAGCGCGTAAAATTAAACAATAATACCGCTTTGACATAAGTTTCTTTGATGGGAGATGCCGCTTGCAGCCCTGTCGGTGATAATAAAGACAATAGCAACACAAGACCGAGGCATAGCCCTGTCAAATCATGGATGAGCGACCAGCGGACATACCCCGGACAGTGATCAGTTTTTGTATTCATAGCAGAACCATAGCCACCTGTTGCTAGTCGATAGAAAATTAAAACCTTGTTTGACGCAAGGTGTATGAAAAGGGATAAAAGTATCCGATAAACCCCACGTCTTGCACACTTTATATGGCGTAACAACACCGCGCCGCATCAGGCAAAATGTAAATTTTGCATAAGCTCTGTTAAAACACCACTTGGTTTATTTTGACACAAAATCCAACCCCCATGAAAATTCTCGAAAACCTATCGTTTCATTACAAATTACGTTTGACCATTACGCTCACCAGCGGCGTGGTATTACTGCTCGCCTCACTGGCCTTTGTGAGCACCGACATCAAGAACTTTCGTGAAAGCATGATCCGCGAACTATTGGTGTTAGCCAACCTTGCCGGACGTAATAGCACGCCGGGATTATTATTTAATGATGCTGATGCGACACGCGCTAACCTGCAAGTGCTGCAAGCTGAAAAGCGCATTATGCTGGCACATATTTTTGACAAAAAAGGTGACATTTTTGCCAGTTATTTTGCCGAGAAGTTCACCTCTCAACAACACTTGCTGTCTGAATCGTTCCAACAAAATGTTTTGGTGCGTGAAAACTTAGGCGAACAGGCGCAACCACAGGATATACCCAAACAAGGGCTGTCTTTATTTCACGACGGCTATCTGCATACCTTTATTCCGTTGACATTTGAAGATGGTGCATTAATCGGTGCCGTGTATATCCGCACCGATACAGAACAACTCCAACAACGTTTGTTTGATGCTGGAAAAATTGTACTCATTGTACTGATTATCGCCTTAGTATTGGCTTTTGTACTGGCGGCTAAACTCGGAGCCATTCTCGGTCGTCCCGTGTTTCATTTGTTAGAAAACATGAAAGTTGTCGCCAGAGCACGGGATTATTCCATTCGTGCAGAAAAAATGACCAATGATGAATTAGGGCATTTAACCGATGGCTTTAATAAAATGCTAGAAGAAATAGAAAAAAGCCATCTGAAACTCGAACAATATCGAGAACATCTGGAAGACATGGTAGAACAGCGCACCGCAGAATTAGCCGAATCCCGAGATCAAGCATTGGCTGCCAATCAAGCCCTACAACAACGCGGAGAAGAACTCGCTGTCGCACGCGATGAAGCACTCGCTGCTAACGATGCATTACAAAGACGCGGAGAAGAACTCGCCGAAGCGCGTGATGCTGCTGAATCGGCTAATCGAGCCAAAAGCGCATTCCTTGCCAATATGAGTCACGAACTACGTACACCACTCAATGGCATTCTCGGTTATACCCAAATACTCAATCGCGACAGCCGCTTAAATACTGATCAAAAAGATGGCATCGACATCATTCATCGCAGCGGACAATATTTACTGACTTTAATTAATGACATTCTGGATTTATCTAAAATTGAAGCGGGGCGTATTGAATTATTTCCCAATGATTTTTCAATGGATGAATTTATTCGTGGTTTGAAAGAAATTTTCGTGATTCGTGCCCAAGAAAAAAATATTGATTTTGTGCTGCTCTTAGGAGAAGACAGCGGTTTTGATCCGCAGCCCTTGCCCGTCGCTGTTCATGCTGACGAAAAACGCCTGCGACAAATTTTGCTGAACTTACTCAGTAATGCAGTGAAATTCACCGAAAAAGGTCAAGTACGCTTAAAAATGGGCTATAACGGCACACATATTCAATGTGCAGTTGAAGACACCGGCGTGGGGATCGCCAACGAAGACCTCGATAAAATTTTTGCCCCCTTTCATCAAGTGGGCGACGTGATGCACAAAGCCGAAGGCACAGGACTAGGATTAGCCATTACGCAAAAACTCATAGACATGATGGGGGGGCAATTACAAGTCACGAGCACCTTCCAACAAGGCTCTTGTTTCAGCTTCAACCTTTTGTTACCCGTGATCGAACAAGCCCCAGAGACATCCCGCCAAGCACAATGGCGAACCCCCACCGCCTATCAACTCCCCATAGGACAAGCCCCCAAAACAGTCATGGTTGTCGATGACAACGCCATTAATCGCTTGCTGGTCAGAAACTTCTTACAACCGCTAGGCTTTCTCATCACTTTAATAGAGGACGGTATACAGGCGTTGGAGCACCTGGACACCCAACAACCTGATGTGATTATCATGGATTTAATCATGCCAAATATGGACGGCTTTGAATGTACTCAAAAAATCCGCGAACACGCCGACCCTCGCATCAATAGCATTCCCATTATTGTGGCTTCTGCCAGCGCTTTTGAAGCCGATAAACAACGCAGTTTTGCACTCGGTGCGACTGATTTTCTAACTAAGCCCATTGAAGAACAAGCTTTACAAGCGTGCTTAGAAAAATTATTACAACTGCAATGGATTTATCAAGACAATATTGAGCAAGGTCAGGTTGATGAGGCGGTTTTAAGTTATCCCACGTTAGAACAACAAAAAGTTCTACAAGAATTGACTTTGTTAGGTGATTTTAGAGGTTTACGTGAAGCTTTAGATGGGCAACTGGCTGACAACCCTGAATTACAAGTCTTTGCTCAGATAGTGCACAAGCTGGCAAAAGATTTTGATGAAGAGGGGATTATTGAATTACTGGAAGCAAGAGAGGCTTAGCATCTGTGCGTGCTCAATCCCCCCGATGCCAAGCTCGTCCAGCGAGTAGCAACAAAGTTACAGCTGTGAGCGGTAAAACAAACCACAACATGATGGCACTGTAAGCAGGCAGCAAAGAATGTGTCGTGGCATTGAAAATCAAATAGAGCAAATACGCCGCGTAAAACAACAAAAACAGTACACCTTCCCAACGATCAATGCGATACCCCGTAAAGAAAATCGGCAAACACGCTATAGCGGCGGCGATCATCACTGGAATATCAAAGGCCAAAGCCGAAGAGGACACCGACACACCCGCAGGGGTGGCGGCTGAAGCAGCGCCTAACACCAACAAAATATTGAATAAATTGCTCCCCACCACATTGCCCACCACCATTTCTTGATGTCCACGCAGACAAGCCGCAATGGAAGCGGCGATTTCTGGCAAAGAGGTGCCAATGGCAATAATGGTTAAGCCAATAATCAACTCACTTAAGCCCAATAAACGCGCCATAGCTACAGCCCCATTGACCAACCACTGTGCGCCTACAATTAACAAAACCAAACCAATAACAATGAATACGATGTTTTTTAGCAAGCTGGGTTGAGCTGTTTTAGCGCTGTCTTTGTCTTTAACGCGGGTTTCATCAATGATCTCTTGCTGAACATCCGGGGATTCTCGACGACTTTCAAAAATCGAAAAGCTCAAATAAGCCACGATGCCCAGTAACATAAGCCCGCCTTCCCAACGCGCAATATGTCCATCCAAAGCCAATAGGAAAAAGACCAAAGACACCGCTATCATTAGTGGAATGTCGATGCGAATCATTTTTCGGGAGATGGTAAGCGGCGTTACCAAGGCGGCAATACCTAGAATTAACAAGACATTAGCGATATTGCTGCCAACCACATTACCCAAGGCAATATCAGGCTGTCCCTTAAAAGCAGATTGCAAACTAATCGCCAATTCAGGCGCACTGGTACCAAAAGCGACCACGGTTAATCCCACCAACAAGGGTGTCATGCCTAAGCCAATGGCGAGTTTTGCCGCGCCTTGCACCAGCACATCAGCGCCATAGGTTAAGAACACAAAACCCAGGATAAATAAAGCCAGGGTGAGTAAATCCACGTCAGTTAGCTTCCTTCAAGTGCGGCGGGCAGCTCGCAGTCTACAGGTACTGGTTCTACCTTCCATATGTCTCGGCAATACTCTTGAATGCTCCGATCCGATGAAAAGAAACCCATTCTTGCGGTGTTTAAGATCGACATGCGTGTCCAGCGAGTTTGGTCTTGATAAGCTTCAAGTATACGAGCATGACAGTCTAAATAGGATTGGAAGTCTGCTAATAATAAGTATTCATCTTGAGTTAATAAGCTATCGACAATGGGTTGAAATAAAGTCGGCTCGTCGGGAGAAAAGAAACCAAAAGCAATATCATTTAATACATTGCGCAAAGTTTCATTGTTATTGTAATAATCACGAGGATTATAACCACGGGCTTGTAACGCTTTCACTTCATCGACATTAAGGCCAAAAATAAACATATTATCTTCGCCTACATGCTCAAGCATTTCAATATTGGCACCATCTAAAGTGCCGATAGTTAATGCACCATTCATAGCAAACTTCATATTGCCGGTACCAGAGGCTTCTTTACCCGCTAAAGATATTTGCTCCGATAAATCAGCGGCAGGATAAATTTTTTCTCCCGCAGAAACATTGAAATTAGGCAGGAAAAACACGTTTAAATAGCGATTAGCCACAGGGTCATTATTAATCACATCAGCCACAGAGTTAATCAGCTTAATAATGAGCTTAGCCATGTGATAGCCCGGAGCGGCTTTCGCACCGAATAAAAAAGCCTGTGGTGTTCTATCCACCTGCGGGTTTTCTTTTATTTCTCTATATAAAGCGATAATATGTAGCACTTTAAGCAACTGGCGTTTGTATTCATGCAAGCGTTTTACTTGTACATCAAACAAGGCTTCAGGATTCATTTCCACACCGTGGCTGCGTAAAATGCATTCGGCTAAGTCTTGTTTATTATCTTGCTTAATGGAATGCCAAGCTGAACAAAAAGAAGCATCATCCACATAAGCTTCGAGCTTGCGCAGTTGAGCTAAATCAGTCACCCAATGAGGGCCTATGGTATCGGTGATTAAATTCGATAACTTGGGATTGCTCAATAACATCCAACGACGTGGAGTCACCCCATTGGTTTTATTGGTGAATTTCTCAGGCCACATATAATGAAAATCACGCAGCACATCTTTTTTCAACAATTCGGTATGAATCGCGGCGACTCCATTAATAGCATAACTACCAACACAGGCTAAATGAGCCATACGTACTTGTTTTTCAGGCCATTCTTCAATCAAAGATAAACGCCCTAAAAGACTGGGATCATCAGGGTAGCGGGTTTGTACTTCGAGTAGAAAACGTCGATTGATTTCGTAAATAATTTCCAAATGACGCGGCAGCAAATGAATAAACAAACGCACAGGCCAACGTTCTAAAGCTTCGGGCAAGAGGGTATGGTTGGTGTAAGCAAAAGTATTAATAGTGATATGCCACGCTTTTTCCCAGCTCATGAAATGCTCATCCATTAACAAACGCATGAGTTCTGCCACTCCAATAGCGGGATGAGTATCATTGAGTTGAACGGTCATTTTTTCGTGGAAATTAGATAAATCCCCATTCTTATTCAAATGAATACGAATCATATCTTGCAATGAACAAGACACAAAAAAGTATTGCTGCGTGAGACGTAATTCCTGCCCTTGCGGGGTTTTATCATTGGGATACAACACTTTAGTGATGTTTTCAGAGTAGGTTTTATCCGCCACGGCTCTCGTGTAATCACCGTCGTTAAATAATTGAAAATTAAAGGCTTGACTGGCTTTAGCCATCCACAAACGCAAGGTGCCCACGGTGCTGCTGCCATAGCCAGGAATTAAAGTATCGTAAGGCGTACCTAGCACGGTGCGATCCGGCATCCAACGCACGCGCTGCCAGCCTTGTTCATCAATATAAAACGCCGTGCGCCCGCCCAATTTCACTTCAACGCGATAATCCGGGCGCGGAATTTCCCAGGGATTGCCCAATTGCAGCCAATAATCAGGGCGTTCCATTTGCCAGCCATTTTTAATCAGTTGCTCGAAAATGCCAAACTCATAGCGAATCCCGTAGCCGATGGAAGGAATATCCAGCGTGGCTAGAGAATCCAGATAACAAGCCGCCAGTCGTCCTAAACCGCCGTTACCCAAACCCGGATCGGCTTCCCAAGCCAAGATGTCGTACACATCTAAACCCAGCTCTTCCAGCCCTGTTTGCACCGTCTCCCAACAATCTGAGTGCAACAGGTTTTGTCCGAGTTGTCGTCCAATTAAAAATTCAGCGGAAAAATAACACACCATGCGGACATCTTTTTCCTGATACGTGTCCAGCGATGCCAACCAACGATTAATCAGATGTTCACGAATGGCATACGATAAAGCCATGTAATGATCATTTTCTGTGGCTTGTTCTGGCAGACGCACTTGTTGATGCATGAGCTTGTCAGTAAAGACCCGCTTGAAATAATCAAGCTTCATTTCGGGTTGTAGCTTTTTAACGTGAGCTTGTACTCGTTGGGTACGATAAAAATCCCGCATGGGTTGGATCAAATGCTCTTTCACGTACTGGCCGTAATTAACCACGGTGGACTCCTAAAATCGACGGATTGCTGCGCTGAATGTTCTCAAGAAAAGGTTTAACCCTAAACACATCGATTAAACACAGACCCTGTAACAGTATTATTCAACATTTTGAATTTGTTCGCGCATCTGTTCAATTAACACTTTCAAATTCACTGAAGCCATTGATGTACGAGTATGAATAGATTTAGAACCTAAAGTATTGGCTTCGCGATTAAGTTCTTGCATCAAGAAATCTAAACGGCGACCCGTTGGTTTGTCTTCTTTCAAAGCTTGATTGACTTCTAATAAATGCGCTTCTATGCGTTCCAATTCTTCAGCGACATCCATTTTCTGCGCCATAAAGACCATTTCTTGCTCTAGGCGTTCCATATTTAGGTTTTGCTCTAACTCGTGTAAGCGGGATTTTAAGCGCTCACGCTGGCTTTGCAAAATACCGGGGAGTTCTTCTCGTACCGTAGAAACTTCTTTAGCAATCGCTTGACATCGTTGTTCTAACAATTGTTTGATTTGCTCCCCTTCTCTTTGGCGATAAGCTAATAATTGTTCTATCGCTTCATCCAATGTCTGCAATAAAATTTTAGATAAAGCTTCAAAGTCAGGTGGGGTCGCTTCCATCACGCCGGGCCAGCGCAATAATTCTATGGTCGGTATCTCATCTTGCTGTTGGCGGGTTTGATTGACTTGCTCAGCCAGAGCCAATAATTGTTGTACCAGTGAGGTATTCAGTTCAAAGTGAGCATGGCTATCGGATTGAAAACGCAGATTACAATCAATTTTGCCACGTTGTAACGCTTTAGAAATACGTTCCCGTATAGGCGCTTCTAATTGGCGCAACTCCTCTGGCAAACGGGTACTGATTTCCAGATAACGGTGATTAACCGAGCGTAATTCCCAACACACATCGCCCCATTCCGTCTGGGCTGTGCTACGCGCAAATGCGGTCATACTACGGATCATGAAACTTTCCTTGTCTTAATCAACGAATGGATTGGTGAAGCGGCAACAGTTTAGGCGATTTCGCTGAAAGAAAATACCTGATGTTGTGCAGAAAGTTTTTTTTGTGCTTGACAACTGAGGCGTAAAGGCTTGCTTCAAGTGGAGAGGGAATAAGGCTGAGCACCGGTTCATTTCAACAGGGATAATAAGCTAGACGGGATAAATTTTATTAATAAGGGGAATAGCAGGGGTGATATAAAAGGTTTTTTATCGGTTTATTCAGTTTTTTGCAAAAATTGTTTAAATTTTTCTATGGATAAAAATAGAGCATCCATATTGAACATACGTGCTTGTCCTAGAAGTTCTTCCGCCCAGCTTTGCAAAGGAATATACTGGTGTTCTTGAGCTTGTTTTAAAATGTTTTCGGCAAAGGCTTCAAATTCATTAATGGAGGAAGTATGGTTGATTCTACGCCATGCAGAAAACCCCGATGTTTGTAAAAATTTCAATAAGGCTGCTGGCATTTCATGGTTTTGCGGTAATACGGGCGGCGTGGGCGTAGGGGTTTCTGGTAGCCAATAGTGATCTAAAAATGGCAATATTGTTTGACAGAGTTCTTGACGATTAAAAGGACGTGGTAAATAGGCATCGCACAATACACGCACTTTTTCTTCGCGTTCTTTAACCGTTAAAGCGGTCACAGCAATCACTGGAATATGAGCTGTAGCTGGTTGAGCTTTAATTTTTTCAGTCGCAATATCACCATCAAGAATAGGCATTTTAATATCCATTAAAATGGCTTGAGGTAAACACTGCTCAGATTGATTTTTCTCTAATTCTACTAAAGCCTCTTGACCATTTTCAACCTCGCTAAAGCTTAATCCATAAGGCTCCAGATATTCTCGAATTAAACGGCGGTTGTAGGTATGGTCATCGACCAATAATAAAGTAGCCGGGGTGAAACGTAAGCCTTCTAAATTAAGTTGCGCAGGTTCTTTATTAATAATCGGTTCAATGGTTTGCGCTATTTTCACTTGATGCAGAATGACACTAAAAGTGCTGCCCAGACCTAATTGACTATGCAATTGAATATCGCCTTCCATCATTTCTGTTAAACGACGAGTAATGGTCAAGCCCAATCCTGTTCCACCATAACGATCATGGCTTTGCCCTGCTTGTTGCTCAAAGGCACCAAAAACACTATCTTGTTGATCTTCAGGAATACCAATGCCGGTATCTTGCACATCCATATGTAAAACAATATGTTCTTCATCCAGTGGTTTGAAATGAACCTTAAGGCGAATAAAACCTTGTTCGGTAAACTTCACTGCATTACCGACTAAATTAAGCAAAATTTGGCGTAAGCGAGTTTCATCTAAGTACAATAGTGAGGGTAAATCAGGGGCAATATCGAGTTGTAGTTCCAAACCTTTGGAAATGATTTTTTGGAAAAAAATTTGCGACATATCATCAAAAATTTGATGAGGATTAACGACATTATATTCAAGTTTAAGTTTACCTGCTTCTACTTTAGATAAATCTAAAATGTCATTAATCAATTGCAGCAGAGATTTACCGCTGGTTTGAATGGCATGAAGGTATTCTTGTTGTTGTTCGGATTTAATGAAATTACTGAGAATGTCCGAAAAACCTAAGATAGCATTGAGAGGGGTTCTAATTTCATGACTGATGTTGGCAAGGAATTCACTTTTAGCTTGATTAGCGGCTTCAGCATGTTCTTTAGCTTGCTGTAAAGCCTGTGTTTTATCTTCAATTGCACTTTGCAAAGTGCAATTATAATCATGCAGCAAAGCTTCAGTTTTTTTGCGATGAGTAATGTCTTGGAAGGTGGCAATGGCGTAAACAATATCATCATCTTCATTGAAAATAGGGCTGGCAAATACTTCTAAGGGCACGCATTTATTGTGATAACGCAGTTCAAAATCATCAAGTTTCACATGTTGCCCCTCCAGTGCCAAAATGGAAGGACGTTGTTCAAAGGGGTAAACGTCTTCGGTGCCTTGTTTGAAAATATACTGACTGCGTAACATATCAAGTATATTCAGCGCTTTTTCAGGTTCATCAATACCGAGTATGTTTTGTCCAGTTTGATTGAGATAATAAGGTTGACCTTTAGCGTCCAGAACAAAAATGCCAATAGGCACGGCTTCAAGAAATTGTTGGAGCTTTTTTTCATTATTGCGTACAGCAGCATCAGCACGAGCACGCAGTTCACACTCTAAAGCATCAGAATGCTCATTGCTCATTTCTAAAATCACTTCAAGTGCAGCTTTTTCTTCTGATAAGTCTTCGGTTTGTTGACGTAAACCTTCTTCTACTGCATCAGAATGTTCATTAGACATCTCTAAAATGACTTCTAATTCTGATTTTTCGCTTTCCAAGCGTTTCACTTGGCTGCGTAAGTCCACTAACTCTTGCAATAAAGCGTCAAGTTCAGGATGTTGCATTAGTGTGCGGTATCCCATTCAAATAAAATATCAGGCATCAGGCGTTGAAAATTTTTGACGGATTTCTTCTGCCAACTAATATGACTGCTGCCTTGGATACATAAAGAACTGCTCCCTTGTTTGCGTAGATTGGCTACAAAGCGTGCGAGCGTGGTAATGCCAGAGCTATTTAATGCCTGTAATGCTCGCACATCCAAAGTAATGTGAGTCGGTGCGTCTTTTAATACTTGCTCGAATAGATGCTCTATAGGACTGTATTCATTGCCATGTAAACGCACAATACCTTGATATTGAATATCCCCGGTGTCGGTGTGATACACCAGACTGAAATCTTCTCCTTTGACTTCCATTGCTGTTTCCTGCTGATAACTGGTGTGTAAATCGGGCATCAGGCGTTGAAAATTGCCTAGAGATTTTTTCTGCCAAGCACTGTGTGGGGCTGCACAGATCATTAATTGGGTATTTTTTTGGCGATTCAGTTGGGCGATGAATTTCGCTAAAAGAGTAATGCCCGAACTATTTAAAGCTTTAAGCTGGCGCAGATTTAAGGTGATGTTGCTCAGGTGTTGCTGCAAGAGTTGATCGAGTAATTCCGCTAACGGTGCATAGGCTTCATTTTTGAGGCGCATAATGCCACATAAATGCACTGTTGAGTGCTTGGCATCATACTCAATGCTGTAACCATCACCTTGAATTTTCATACGTTTAGCGCGTTTATGTGGGATTAATGAGGCACTGCCACAGGCAGTCGAGCCATGGTTGTGACTTGTATTTTATCGTCATCCAAAGCACTAAATTTCCAACCTAAATCGGCTTGGTAATCATCCATAATGCTTAACAGTCCTAATCCTGACGTTTCCAAACTGGCATCAAGACTAGAGGCTTCTATCAATTGTAGATATAAAACCTGTGGATCGTCATTTAATAAGCGTTGAATAAAGCTTTGAAAGCGAGCCAGCCCATCCGGGGATACGCCATTAGTGACATAAATGGATAAAGCATCAGGGTGTAAATGTAATTCCAACAAAATCGACTGCCCCGAAAATTCATGGCTATATTTCATCGCATTTTCCATCAGTTCATTGGCAATATGGCTGACTGAAGCCCGTAAATCCTGATGATATTGCAAGGCAGCATCGGTCTCGTCGATAGGATAAAAAGAACTTAAATAATCCGCTAAAAAGTCGGCTGACAGGCCATTATTACGCCAGCGTTGTTTCAGGGGAATAGAACTGGGGGAAAAACCAATTTGTAGGTATTCGGATTGTTTTTCAGGTGGAGGGATAAAATCCCCAAAAATGTGTGGAACCATGGTGGCGTCTCCCGTTTAGCGCCGTTTTAAAACTAACAAAGTCATGTCATCAAATAGTGTCTGGTGATCAATATGCTGGCGCACATCCTTAAGAATAACCGATTGCAGGGCAGCGGCTGATTTTTGCCCATGTTGGCGCAGCAATTCACACAAACGCGACAGACCATATTCTTCGCGTGCCGGATTCTCTGCTTCAACAATGCCATCACTGTATAACACCACCGTATCGCCCGCCGTAAAGGGGATTTGATGAGAGTGGATATAAAGTGAAATATCTTGCATAAAGCCCACAAAAAATCCCAACTCATCCGTATCAATCACCTGTAACTCCCCCTCATGCAAGAGCAATACAGATTCATGCTGACCACTGATCTCTAAGGTATTATGACTGTAGTTTAGTAACGACAGGCTCATATTTTTATGGCTTTTCATGCGCTGTATATTGCTATACAGCGCTGTATTTAAGGCTTGGAAAAAAGGCTGTGCTTGAGTCTGTTGCGTCGCTAATAAAGTTCTCACGCCCATTTGCGCCATCATCGCTAACACACCGCTTTCTAAGCCATGCCCAGTCACATCGCCAATACCAATAAAAGCGCCTGTTTCATGCGGAATCACATCGTAATAATCGCCGCCCACTTCATCGGCGGGCTGCATAAAACACGCAATGTCCAATCCTTGAATGGCGCAAGTATCTGCGGAATCTGGCAACAACATTTGCTGCAAATGCTGTGATACTTCAAGCTCAGTGCGCATCCGCAAGTTTTCTGAAGTCAGCTTTTCATTCAGCGCAGTAATTTGCGCATTCGCCGCTTCTAATTCACGAGCCGCCGCATTTCTTTCTAAAAAATGAATATAAGCCTGTGCGTGATAGCGCAAACGCGCAATGACTTCCAGCCGATCCGGCAACTTCACCATGTAATCATTCGCCCCAGCCGCAAAAGCTTCAGCCTTAATATCCGCTTCTTCTTTGCTGGATAACACGATCAAAGGCACATGATGCGTCGCCGTATTAGCACGAAAATAACGCACTAACACCAGCCCATCCAATTCGGGCATGACTAAATCTTGCAAAATAATCGTGGGCATCACCCGATTAGCCAAAGGAATGGCTTCAGCCGGATCATTGCAATAGTGCAATTCAAAGTCTTCTTCTTGTGCTAACAATTGTTTAAGCGCTTCAAAAATGACAAGTTGATCATCGACTAACAGCACCACAATGCGTTGTGGGAAAAAATCCGAAGAAGGCATAAGTCCGTTTCTGTGTCTGGAAATAGGCTCAGGAAAACGCTGAGCTTGAGGCCATGAATGGTTTAGAGCCTATACGAAAATGGGATAATCGGCTGCAAACCCGCCCTTTTGGTCAGGTTTTCCGCTTTTTCTCAACAAATAGAACGTGTCTCGCATCGTTTAAGAGGTGTTCACGGGCTTCCTTGCCCTTAGAACTTCTTAAGTTGGCGCGAGACGCTATTCTGGTGCCCCGACACGTCCG
>JADGEH010000069.1 GCA_016744475.1 Thiotrichales bacterium | reverse complement strand
GTCATACACCCGCTTTAGTGTCTCTTAAAACTTGAAGTCTATGCTCTGTTGCTTTAATACAGTGTCCATCTAAGAACTTCACTCTAAACCCTGGTAGTCATCCAGGTTGAGTTCCCTTTATTTCACGAATAATGTCTTCTGATTCTTTTGCTATATATCTAACAATTTCTTGGCTGGTGTTTAGCTCTACATTGTATAGCTTGTCATGCACTGCTTGGCGGCCCGCATCTATGTTTGAATTTAGAGAGACTGAATATACATTTTTTCTAACACGGCAAACAACTTCCAACATAATAGCCACCAGTGATGAAAATAATATTTTTTTGTCTATTGAACTTCACTGATGTTTTCAAACCATAACTCTATCGTCCCGATAAATGATAACCGGACAAGCTTGAATTATAGATGTGCGATATACCGTAAAAATTTTCGGTGACATATCTGGATAATATTTATGAGGACGATATTTTTTCTACATGTAATAGACGCTCTAATAAGCCTTGAACCATCACAGTGACTGGATTTTTCTCCCTAACAACTGCAAAATTGGGCTAAAAATAACTGTATACTCCTCATCATTCTGTTGATTATAAAAATAATCCTTATTTTACAGTAGATTGTTCACCTTGACAGGGCTGGCATAAGCACCAAGAGTAGAAAGAATAGAGACTGTGTTGTTGCTAAAGCGGCTGTTGCTGATATAGAGATAATATTTCAGTTGTACTTGAGCATAGTGGTTAAGACCTGGCAGGTCTATCGTATCACTGATTTATTGTCTCTATAGTGATGCCACCCAGTAGGGTCACTGACATTTAAGTGAAGGGTTTTTAGCCCCAACGGGGCAGCCTCTATATAGCCCAGGGCAACGCCCTGGGTGTGGTCGATGATACCCACCCAGCCCTGAAAGGACGCAATACAAGGCGGCATGGCGTTTTATGTCGCCCTTTCAGGGCTGGGTCTCTTCTCTCCGTTTAACCTAGGGCGTTGCCCTAGGCTAGAGATGACACCCCTTTGGGCTTCACTGAATGGCAGTGATGCGGCGCATGGGTACGAGTTAAACATCGTTTGGAAACGCTAACTTTCTTTTACGCCTCTTGCGCCGTTTGCGTGGCCTTTTAAAGCGGATAGCTTGAGTCGTACAACTGAGTTCATTTCGCTATATAGCTAAAGTACATCATTTATAGGCTTGCGATAGAGCCAAACCCAAGACTGCCAGTCCTTCAAGGACTAGCAGTCTTAACAACTGATATAATTTTGCTATATATACGGGCTACGTTGGAGTATTGACACTTTCTACAGTGTTTTCAAAACACGCCTTAATCTGGACAATTTCACAGGACTTACGGCTGAATCCATTCACCAAGACTTCGCCATCTGGCCTGTACACGAACTCATCGCAAACCACTGCAAAATACACCACCTTTGCATCAAAATATTGATTATTTGAGACGGCGAAAAAAGTATTCTTTTTAACGGGAGGCATTGCTCTGGCTATATAAATATCGCCCTGCTGGGGCTGGTTTTGAGGTATCAGTAGAAAACATTTTAGGAATATAAAAAAACCGCTGATAAGGCGGTTTTTTTATGCGGTATGCTTATTGCTTTACCCTGGTTTGTGGTGCGCCCTGCCTGGAATTTTACTCAAAAATTCTTTTTTATATCATAATAATCAAGGGATTATCATGGCCGTTATGCAAGCCGCTTTTCACCATCGCAATGCCAGCGCAAACCGTCACCTCAATACCTTTGCCAGAATTCGAGGCTTTTCACATCAGTTGCGTCGTCTGTTATTACCTGAAGGTCAAATTTGGCAATCAGATACTGATGTGGTGCTTGAATGGGGTGATCCTGCTTATGCTTTAAACCCTCAAACCCTGGTCAAAGCCAATCTCGCTGGACATGGACATGCCGTCTTTGGGCGGAGTTGGATACATTATCATCGCCCTACACATCACCTCACTTTAGCCGTTGATCGCCTCGGCTTGTTTCCCATTTTATTAGCGCATCAAGCACAAGCCAGCTATATCGCCAGTGACACTTTTGCTTTGTCGCAATTGTTGGGTGATGAAGCGGAGAGTGATGACGTAGCCTTGCTCGATTTACTGGCTTATGGACAATTGCTTGGCGAGCATAGTGGTTTGCAGGATGTGAAGCATTTACATGCAGGCAGTGTGTGTCATATCAATGCGGAAGGCGGTTTTCAACTCAGGCATGAATCTCCGTATTATTTGCCCCGTCAAAGTAGCACTGAAGAACAAGCTTTGGACGCGATTGTGGCGGCTGTAGACAAACGTATGCGGCGCGATCCTGATGCGTTGATTCCGATTCATGGCAATCCTGATGCGCGTTTATTAATGGCCGCAGCACATGCCACAGGGCATCGACCGCGTTTGCTGAGCTATGGTTTACCCGGCAGTATGCAGCTTAATATCGCACAAGCGATGGCTGAAGCAGTGGGTGCGGAACTGCATATGGGTACGCTGGATGATCAGCAGTTTTATAGTGCGCACGCCTTCACTGCACAATTAGGTGGAGGAGAAGTACCGCTTCATCATCCTCATCCCTTAGTGTGTTCTGATTTGGTCGCCCGTACTCGTGGTGCGACGTTGTTGACCAGCACGGGTTCTGAATTATTCCATCATGCATTGCCGGATAAGGGCATGTCTAGCTTGCTAGGTTTACATAGCTTTAAGCCGAATTTACTCAAAAATACCCAACAATATGCGATTGAACGTTTTAGTCCATTATTGCAGCCGTTTTTAAAGGCATTTCCGCGTTTGCAGACCTATTTGCACGAACGAATGGATTTACGTCTTAGCGTGTATCAAACACGCGCTGAAGATGCTAGCCATTATTTGGAAGCGATTTATTTGGGGGAACGAGTGCGGCGACAAGCCGTGGCTGAACAACAGCTTTTGATCCGGGACTATGCTTGCTCTCATCCTTTTCTGGATGAAGATGTATTAACTACTTTATCGGGTTTACCGATGTCGCAACGCTTGAATGGCAAGTTTTATCAGCAGGCCATTGCTAAACTCAGCCCGTCATTAAGCACGGTGAATTGGGATAATAGCCGACAGACTTGGAGCGATAATGCGACCACGCATTTATTGGGACATACGTGCTTGGGAGGATGGTGTCATTATATTGATAACAGCCGTTGTTTAGATTATCTCGCCGAGGATACCAGTGCTTTACAACATTCTTTGCATCAAGTGGGCATGAGCGAGGCAGATACACAACAGGGGGTTGAGTATTTATTCAAGCACGCATTACCAACGCATCGCTTGCATTTATTGGGTGTGCTGGGCGCTTATAATTTATGGCAACAATACTTGCTCACGCAAAAAAGTACAGCAAGAGCCGCATAAAAAAGGGGCGGTTTGAAATCATCTTCAAACCGCCCCTTTTTTTGATGAAAACATTAAGAGCCTATACGAAAATGGGATAATCGGCTGCAAACCCGCCCTTTTGGTCAGGTTTTCCGCTTTTTTTCGTTAAATAGCCCGCTATTCGCCTTAAAAAATCGAAAAACCTGCCTCAAAATGGCGAATTTTCGCTTCGCTCCCCCATCTTCGTATAGGCTCTAAAGATAATGTTTTAATCATTTTTACATATTAGGCAAAGAAATAATTTGCTCCATTTTGACATCGGCTTCTGCATCAATATCTTCTGAAACAGTAATTAATGTGCCGGTATTGAAACGAGTTTCAGCAATGGCTTTAGCTAAATCGACCACGGCAAAAGAAAAGTCTTCTACTGAAGTTAAGAACTTTTCTTCAGTGTCAATCAATGTTGCTAAACCATTACGGCTGCCAATGTATTTGCTATCACCTTGCATACCTTTCACTGCTTCTTCATAAGAAGAGACTGTTTTGTTCATTTGCACGGTTTTCTGTAAACGACCATAGACGTTAGATACGCTGCGACCAATGCTCAAACGCACGCCACGCTGTGCTTCATTATGACCGATCAATGCTTGTTGATAACCGACATTTCTTAAAGCATACACGCCTTCAGCCGTGTTATTACCAATAGGATAAGCAAAGGTCAGGCTGGCTGCATTATCAGTACGAGGAATATTGCTATTGAATGAACCAAAGAAATCGCTGGCCGCATTATAATGTTTAAAACCTGCATAACCGATACTTAAATCTAAGTTCAAGCGTGGCAGGCGATCTTTGCGAGCTTTAGCTTGTTGTACGCCAGCAGCTTCTAACTGAAGTTTTGCAGCTTTTAAATCTAAACGATTAGCGATAGCCACTTCTTGCCAAGCTTTACCTAATGCTTCTTTATCAAAAGACGCTAAAACATTGTCCCAATCCAGTGGGATGTCTGTGACAGGTGTACCCATTTTAGCGGTTTCGCTGGCAGGAATACCCATCGCTTGGGCTAGAGCAATACGTTTTTCTTCTAAGTCTTGTTGTGCATCAGTCAATTTACCTTTGGTATTTTCTAAGTACGCTTGGAGGTTAGCATTAGAAGAACCCACTTGATCGACCCAACCATCTACGCGGTCTAAAGCCTTTTTAACTTGCTTGAGATATACTGTAGAACGTTTGTAATCCCAATAGGCTTTAATGGAATCCAGCATAATGGCGGTTAAAGAATGCTGCAAAGAAGACACACTGGCCTGACGGTTCAAACGTGCAGTGGTTTCTTGAGCAGCCGCAGATACTCTACCCGCACCTTTGAGTAATGGAATTTTGACGCTAAATTTAACCTGTGTGGTATTGCTAGTGACTGTTGGAGGCATACGAGGAATGGTTTGGCGATCATCAATGCGTTGCATGGTCACAGACAAATCAGTTGAAATCCCAGTACGAAATTTTTTCCCAGCTCCCATTACCAAATAAGGTATATCTTTATTGCGGGTATCATGGTTAGGCCAAACAGCAGGGAACGGTGCTCTATGCTCAGGTGTTAATTCATCTAAGACCCAGTTTGTTTGCCCGGTGTTTTGATAGCCTGCAACAACAGTCGTATTAATATCAAAACTACCACCAGCCATTTGTTCTTGAGCACTAGCTGCATCGACTTTCATACGTTGCAGTTTAAGTTTGGGAGCATTATCTAAAGTGATACGCATGACTTTGAATAAGCCTAAAGGAGCATCGGCACTGGTTAAAGTGGCTGTAGGTTCTTGGGCGGGCGCTTCTGCTGCGCTGGTCGCAACAGGAAAATGCGTGCCTAACGCAATAGCGATAGACAATGCGATAGCTTGTGTGCGGTACATAAAACAATCTCCTAAATGTAGGTTTAATTAAAATGGTTTTCCGGGAATTTTTCGGTAATCATCATCACAGGCATACGGTGAGTGATTACTAAATAAGTGCGGCATAGCAAATAATCCGTGCTACGGATTTTGAAATAATCAGCCAAACTACCTGCCTGTTCCCGTGCAGTGGCAATAATTTCCTTAAAAGTCTCAACCTTATATTTTAACCATAATTTCCCAATAGGCGTGCGGGATTTTAGCAAGCCATCACGAAATTCAGGTTCTAAGCGCAAAGGCACAATGACTGATTCGGCATACAACCAGTTGCGTCCCGTATTGCCACCATGTAACAAAATTTTACGTTGAATGGTTTCAGTACCTGCAGGTACTTTCATGGCGGTGAGTTCTTCAGATAAGGTAATCAATTCTTCGGATAATTTTGTCACTTGAATACGCTCAAATACATAAGCTTCAAGGATTTCTGTCAAGGTACCATCGGTGGTCATTAAAATACGCTGAAAACCACTGAGCTTGGCTAAATCAATTTGACTTTTTTCTAAAGAATCATGCAGGTCAGGACGCAATTCAACATCATATAAACTCATGCCATTTGTCCTTTCAAGCGAAAGTTGGGATCAAAACCTTCAAAGTGATAACCGAATAATTCAATATCATCACGATAATAATCCGCCACTAATTGGCGCGTAGTATCATTATAGTAATCCGTGTAGCGTTTATGCTTGGAAGTATTGAGTACAGGTAAAGACGCTTCCAATGTCAAATGCTGACAGACCTGATTAAAGTCATCAGAGAGGGTTTCAAATCGCCCAATATAATCCACTAAAAACTCGCCATTTTCATCCACCAACATATCTTTTTGTAATTTAGTCGCACCTTTAGGATAAGGATTACGAGTCGCCATCACCCATTCTAAATACTCATCAAAACCGGATAAGGCTTTAATGGTTTTATACTTTGGATTAGTGGTTTCTTTTAACAAAAAATGATACATGGATACTTGCCAATCCCAGGGGTTCCTGACAAAAGCAAATTTATAGAATTTTTGGAAAACATCAGAGGGGAGTTGTTTAACTGTTTCTTGAGCGGTGGCATGGGTGAGCATGGCATCCCATAAGGTGTACATCACATTGGGCTGACCTTTGATGGTCTTAGGAGGTCGCCGGGTTTTGAAATGCTCAGGCTCTTCAACGTAATCTTGTATAGCTGCGCGTATACTAAGTCCTGCAACCTTAGCTACATGAATAAAAATAAACCGGTGAGAATGAGAAATGAGCATTGTTTTTTTTATGTAGTAGGAGGTAAATCAATAGGGGTTGTTGAATACCACTCACCGCATTATGGGCGAGTGGTATTAGATCAGGCGGGCTTAATAAAAATCAGCTAAATAACCGCCTAAGCTCTTACCTACATAATCGCCATGCAACATCCCTTTTTGAGTCAAGGTCATGACTTCATCTTCAATCGTCAAGAAACCTTCTGATTTAAGATTTTCAAGCGTAGCCGCACAGATTTTGTCTAATGCAAAACCATGACGTTCACGGAATACTTTTAAGTCTAATTTGACCAGTTTTAATCCCATCACGATATCACGGATCATTTTATCCAGTGAAGTCATATAATGCCCACGATTAATCGGCACGTTGCCTGAATTGACAGTTTCTATGTATTTATCCACATCATTGGTATTTTGGAATAAGTGATTACCCATGCGACCAAAGGCTGAAGCACCAAAACAATAAACATCTTCACCACTCCAAATGCTCGGTGCGTGAACATGATTATGACTGCCACCATCTTTAGTAAAGGTAAAGAAACTCCAAGGTTTATAGTTGGTTTCTTCAAATTTATCTAAAGCATATTGCATGAACTTAAGTTCTTCTTCATCAGTGGGTAAGACAATGCTATTGGTTCGCAGGTCTTTGTAGTATTGAGTGTTGGTGTACACTTCCATTTTATAAACCGTGATACTTTCAACGCCTGTTTCTAAGGCTTTATCAACACTATATTTCCAACTATCGGCGGTTTCTCCGGCTAAACCACTCATCAAATCAATATTGACCACTGCACCGGTGTTACGAGCAAATTCAATGGCGCGCAATACTTTAGCTTGTGTATCTTGACGGTTAGATAATTTAATGATCTCATCAGACAGTGATTGTACACCCATGCTGATGCGATTAACGCCAAGCTCTTGTAAAGCTTTAGCCTTTTTCTCTGTCATAGTGACAGGCTCGCCTTCTACGGTATATTCCACATCACTACTAACATTCAAATGTTTATGTACCGCTGCCGTGACTTGTTCTAAATTAGCTGGGGTCAATAAAGTGGGTGTACCACCGCCAAAATAGATAGAACGCACAGGACGGGAGGCTAAATCGAAATGATCGGCTGCGACTTCAATTTCTTTACACAGTGCATCAACATAATTTTGCATTTCATCACGACGACCATCGCTAATAACGCGGTAGTAGCAATAAGAGCAACGTTGAGCACAGAAAGGGGTATGTAGATAGATATTGAGTGGAGTACTTTGTCCGCCAGAAACGGCAGATGCATCCATTTTTTTCCAGTGTTGGAAGTTTGGGTAATTAGTAATAAAGCCTTTGCGTGAAGGCGTCCAATAAGGATTTTCTTTACGAGTATTAATCATCCTACACTACCTCTCAAATTAAAATTGCACTGCACTTAAGTGATTCTTAAAGGTTTAGTTTACTTTAGACGCTACTAATTCAGTCACAGTCTGTAAATCACGAAAACCATCCATGTTTAATTCATCTTCATCAAACTTAAAACTAAATTGCCCTTCAATCAAACTAATAAATTCCATAATAGCAATTGAATCTAAGCCCAAACCATCTTCCATTAAAGAAATGTCTGAGTCAATTTCAGCACGCTGAATATTAACATCCAATTTATCGGCAATAATGTCTTTCAGTTGTTCAGTGATTGCTTCACTCATCGCACAGTCCTCTTAAATTAAATACACAAAAAATCAATTAAAACCCAATTTATACTTGCTCTGATAAAGTACGTCTGTCCACTTTGCCACTCGGTAGCAATGGGAATTCAGTGAATACGCGCACTTCATCAGGCACCGCATAATTAGGTAGTTTTTCAAAACAGGTTTGGCGAATATCTTCAGCAGATAGATTCGCATTAGGCACTAGACAAAACAGTATTAGGCGTTGTCCTTGTTGAGTATCTTCTTGGCTGCTGCTCAGCACAGCTTTTTCTACCGCTTCTAAACTTTCTACTCGTTGCTCAACATCACTAAACATCACTAAATAGCCTCGCCGATTCACGCTGAGTCCGCTACGGCCTAATAATTCAACATAGCCGCTGTCATGTTGGCGGGCTAAATCACCCGTAGCAAACCAGTCGGTAGGATGGCGAGTGACTAAGGTGGCTCCTGTTGCATCTACATATTGGCTGAAACTATGGGCGTATTGTAGATTTAATTCACCAACACCTTCGGCATTGCCTAGGTTTTGATCCACGGAGTCTAGTTTGAGCTTGACACCAGGCATGGGTTTACCCGCGTAGGCGGCACGAGTGTCAATCTCATCATCTAAATCTGAAGTCATCAGCGCACCTAATTCGGTGCTGCCGTATAAATTGACTAAGCCGCCAAAGCGTTTTGCAAAGTCTTTAAAGACTTCGGGTTTAAGCTTATCTCCAGCACTGACCACTAAACGGTAAGCCCTATCTGAGCGCTTACCCTGTAACAACATGGTGCATAACGTTGGGGTTAAAAAGGCGGCGCTGGGATTAAAACGTTTTTCAACCTGGATGTATTTTAAGATATTGGTTTTATCCAGTAGTTCTATATGAGCACCAGCCAGCAATGCGGGGAGTAGTCCGGCCCCTAAACCATACATGTGAAAGATAGGCACTGGAATTAGCACCCGGTCTGCGGGGCTTAAGCGAAAACGTGCGACGCAGTTTTGCACATTGCTTGCCAAAGCAGAGAACTCATGCTCGACAATTTTTGACACCCCCATGCTACCCGAAGTTTTTAAATATAAGCGCCCGCCAACAATAGGACGTTGACGTTTGTCTTGGTAATGAGGATGGGCTTGGAATTGTAGACTGCCTGCCAATGAATCGAGCGTATCAAGCTTTTTATCCGTATTAAGACTAAGGATGTAATGGCAAAAATTCGGCGTGAGGCTTAAGGGATCGAGCTTTTGTGGCTTGGGTGCCAGGAACACTGAGCGCTCGTGGGCGAGCAAGTACAACAGCACTAAAGCAGCAGGTAAATGATTGTCAAAATTTAAAGCAAAACAAGTGTCTAGGGGAAAGTCTTGAGTTTTGAAAAACTCATCAATCTGGGTCAATAAGGCAGGTAATTCTGCATAGCGGCAAGATAACTGCCCATCGCTCAGGGTTTGATTTTGAAAGGCTGGGTTATTTGCTAATTGATTAAATAGCGGGCCAAAAGTCATAGTGCTTGCGCCTTAAAAAGTAGTGTTTCAAAAAGCCTGGATTGTGACTTAATCCGTCGGCAAGCCGTTTGAGGCCATGTACTTTACCGACTAATTAAATCAAGTCAAGGTTTTTATAAACCACTAGCGCAGAGGGGAAATTGCTTACAAAATATTCAAATTGCAGGTCAATCTGCCATGCAATTTGAAGTTATATATGACAATTTATAACGGGCACTATAGCGTGTTTTGCAGATTAAATAAGAGCGTGTTTTCACAGCTTAGCCTTTATACGAACACAGGACATGGCAACGAAAAGCCTATCATTTCCTGTTGGCATAGATACTTATAAGGTACAACTACCTGTTTCATCATAAACCGCCATAATGCTTTTGAGCTCTTCTAATAGCAGCGCATATTGCTGGTGGTTTAAACGACAGTGCGGCAAGCTTTTCCCGCTTTCTAAGAGCGTAATCATCTTTGTCACCTGACGACACCCTTGTGTGCACAGCTTTTCTAAACAGTTTTCAACTTGCAAATCATGCGTGAATAAGGCTTCAGTGGACATCATCTGTACCTCGAATTATTTTTGAGTGAGTTGAGTAATGCCAGACCATGCCCCCACAGGCGGAGTCGAGCATAACTGGGTACAACGTTCAACATAGATATGCACTACTTTATCCTCTGGCATCTGCTGCTGCAATTGCGTAAAAATGCTCAATGCCTGCGTCCAATCGCGTTGTTGATATAAGTGTAGTGCCGTTTGATAGGTATTTAACGCGGCGGTTTTTTGTTCGCGTAAAGGGGGTGGATCACCTTCAAATACATCATAAATCGTGATAGGGCGGGTTTTGCCTTTGACTTGAACGGTGTCAATTTCACGGATTAAATAGCTTTGTGGTGTTTTCAAACCTTGATAAGTCGCTTCAGTAATGCCGATGTGAATACCGTATTGTTTGGTCAAACCTTCCATGCGTGAAGCCAGGTTCACGCTATCGCCTATCACGGTGGTTTCTAGTCGTTCTTCAAATCCTAAAGTACCGAGTGTTAATGGGCCGGTATGAATGCCTATGCCGATATGCACGGGTTTTTCCCCATTGCGCTGAAGCGTCTGATTATAGTGCTCCAAACTGTTCATCATCCCGATAGCCGCAGCCACCGCATCGTCTGCGGCATTGATGCATTCCCCTGGAAACAAGGCCATGATGGCATCGCCAATATATTTATCGATAAAGCCCTGATGACCCACAATGTTAGGGCCGATGTGTTTGAGGTAATCATTAAGGAAATTAAAGGTTTGCTCAGGTGTCATGCGTTCTGACAAGCTCGTAAAAGTACGAATATCTGCAAATAGCACGGACATAGAGGCTTGAGCGGCATCGCCTAAATCAATTTCTTCAATTTCTTCTTTGCCTAAGCGGCGGATAAATTCGGTGGGAACAAAGCGTTTGAAGGCAGCATTTTTGCGCTCAATTTTTTCATGATTGGTGACATTTTCTATCGCCACTGCGGCTTGACTGGCGAGAGAATAGATGATTTCAATCTGATTTTTTTCAAATCGGCTATGTTCGCCGGTTTTGCCATTCATGGGATTGATGAGTTGCAAAACGCCTACGGCTTGGTTTTGTCGATTGAGTAAGGGCACGGCTAACATACCTACGGTTTTGTAGCCCATTTCTGCATCGTATTGGCGCACCCCTGAAAAATCGAAATCTTGATTGTTAGCAATATCTAATGCTTTGACCACTATTTTATGATTCGCACAATAGGCGGCTACTCGGCGATCATCGAGTTCTAAGGAGGGCAATGTGATGTGTTGCCCAGAAGTCCCGCCCATAAAAATGCCGAGGGATTCGTTTTGCACAATTTTGAAATGTAATTGCTGATTATCGAGTGTGTATAAGGTGCCCCCGTCAGCACTACACGCATTGCGAGCTTCTTGCACAAACATCTCGAGTAATTTGTTCATATTGGTTTCAGACGATAGCGCAGTGCCTGTGCGGGTTAAGGTATCGACGGTATTTTTGAGCATCGCGTCAACTTCTTTTTCTTGCGTAATATCCCGCAACAAAACGACAGAACCAATATATTTCGAGCCTTGATAGCTATCACTCGCATCAAAGCTATCTTTGTGCATGATGGCGGTGACGGCAGCATGTCCGACCCGCCCTTGGCTTAAAGCGATTTCTGCACTATGCACCGTATTTTGGTGCTGGCGCGATTTCACCACCAGTTGTGCAATATGCGGATGAAATTGTGTGCAAGTTTGATCTTGAATCGCCATTTGATGTTCAAACATGGCAGATAAGGCGGGGTTTAGACGAATGATTTTGCCGTTTTGATCGGTGACTAATAAACCATCTGCCATGTTGTCAATGATGGCGCTTAAGTGCGCTAAGGTGTTTTGCAAACGCTGCGTGGCGTTTTCTACGCGCTGTTCTAAAGTATTGAATAACTCTTTGAGCTGCCGTGACATGCTGTTAAAAGCCGTCGCCAACATGCCTAATTCATCGCGCAAATCAATAGCTATTTCGTGAGACAAATCCCCAGAAGTCAGGCGCTTAACCCCTTCCAATAGCTTCTCTAAAGGGCCCAAAATAGAACGCGCCATCCAATAACCCAGCAAAGAAGCGCCTAAGATACAGATCAGCATAATCATCACCAGCGTGAAAGTCGCTTGATAGATGGTGTGGAGATAGGATTTGGCTTGGGTGCTCACGCCCATCACCGCAACGGCTTGCTGATTAATGTCATATAAGGCTTGATATTGTGCCAATTCCCCTTGCAAGCGTAGCGTAGAGCTTTCATAGGTCTCTTCTCCCTGCATTAATGCCTGATAAATCAAGGGAGTAATATAGGGTGCGTGTATATCATTGGCGGTGTTGGGTTCGCGTTGATAGCTAATGGCTTTTTGTTGATGAAAAAAGCTTGCAGTCACGCCTAATAGGTTTTGAATCTCGCCGACTAAGGCTTGATCTTGATTAAGAATGTAACGGACTAAAACAAAGCCCAAGGGTTTATGGTTATTATCCTGGTTCATTCCACTGAGTTTTTTACTGGGAAAAATAGGACTGGCAGCACTGATACTCAGCCATTGTTGATCATCTTTTTGAATCACTTCGATAGAGGCTAAGGTCTGTTGCTGTTGCTTGACCTGCTGCAATAAGTGGTTATGTGCAAAATTTTGTGCGGTGTGTAATGCCGTAAAGCGAGTATTGGAGACTTGCCCCAGCGGCATAAAGTCTGAATCAAGAACAAAAATTTGATGCACGGCTTCGGTGTGTAAAATCGGGGTTAAATAGCTGTGGATTTTGCTCGGTACCGGGACAAATTGCAGAATTAAACTCAGAGAATTATCGTGCCCTAAGCGATCTACACTTTGACGAATTTGCGCGGTTTTATTGTCATAGAGCAAACGTGCGACACGAATATGTTTGCGCATATTCAGTTGAGCTTGCCACTGAATTTTGTTGGAAAAATAGTAAATGGCAAAACTGGTGGTGGCGAAAGTGGACACGCAAGTGATGAAAAAAAATGATAGTAACAGTCTGTTTTTAAGCCGAAGGTGTTTAAACATTGCTCAATAACCTGATTCAATGTGCATGGTGTGTATAGTAGATTTGTCCGGGTTTAAGACACCGACTGCAAAACAGCGGATATGAGCGGTTTTCCCCGTTCATTCTCGTAAAATAGAATCACTATTCGCCTCAAATGAACGAAAAAAATCACTCAATCCTGCTGCTTTTCGCTACGGCGTTTAAATTCGGACAAGTCTAGTGCTTGCTTTACAAGATTGAGTATTAATGCACCCATATTTTTTCCATGCTCTGTAAATTCCAGTGTGAAACCATGACGGTTTTTTCGCGCCTGAGTCTGTTTTCAAATGTGAAAAAAAGCCTTTGCGTAACATCAATGATTAAACCAGCGTGAACCTACAATTTGACATGATATACTTTCGCGCGTTTTTAATGATTAACGTATGTTTATGCAAAAGCTTTATATATTAGACTGGCTGCGAGGGGTAGGTATCGTAGCGAAAAGGTGTGGTTTTGAGGCGTTTTTTTTGGTTTTTTGAGACGAATAACGGGTTATTGGTTGAGAAAAAGCGGAAAAACAAGCCAAAATCCACGCCTTTGCAGTCGATGAAAGCCCCTTGCAACAAGTCTATTAACTGGCTAGAAAAAGCTTTTAGTGTGACTTCACGCCGTATCATTTTTACAAATGCCCATCTTTATAATAGCTTAGAAGCTGTCTGCTCAATGCGAGGTGAACTGCCGTCGATGTATATGAGTCAAACAGCATCTTATAGCTCAAGCCTCTCTTTTCACCCTAAAAATAGCATCCGCTCACGACCCCGGAGGACATTTAAATGTCATGTCAGCTACGTTTGCCTACTGATTTTATGCCTATGATGCACACATGTTTTATCAACGCATCCACTCAGGTGGGTCTATTGAAACAAGCTGTAAGTGGGCTACAACACTTATTTCAGCGCTTATCACGTCCACATTATTATTTTATTGTATTACTCAGTTTTCATTTGTCGATGCCCTTGGTTCATGCTGCCACTGATGCTGCCCAAACCGTGGCAACGACCACTTCGGCAAAAACCGATACTGACACCTCACAAAACACATCAGCCGCCCCCAGCACGACCTCCAGCACCACTGCGTCATCCACTCCCGTCATAGATAAAGCCAAGTCAGCCGTGCTATCGCCCGCTCAAAAAGCGGTCGAAGCTAAAGCCATTGACCAAGACGCACAAACAATAGAAGAAGAGGCTGAAGATGAGGAAGACGAATGGACTCATCGTAAACAAGAATATTCCATTTTGCCCATTACCAAACACGGTCAAAAATGGCGGATTGGTTATTACCATGGAGGCCCCTATGGCTCCTATCAAAAAAGCTTAATTGCCACGGTGCAAGGTTTGATGGAATTGGGCTGGGTGGAATCAGCTATTATCCCGCCTCAAGAAGACCCCAAAGCCGTTGCGCCCTTATGGGAATGGATGGTGAATAATCTCTCCAGCCAGTACATTGAATTTGTAGCAGATGCTTTCTACAGCCCCAAATGGGACAGTGAAAAACGAGTCACTGTGCGTCAAGAACTGCTAGATCGTCTCAATAAAACCAAAGATATTGATTTGATGATTGTGATGGGCACTTGGTCTGGGCAAGACATTGCCAACAATGAACACTCTGTTCCCTCTATAGTGGGTTCCACTACAGATGCTTTAGCCGCCAATATTATTAAGAGCGTAGAAGACTCTGGATATGACCACATTCATGCCAAAATTGACCCCACTCGTCATGAGCGCCAAGTCTGGTTATTCCGAGAAATCATCGGCTTTCAAAAGCTCGGCATTGTCTATGAAGACAGTCAAGAAGGCCGAAGTTTTGGTGGGATTGCCAGTATTGAGCGCATCGCTGAACGGGAACATTTTGAACTCTTAAGTTGTCACGCCAAAAACAAAAATATGGAACCTGCCGAAGCAGAAAAGCGCTTAGTCAGATGCTTTAGAACCTTAGCCAAACAAAAAGCGGATGCAGTGTATATTGCACGTCATCCCAGCGCCAATTTACAAAATTTACCCGCCCGCTTAGAACCCTTATTTATCAAGCATATCCCTACCTTCTCACAAACCGGGGCGGATGAAGTCAAGCATGGGGTTTTGCTCAGCATGGCCTTATCCAGCTTCCGTCCTTTGGGGTTATTTTATGCCAATGTCATCGCCAAAATATTTAACGGTGCCAAACCCCGCAACCTGCCTCAATTATTTGAAAGTCCACCTAAAATTGCGATTAATTTAGCCACCGCAAAAGCCATTGAATACGATCCGCCAGTGGAAATTCTCGGTGCAGCCGACATTATTTACCAAGAAATTGCCACCCCGCCCGCGCCTAAACCTAAAAAATAACCTACTCGATGAGGGTGTTGCCCTCATCTCTATCCCATGCAAACATCCCAACACCTCATCGAGCATTTAGTCAGCCGTTTAGAATTACCCACACAACGGATTATTTTCATCCATGCGCGGCTTAAATATTTACAACAGCACAGCCAACAACCCTACATCGCGCTGACGCAGCAGCTCATTCAAGCCTTAAACGACATTGCCCAACCCGTCACTATTCTTGTCCCGGCTTACACCATTTACGGCTTCATGCGCTCGCGCTTATTTCATTGTCGATTTTCCTTGTCTGAAACCGGACGCTTTTCCGAAGATATTCGCCAACACATCCCCTGCTGGCGCAGCCCCGATCCCATGTACAGCGTGCTGGATTTACACCACTATTTGCCTCAATTTAAGCTCAATTACACCGCCACCTTTGCCCCTGATGGCCTGTTTGCGCACCTGCATCAGCACAATGCCATTATCCTGAATATCGACATGCCCGGATTTTGGGCGACACCGATTCACCGTGTAGAAATCAAACATCAGATCAGCTATCGCCGCTTCCAATCCTGGGCAGGCGTTATGTACACCGACGACACCCACTGGCAGCCCGTCAACTACACAGCGTATTTACGCGAAGTGAACCCGGATTATCACGCTTATCCTGTGTACGACCAACGTAAACGTCTGGCTTTCTTACAAGCGCAAGACCAGCTACATAGCCAAGAATACCAAGGCATCAGTTTACGTTGGCTTGACGTGCAAAGCTTTGAAGCCGCTTTAAGCCCTGCATTAGCCGCCGATAAGAACTTTCTGTTGGCAGACCCAAGCTTACAAAACACCCAACAACCCTGGCTGACCTGATGTTCGCCGCTGATGAACAACGCCATCTGCGCGTGACCGGGCAGGTGCAAGGCGTGGGTTTTCGCCCTTTTGTGTACCGACTGGCACAGCAATTCAAGCTGCACGGTTGGGTGCAAAATCAAATGGGGCAAGTAGAGATTCTCGTCCAAGGTGAACACCAAGCACTGCGGCAATTTGAACACGCCTTACAAACACAAGCCCCGCCACTGGCACAACCACTGGTGCAACGTTTAAAAACATCGCCAACGCTAGACGCTGAACTTGAAGATTTCCAAATTCTGCCGAGCCAAACCACGGGCAAGACAGAGATTCATCTGCCCCCTGATTATTTCGTCTGCCCCGATTGCTTGCGCGAACTCCACGACCCGCAGAATCGACGCTATCGTTATCCGTTCATCAACTGCACACAATGCGGGCCACGTTACACACTCATCACGCGCCTGCCCTATGATCGTCCCAACACCACGATGGCTGATTTCCCGTTGTGTCCAGATTGCGAACAAGAATACCGTGATCCCAGCCACCGTCGTTTTCATGCTCAACCCATCGCTTGCCCGGTGTGTGGGCCACAACTGCAATGGCGCGTATTAAACGCCTCACACCCCGCCGACCACGACCCCGAACGCGCTTTACAACACTGTGTCAGCGCTTTAAAACAAGGCGCTATCGTGGTGGTCAAAGGCATTGGTGGCTACCATCTGATGTGCGATGCCCACAACCACTCAGCCATCCAACACTTACGACAACACAAACCCCGCCCGCACAAACCACTGGCGCTGATGTTTCCCGAACAAGGCGACGACGGCTTACACATCGTGCGCGAACACCTGCATTTAAGCCCATCAGAAGCCACTTTTTTAACACAGCCTATGCGCCCCATACTGTTGTTAAAAAAACGCGCAAATAGCAGCTTATCCCCATATATCGCTCCACATTTGCAGGAGATAGGTGCATTTTTACCTTACAGCCCGTTGCATGACTTGCTCCTCAACGATCTGGGCACACCCTTAGTCGTCACTTCGGCCAATCTCAGCGGAGAACCCGTGCTCACCGACAACGCCGCCGTCGAACACGCTCTGGCTCATATCACACCGTATTTTCTGCACCACAATCGACCGATTCAGCGTCCTGCCGATGATCCCGTGTTTCGTTTTATCGCCGGACACGCCCGCCCGCTGCGTTTAGGACGCGGCTGCGCCCCCTTGGAATTGCCATTAAAGCAGCCGATCAAACCTTTGCTGGCAGTCGGTGCCCAAATGAAAAATACCGTGGCTTTAGCTTGGAACACACACGCCGTCATCTCGCCGCATATTGGCGAATTGAGCAGCCTGCGCAGCTATCAAGTGTTCCAACAAGTCAGCCAAGACTTACAAGCCCTGTATCAAACACCCGCACAAAGCCTCGCTTGTGACGCTCATCCCGGCTATCGCGCCACTCGTTGGGCGCAACAATCCCCGCTGCCGACACAAAAAATCGGGCATCACTTCGCACACGCTTCAGCGCTATATGGTGAACATCAAGGCCAGGGAGATTGGTTAGTGTTTACTTGGGATGGTGTGGGTTTAGGCGATGACGGCGACTTGTGGGGCGGAGACACTTTCTGGGGGCAGCCTGGACAGTGGCAACGTGTGGCGCGTTTGTGCCCCTTTCGTTTGCCCGGTGGCGAAAAAGCCGGACGGCAGCCGTGGCGTAGCGCGTTAGGCATTTGCTGGGCAGCGGATTTACCCGTGCCCGAAGCGCTGCAAGCACAAGGCGACTTGGCTTTGTTGCGCCGCGCTTGGGAAAAACAGCTCAATTGTCCTCAAACCACCGCCGCCGGACGTTTATTTGATGCCGCAGCCAGCCTGTGCGGCGTATTACACAATGCCAGTTTTGAAGGCCAAGGGCCGATGTACCTAGAAGCTTTGTGCGATGTGCAAGCACCGCTCAGCCCAATTCCAGTGCCCTGGAAAGCCCTGCCAACAATGAAAGAAGCCCAATGGCAAGACCTGATGGCGATGTTGATCAGCGATCATTCTCTTATCTACAAAGCGACAGTTTTTCATCTGAGTCTGGCTCATGCGATCCTCGATTTAAGCCAGCAATTACAGGTGAAATGCGGGGTGAGGAGTGTCGGATTATGCGGAGGCGTGTTTCAAAACCGGGTATTAACCGAATGGAGCGTGGATTTGTTACAGCAAGCAGGATTCACCGTGTATTTGCCCGAAAAACTTCCCAGCAATGATGCCGCTTTGAGTTTTGGGCAAGTGGTGGAGGCGGCTTCACAATTTTAGTCATAGATAATCTTATTTTTCAGATGCGAATCAAAATCCATAGAGTAATCTTGAATAATTGTTTTTTTATACATTTTACGTAAGCAACTAGGTTCTATTATATAAGTTCCATCAAGTTCACCATTGTTTGTATATAAAAATTGAGTATCAAAAATTTTTTTACATATATACACACAATCAAGATTTTTTATATGCCTTATATTTAATGGATTTATTTTTCCTTGTGCCAAGCCATACTTTTCTAATTGAAATTTTTCCAATGGTTTTTTATGTACTGTCCTTAAGCCTAACTTATTAAATGAAACTTTTCTATCTCCAGGAAGATGAAATGCAATAATTTTGTTGTTTATTCTATATACTAATGTTTTTAACTCTTCATGCAAAAAAATATTCCTTGTAATCGCAGCTTCAAAACAAGTTTTCACTTTCCAATGTAGCTTTTCATTGACTTCCCATATTCCTTTCGTAATATATTTACACTTTTTACCTTCAATTAAGATAAGATTTTTATTTTTTTGGAGCATGATGTTTCCTTGATTTTATAACTTAGTACCGGGATATTCAGCATAATTCATTAAAGTATCCGAAAATGTTTTTGCTGCTTTAAGTCGTTTAGCATTAGTTGATATTTCAACTCGCGCCACTTTACCTGATTTGTTATCTATATGTGTAACATATAAAAAGTTGTTATCAATAATAGAAAAATCCGGGCTCATTATTTCAAGCACAAATCCATTTTCATCTGAAATAAAGTCAAATTCAGTTTTAGATATACACCCAATCACAATGCCAACCTCCGTTTGTGCCTTAATAATTTTACTCAGGGTAAGCAATTGTACTTTATCTTTATATACAAAGATTCTTACAAATTCACCAGGAATTTTTTGGCATGTCTTACCCTGTAAATTCAAGAGGTTTTGATCTATCTCTTTTCCTAATAACCCGTCAAAGTATGAAATATTAGTGGTAAAAAAATTTTTTGCTATCTTTGAAATAACAACTTTCCATAATTTATCACTTTGAGTAGAAGAGATTACACTCATATATCCATTGTATAAACTCATAAGGTTATCATGACAGTTTTTGGTTTCTAAAATCACTCTTTCAGAAAAAAGATCATTGATAGAGGTTTCTTTATTTAAAGCTGAATATTTATTTAGGCATTCTATGCTATGTAAGATTATTCCTGAAATGTGAGACTTCACATCTTCATTCAAGCTTAGTTTCTGAATATTTATATGTATTGGTAATGAGTTGAAATAATTTAATTGTTCTTGTCTAATGCTATAAATAGTCATAATTAGTTGGATAATAGACAAAGAAAATAATAATAACAAAGATAATGCAAAGGCTTCAAAAGGTTGAATTTTAATGCCAAAATTAAAAATCAATCCCGTTATTATGCTGACTAAAATATTTATAATTGCAATTAATGCAGGTTGTTCACTAAATGTTTTTCGAGAAGTCATAATTTTATCCTTATATAGTAAAATTTCAATAGGGCTACTAATAAGTAGGTAAGCATAAGTCTATTAAGCGTCATTAATTCAGCGTGTTCCTCACCACATCCTATCTTGCTAGTGAAATCCTCAAACCTAAGCCGCATAGACACCTCACTCAGACAATAAACGCTTGTGGGTGTGAATACCCATCAATAAGCCAAACCCGGCGAGTAGGCTGACAATCGACGTGCCGCCGTAGCTGATCAGCGGTAAAGGTAGCCCTACTACGGGTAACAAGCCTGTCACCATGCCGATATTGACAAAAATATAGACGAAAAAGGTTAGGGTAATGCTGCCTGCGAGTAAACGCGCAAAGGTGCCTTGTGCGCTCATGGCGATGAATAGACCACGGGTGAGGATGAAAAAATAAATCGTAAACAGGATGAGCACGCCGACTAAGCCAAACTCTTCACTCAATACTGCAAAAATAAAATCGGTATTGCGCTCAGGTAAAAATTCTAAATGCGATTGTGTGCCATGTTGCCAGCCTTTGCCGTATAAGCCGCCAGAACCAATGGCAATTTTGGATTGAATGATGTGATAACCCGCGCCCAAGGGGTCTTTTTCGGGATCAAGAAAAGTGTCAATACGACGGATTTGATAGGCGTGCAGCACTTTTTCTCGTAGCGGTGTCAAGGCAATGAGGATGGCGGCACTGCCTAGGCTGATAGCCGTGCCAACGACTAATTTCCAGTTAATTCCCGCCAGCAATAAAACAAATAAACCCGATGCGGCAATCAGTAGTGAGGTGCCTAAATCAGGTTGTTTGGCAATCAGCATAGTGGGCAGTAATACGAGAAATAAGGCCACCACTATATGCCGATAAGAGGGCGGTAAAGGGCGTTCTGATAAATATAAAGCGATGGTCATGGGCACGATGAGTTTCATCAATTCTGAGGGCTGAAAACGCACTATGCCTAAATCTAACCAGCGTTGAGCGCCTTTTCCTACAGTTCCCATCACAAAAACAGCCAGCAGCATGGCTATCCCGCCCGCATATAACCAAGGTACCCAACGCATGATGTGTTCTGGGCGGATTTGCGCTAATACCAACATTACGGTAAACCCTAAGCCAAGCCGCACACCTTGGCGTATTAAGGTGGCGGTCGATTGGTTATCAGCGCTGTACAACACGATCAGACCATAGAACGATAAACAGATGAGACCGACGAGCAGCAGTACATCAAGGTGTAAGGTGTGCGAGGTGTTCCAACTGACTTTCATGTTTAGTGCCCCGCTGGTGCTTCATCAAACTCAAGTTGCAAGCGCTGTCTTAAGTAAAAATCAATCACTTTTCGCGCAATAGGAGCCGCTGCACTGCTGCCGCTACCACCATTTTCAACAATGACAGCGAGGGCGATTTTGGGATCATCGACAGGTGCAAAGGCCACAAACAAGGCGTGGTCGTGGAATTTTTTCTTCAGCTTGTCGGCATCATATTTTGCGTTTTGTTCAATATTAATCACTTGTGCTGTGCCTGTTTTGCCTGCCATACGATAGGGTAAGTCTGCACCTTGTTTGCGGGCGGTGCCCCGCGCACCATGCACTACGGCTTGCATGGCTTCGATAGCCGCCGTCCAAAAATCCTCATTGCGTAATTCAACTTGCGTGCTGGCACGCGAAGGAATGGTTTGCAAAGTACGAGTTTCTGCGGCTTCGCGCATGAAAGCGAGGCGTGGATGATGGGTTTTGCCGCGCATACTTAAGGTGGCGGTAGCCATGGCGAGTTGAGTGGGCGTGGCGAGTACGAAACCTTGTCCGATGCCACTGATTAAAGTTTCGCCAGGATACCAGGCTAAATTATAACGCCGATGTTTCCACTCACGGGTGGGCATTAAACCGGGTAACTCATTGCTAATATCGATTTCTGTCAAATGTCCAAAGCTGAAACGCTGCATAAAATTGGACAAGCGATTAATGCCGAGATCATGAGCCAAGGTATAAAAATAGACATCGCAGGATTGTTCGACCGCATGATAAAAATTGACGTGTCCATGCCCGGAATGTTTCCAATCGCGGTATTTGTGTTCCTTACCGGGCAAGGAATACCAACCCGGACACCAGGTTTTTTGATGGGCTTGGCGCTGGTTGTATTCCATCCCTGCCATGCCAACAAAGGCTTTAATCGTTGAACCGGGTGGATATTGCCCGCGAATAGCGCGATTGAGCAACGGTTTACCCGGCGATTGCAGCAGTTCTTTATAGCTTTTGTGATCAATGCCGTTGACAAATAAATTAGGGTCATAATGCGGCACACTGACTAAGGCCAATACGCCACCCGTGGTCGGTTCTAAGGCGACTAGGGCACCGCGTTCGCCCTCTAATAATTGCTCGGCAAAACGCTGCAACACAATATCCAAATTTAAATATAAATTGTCCCCTGGTATGGGGTCTTCACGTTTCACCACCCGCAAAATACGCCCGCGCACATTGGTTTCTACTTGTTGTAAGCCCACACGCCCATGCAGCACATCTTCATAATATTTTTCTACACCGATTTTACCGATATTGCGGGTGCCGCTGTACTCAGAGGTATCCAGGCGTTTTAAGTCTTGCTGGTTAATGCGCCCCACATAGCCCAAGGCATGATTGCCGGTTTTGCCGAGCGGGTAAAAGCGCGTGAGACGGGTGTTGATATTCACGCCTGGAAATTCAAAACTACGCACTGAAAACCGTGCGACCTCAGCATCCGTTAATTTATAGCGCAAAGGAACGGGTTCAAAACGTCGCTTATGTTTGAGGTACTTATAAAAACGCTTACGATCATCGTCACTGATGGGAAGGATGGTGTTGAGCTGTTCTAATAAGTCTTCTAAGCCGTCTTTAGGGACTTGCTCAGGAATGATTTCCAGACTGTAGGTCGCTTGATTTTCTGCCAGCACCACGCCGTTACGGTCATAAATCAAACCACGCGGCGGCGGTAAAGGGAGTATTTTCAGACGGTTGTTTTCTGATAACGTGGTGAAGTGCTCATGATCCAGCACCTGTAAAAACACCAGACGGAGAACCAGACCTAATAATAACAACAAGATAATAAGCCAAGCCACCAGCACCCGATCTCGAAACAAGAGGTACTCGCGCCAGGCGTTTTTTAACAGGATTTTTTTCAGCATGGAGGAATCATAGTGGAGGATTCTCTGTGGTGTAAGAGGGGTAACACTGATTTATGTTGACTATAGCAAAATGACATCAGTTGTTAAGAGCCTATACGAAGATGGGGGATCGAAGCGAAAATGCGCTATTTTGAGGCAGGTTTTTCGGTTTTTTAAGGCGAATAGCGGGCTATTTAACGAAAAAAAGCGGAAAATCGGGCCAAAAGGGCGGGTTTGCAGCCGATGCCCCTGTTTTCGTATAGGCTCTAAGACTGCCAGTCCTTAAAGGACTGGCAGTCTTGGGTTTAACTCGTTCCCATGCAGAGAGGCTGTAAAAGAACCGCCTTCAACATGGGTTTTAATGTCATAAAAAAAACTAAATATCATGAAGTTTTCACTATTTTAAGGCAAAAAAGGGAATCTCTCCCCCTTTATGCCGTAATTCTCTGTTTTAGGTGATTTTTAAACGCCACTATCCCGACAATGTTCAAAACACGCTGAAAATGGTAGGTCAGCATTTGCACATTCATTTCGGCTCGCACCTTTTCTAGCCCTCGCATGAGGAAGTGCTGCCAGCCCATGTTGACTTTTGTTGACTTTCATTGTGCCAAATGGATGTTCAACCCTGGCGGCGCATCGTTTCATCTGTTCCCGCCCATCTTTCTCCATGCGGGCACGATGTCGGTCAATGACATCCTGATGTTCCCAGTGGTCAAGCTGTCGATAGGGCGTTTTCTTGGGTCAGCATTGTTTGCGTTGTGGGCATTGCGCACCGCCACTGGCTTTGGAGGCATAGCGTCCGCGCTTTTGTCAGTATTTCGCCTGCGGAGCCACGGTAGCTGTCTGTAGCAACATCCTATTTAAATTCCGCATGGGTGAAACGCTCCTCGGCGCGAATCGGTGCAGCTTTATCTGCGAGAGAGACATACGGTGTGATGCCTGCATCTTTACAGGTTTTTATTTGTTCGTGGTTTTCGTAGCCTTTATAGAGATAATTCTTCAAACATACGACCACTTAAAACTAAAAAATTATTATAATATACATTCGATTTATTACTGCATAGGGTTAAAGAATGAAACTTGATGACTTAATCAATGAGGGCAACCCTCATGACATTAAACGCGCTATGTCTACAAAGATGTTTTTGTCGGGTTCAAACAGAGAAATAATGAGCCATGTTCTCAACGTAGGTGTTGATGTTGTCACTAAGTGGAATCGAGCCTATCGTGAACAAGGTGCAGAAGGTTGACTATTGGGATACATAGGTAGTGAAGGATACTTGACTAATGAAGATCGGAGCAGTATTCATCATTATATAAAAACACAATAGGGCATCACTGATTCATCATTAAGTTCTTACCATAAACGGCTACATGAAGCGGGGATGAGTGGGAAAAAAACAGAAAAAGTAAACCCG
>JADGEH010000208.1 GCA_016744475.1 Thiotrichales bacterium | reverse complement strand
CTAAAATAACTGTCAGTCAGTAGCTTTCATCCCAATCCGCTTTGAGACGCTTGATTTTAATGCCTACTTTAGAGGTTTTCTCGGTCTTCAGTAAATGGAGGGTTATATGCCGAATAATCGCCATATTTGCATCGCTATTGCCTACTCGGGTACGTTGCTGTTCTTCATCAAAAGCATCATCAAGTACCCAATGTAAATGATTTTCTATTCCCCAGTGCGACCGAATAATCGACCCTAAGCGTTTAGGGTCTGTCGCATCTAAGCGACTGATAAAATAGCGTGTGTCCTCAGTTATCTTAGGCACCTTGCCTTTGCATTCACGCTGGGCGGTGACGGCAACAATGCGGGTTAAGCCTTCTCATTGTGGATGCGCTTTTTTAGAGCCTATACGAAAACGGGATAACCGGCTGCAAACCCGCCCTTTTGGCCCGATTTTCCGCTTTTTTTCGTTAAATAGCCCGCTATTCGCCTTAAAAAACCGAAAAACCTGCCTCAAAAGGGCGAATTTTCGCTTCGATTCCCAGGCTCTTAAGCCCATCAATGTCTGATAAGCGTATACCGTTCGGGTTTCATAGCGTCCATGCCCTGCATCAAAACATTCATGTCCGACTTCAGGGCAGGTGGTTTCAGACTCAAAAAATAACTTCACGTCAGCATGTAAAGTTCCCTGGTTCCCTTTCAAACTCAGCATGTCATCTGCTTTTTGCTTAATAATTTGCTGGGCAACAGTCGTTTGGCAACCCATTGCATCCATGCTAATGACGGCATCTGCCATATAGAGATATGAACTGAGTTGTACGGCACATTTTTTTCTAACGGTCAATTTTTCAAGCCTCATATCAATCTGGCTCGTACAACTGAATTAATATTCCTATATCTAGTTTTTGCAGCCATTTTGGAATGGCTGTCATTTCATTGGATTTCTCGTCAACTTTTTGCTGCCCTAAAACTCATTGGTTTTCACTAGCCCATACGATTACCCTATAAATGGCTGACTTAGATGGTTTATTTGATGCTGCTCCCATACTATTACGCAGGCATTTGCCATCAATCGCGATGACTTCACCTGCACTCAACGCGGCTAAATCTGCAACCCAACGACTCAAACATTGTGCGCATTCTTCAATATCAATAACAGCGAATACATTTCCAAAAGTATCATACGAAGGAATGCCATTTGTCAGACCTAGGATTTTGCTAAACCATTCTTTCTTCGCTTTGCCAAATTGGGCCATTGCAACCCAACCCTCTGCGCCAGCAATAACAGCCCAAAGTGTGATGAAAAATATATCGCTTAATTTATGCCTTTTTCGGCGATCAATACGCGGTTCTTCGATGGTATCAAAATGCTTGATAATTGGAGCTGTTGGATGATTGTCGATAATAAACCCTTAAATCATCCCTTACAGCCATAATATTAGCTTTCTTGTCAAGAGCCTTTTAATGCGATGGCCCTACCTTTTTGGCCAGGTTTTCCACTTCGATTCCCCATCTTCGTATAGGCCCTAAGCCGAGCGCTGTTTGTAAAGCCTCCGAGTTCGCTAAGATCGATGGCATCCTGTGGACTCGCTTTTCCTCTTCGCAGGAGGAGTTGAGGGAGGGGATTAAAGACATTGATTCTTTTTTTTGGGGATAAATTTATTCGGCAATAAAAAAGCGTATGAGGCTGTGAAAGCATTATTCAAAAAAATCATAACTCTTTAAAATCAATGAATTAGCTATGTGGTTTATGAGTGTAAGGATAATAATGAGTAAACGACGTTACCAAGTTGTCTTGAATCGCCAACAAGAAATACTGATGCCTTTGAGTGTAGAGGACTACGTGAGCCAAAACAATGTTGTTCGGGCGATTGATGCTGATGTAAACAGCTTAGATATGGAAACGTTAGGTTTTCAACATTCCAGCGCAAGCAACGGTGCAGGACAACCGCCTTTTGCGCCTGAAGCTTTGTTAAAACGCTATCTTTATGGTGATTAGCAAGGCATTTGTAGAAGTCGCAAACTAGAAAAAGAAACGCATCAAAATATTGAAGTCATGTGGCTAATAGAAGGTATCAGGCCGACTTACAAAACGATTGCTAATTTCAGAAGTCACAACAATTCTGCACTGAAAGCAACAAATCGAAATTTTGGTATTATTTTGTAAAGACGTATCGCTTTTAGGTGGAGAAAAAGTGGGTGTTGATGGTAGCTTTTTTAGTGGTAATGTCAGTAAAGAGCATGTCTACACAGAACAACAACTAGAAACCCAATTATCTCGCATAGAACAAAAAATAGTAGCTTATCAATCCGAGTTAGATGAACAAGATAAAAAGAATGAGCAAGACAAACAAAAAAATGCTACAGAGATTGAAAATTTAGAAAAAAGTTAGAACAACTTAAAGAAAAACAAGCTGAAAAGAGGATATTGCAAGAAAAGATGCAAGCAGCAGGAGATAAGCAAGTCTCTAGCATTGACGAAGATGCCCGTTTGTTAAGCAAAGGAGGCTCAAGCACCGCAGGTTACAACGTGCAGATAGCGGTTGATGAAAAATATAAACTGATTGTTGCACAAGAGGTGACGCAAGATGGTAATGATAAAAAACAACTGTATCCAATGCTCAACCAAGCACAATCCATTCTCTAATCGTCAAATTTAGCGGGGTTTGCAGACAAAGGCTATTTTGAAAGCAGCCCACTTAAGTACTGTGAAGGTAACGGCATAACCGTTTAACGTTCCAATTCCCGCAGCATCGAAAAGAATAGCAGACCAAGGGCGATTTACTCGTGATAGATTGACCTATGACAAAAAACAAGACTGCTACATTTGCCTACAACAGCAACAAAAACCACATGACCTATAAAAGCTTGATGTCTGACTGCAAAACCTGTTCAGAAAGGGCAAACTGTTTAGGAAAGAATAGCAAGGTAAAACAACTCGCCCGATGGGAACATGAATGCGCATTCGCAGCAGTTTGGTTGAACACCCTTTTGGGATAATAAAACAACGTGCTGGTATGAAACATTTTCTAATGCGCGGTTTAGAAAAATGCCGAGGAGAATTTAGCCTAATGGTGTTAGGTTTCAACTTTACACGAGTGCTTAAAATCATTGGATTGCAGGCTTTACAGGATTATTGCGTCCAAAGATCATGCAGCATACCGTCGGCATCAATGACAATGCCTGCGGGTGCATCCAAAGCCGCCTGCGTCATTGAGATGGGCGTGAGTTTAATCAGGCTTGAACCTTGACGCACTTCCACATCACCCGTTTCAAGATTCTGTTGAAGTTGGATACCCGCATCACGACGCAAACCTAAACGCCGTGTAGCACTACTATCTGCACCGATTAATACCTGAATATCTTCAAGTACAGAAGGCGCATTATCGACCACAGGGATTGATAAATCTAAAACATCAATGTCATCAAACTCTAGAGGCAATGTGATTAAGCACAAACCGCCGTCCATTCCGCTTGCTGACCAACACCATCAAGTTCTGCCGCTCACCTTCAATGCACAATCCTGGCGGTGTACCGTGCGGCATCCAATCGTGTTGATGCGGATGCAACTTCACTTTCACCCGCATTTTATCCACGCCGCGCCCGACTTTCAGTGCAATCTCAGAGCCTATACGAAGATGGGGAATCGAAGCGAAAATTCGCCATTTTGAGGCAGGTTTTTCGGTTTTTTAAGGCGAATAGCGGGCTATTTAACGAAAAAAAGTGGAAAACCTGACCAAAAGGGCGGGTTTGCAGCCGATTATCCCGTTTTCGTATAGGCTCTCAGTCACCTGATTGCTGCGCAGTGGCATCTTCAAAGCCCATTGCGGTTAAAGACTCGCTGATCTCTGCCACAGTGTCGGCAAGTGCTGAAGAATGCTTCAGACCACAAACACTATTGCGGCAAAATACTCACAATGGTTTGGACGAAGAACCCGAAAATCACGCTGATCAACCGTCAGAACTTGCTGAATATTTAATCGCTCGGCAATGGCAACGACGGAAGCGTCTACAAAATCAAGTTCCATGTCTGCATACATTGCCAGTAGTTCATGAATACGCGATAGGTCGGCAGGTGTCAGTGTTTCAAATGGCAACACTGTGACGGATAACTTTGGCTACAAAATCACGCATGGCTGAATGCCCAAGATGCGCGTGAATCAAATAAGCCGTTTCCACCAAAATCGTCACTGGCAAAATCAATCTGCCACGAAAATTTTTCAAAGTTTCAGTCGCAGCTTGATAATGTGCATCATCTTTGTCTGTTATGGCATACAAAAAACCACTATCAAGAATGGCTATGTGGTGCATGTTTTTTCAACAAAAAATCCGTGACAATTGTATTCACCTTGCTTGAAGTATCCTGTGTGCCAGACTCAAACATACCCGCAAGCGTCAATAAAGATTGCGCATCGTTTATATCATTCACCGAACTTTCTGTGGGTTCAACCAGCGTCACTATGGCGCGCATAGTTTGCTTTGGATACACAGGCTCTAACAAGCGCACCACACCGTTTTGGTCTACGATGGCTTCGACTGTTTGTAACATATTAAAACTCCAAGGCTAGGGCAGGTTTTGCAAACATGACCTAAAAAAAGGGCATATGAATAAGCATCATACGCCCTTTATTATTACAGCTTCAGCTTAGGTCACTTAATCCGCTAACAACTCAAATACAAACTGCGATCCGCCACGTTTGCTGACCAACACCACTAAGTTTTGCCGACGCTTCGACAAGCTCAGCAGATTAATCGGTTAATCTTTAACAACCCAGTCCATAGACTCCTGAGAATAAACAATCGTATCTGCATCATCACCTGCTAAACGTACACGATAACCAATAAATACCTTC
>JADGEH010000207.1 GCA_016744475.1 Thiotrichales bacterium | reverse complement strand
GAATTGTTTTACAATATGAAAAAATAGCTTTTTTTAGAAAACTTTAAACTTAAAATGACTAAGAATTGAAATCTGTTATATTTTTATGGAGACGATATAGCAAAATTATATCAGTTGTTAAGACTGCTAGTCCTTCAAGGACTGGCAGTCTTGGGATTGGCTATATCACAAGCCTATAATTGACATATTTTAGCTATATGGTTGACTATTTATCGTCCCGATAAATGATAACTGGACAAGCTTGAATTCTAGATGTGGGATATACCGTAAAAATTTTCGGTGACATATCTGGATAACATCTATGAGGACAATACTTATCCCGCAAACAACCCGAACGCTTTGTCAGCCTAGTGGATAGCCTGGATGAGGCGGTGCGAGAAAAAGCTGTCGATGTACATGTTCACGATATTTACAGCCGCTGTTTGGATTGGCTGGGCAAAGGGGAGCAGGCTTCGGTAAAACGCCAGAAAATGATTCGAGAAGGTCATGCCACTGCCCCGATTTACAACGACGAAGCCCTGTATTTGCATAACACAGGCGATAGCGCAGGCGGCTTGCAGGTATTGGCACAGGCAGAACAAGCGGGTTGTGCCAATGAGCATATTTTGGCACTCAAAGCCAAGCTGTTGCAGGCATTGGGTCATGGCGAGGAGGCTTCAAGCCTGCGATTGCAGCGATAGATAGAAGTGCTCGTAATCCTGCTTTATACAATGACGAGGCGGTGTATTTGTGCCAGCAGGGAAAACTGCATGAAGCACTGGCGATGTTGAAACAAGCCGAGCAGCGTGGTGGTGCAGATAAAGTGATGGATAGAACTCGCCGCAGCATTGAACGACGCTTGTAGGAGCCGCCGCTTACTGGCATTTAGTCAAGCCTGGATAGGGGTAGGAAAGGTTCTCACCTCCCCCCTCCGAACCGTGCGTGCGGTTCTCAAGTGTTTCCACATCGGGATTGACACGCCGTAGCATGGGCTTTGCTCATGGTAAAAAGCCCATGCTGTGCGAAGTAGGTATTTGGGAATAGTCGATGTACCTGTTGGCTTTTGCCGATGAACGACTGCCCCGTTTTCTGTTTGTATCTCAAGCTGCGCAGTCGCCGCCTGATAAAACTGTCGAGGTCTCTGAATATCCATCGGTTTGCGTGTTTGAAATAGTTAAACCAGCCTTTGAGCATGGGATTGAGGTCTTGGATGATGCGTTTTAGGCTGTCACCTCAGCTGCGTTTGGTTTTGCTGCGGATTTTGTCCTTCAGCACTTTGAGGCTTTTCTGCCTCACCCGTCGCTTGCCGTTTTCAAACCGATAGCCGAGACACTCGAATCCTTGTCCTGTTTCCATGCAGTGGCCCAAATGCGTTTTATCTGGATGCAGTGTCAGTCCATTGGCTTTCACCCAGTTTTGCACTTGTTTCAGTGCGGTTTGTGCTTGCGCCTGATTGTGGCTAAGGATAACGAAGTCGTCCGCGTATCTGACCATGTGTACTCCTGCATTCTGCATCAGTTGGTCTAGCGGGTGTAGATAGAGGTTCGCCAGCAGGGGACTCATCACCGCACCTTGCGGTGTGCCGTGCCCCCTGTGGGTGTCCATGTGTCTACGCCATCTATGATGTTTTTCTTGAGAAAGCGTTGTATCAGTTCTAATATTCGTCCGTCGCTGATTTTGCGTTCTACTTGTTTCATCAATAGGGTGTGCGGGATGGTGTCGAAGTAGCTTTTGAGGTCTGCATCGACTACCCACACATGCCCTGCCTTTATCAGTGCATCTACTTCTCGTAGTGCATCTTTGCATCCTCGTTGCGGTCGAAAGCCATCGCTGTGTTCAACACATTCGCGCTCGAAGATGGGTTCTATCACCCTCTTCAGCGCGGTTTATACAACACGGTCTTTAACCGTTGGGATGCCCAGTGGACGTTGCCTTGAGGCTGTAAAAGAACTCCCAAAACAGGTGATTTTTCACCCGTAAGCTATTGATTTTACGTTGTCAAAAATCCCAAAAATGAGGTTCTTTTACAGCCTCGCCTTGCGTGGGAACGCTGGGCACCACGCCTGCGGTGCGTCAATGATTGACCGCGTTGCGGTCAGTACAGATTAAGGAGAAGCTCCCTCTCCTTCGAGAAGAGATAAAATCAACCACTTGCCATATTTCTCAGCCTTAAAAAGGCAGCCAACCATTGAATATTTAAGAAGGCAGCTATGAACTTTCAAGAAGAACTGCATCCGCGTTTATTTAGTCATCTTTTGCTATGGAGTATTATTAGTTTTGTGCTGGCGGCTTTTGCTTGGGCGTATTGGGCGGAGATTGATGAAGTCACCCGTGGCAATGGTAAAGTGATTCCTTCAGGCCAAGTGCAAGTGGTGCAAAACTTAGAAGGCGGGATTATTTCTGAGATTCTGCTCAAAGAAGGCGATTTAGTGGAAAAAAACCAGGTGTTGTTGCGTATTGATGACACCCGCTTTGCGTCTTCATTTCAAGAAAATCAATTGCAAGTCTATGGACTGCAAGCCAAGATTGCACGTTTGCAGGCCGAAGCCGATGATAAAGATTTTGTATTGCCTAAAGACTTAGACCCTGAAGCGGGTGATTTCTGGCGTTCAGAACAAGCGCTGTATCATTCACGCCGTTTAGAACTCAATAGCGCCATTGCCGTGCTTAAGCAACAGCAATTACAGAAACGGCAAGAAATTCAAGAACGCCGCTCACGACAAGGATATTTTCAACAAAGTTATAGACTGGCTCATAAAGAATTAAACATTACTCGTCCCTTAGTGAAACAAGGCGTGATGTCTGAAATTGAATTGCTGCGCTTAGAACGTCAAGTGAATGAACTGAAAAGTGATCAAGAGAGCAACCGTTTAGCCATTCCGCGAGCAGAAGCGGCATTAGTGGAAGCTAAAAATAAAATCAAAGAAATTAAAATTACCTTTAGCACAGCTGCTGCTACAGAATTAAATGCCAATCAAGCTCAACTGTCTAAAATGGGCGCTTCGACTTCAGCTTTGGCGGATCGTGTGACTCGAACAGCGGTGCGCTCACCCGTGAGAGGCACGATTAAGACCTTGAATATCAATACGATTGGGGGGGTGGTGCAACCGGGAATGAATTTGGTGGAGATTGTGCCTTTGGAGGATTCTCTGCTAGTTGAAGCACAAATCCGCCCCGCCAACATTGCTTTTTTACACCCAGGGCAACAAGCGATGGTAAAATTTACCGCTTATGATTTTTCAATTTTTGGCGGTTTGCCTGCACGTTTGGAACATATCAGCGCAGATACGATACTAAACGAACGTGGCGAAGCTTTTTTCTTGATTCGTATGCGCACGGATCGCCCTCATCTGGGACGGAATAAAAATAAGCTGCCGATTATTGCGGGCATGACGGTGACTGTAGATATTCTCACCGGGCGTAAAACCATTTTGGATTATTTGCTCAAGCCGCTAAACCGTATGCGCGAACGCGCTTTGCGGGAGCGTTAAGTGGTAGTCGAAATGTGGTCTTTTGTAGACATAAAGATGAAAAATATTGGATTTGGCGAGCCATTGATGCTTCGGTAGTCCTGTATAGGTAGTGATTATTGTAAAAAATGGAAGTATCCATACAGGGAAAAAAAATATCTCTGTAAAAGCTGTGGTCGCCCATTCGTAGAAAACCCACAGAATAAAAACCAGGCGATAGGGCAAGATACCCTCGACCTGATAGATAAATTGTTGCTTGAGCGTTTGGCTTTAGAGGGCATTGTTCGAGTGACTGGCGTATCTGAAAAATGGCTACAAAACTATGTGAACAAAAAATATGCACAGATGCCTCAAGAGGTAACAGTCACAAAAAAGTCACAAGGTAGGCTAACAATAGAATGTGATGAGATGTGGTCATTCGTTCAAAATAAGCAAAATAAGCAATGGATATGGCTTGCCTTATATCTTGAAACAAAAGAAATTATTGGTGCATATATAGGGAGCAGGGCGCGTGATGGTGCTCAGAAATTATGGGATTCTCTTCCACCTGTTTACCGACAATGCACAGTGGCGTACACCGACTTTTGGGAAGCCTATCAATGTGTTTTTCCCAGTAAACGTCATAAGGCCATTGGCAAGGAAACGGGTTTAACTCATCATATTGAACGTTTCAATGGCACTATGAGACAACGTATTTCTCGGCTGGTTAGAAAAACCTTATCCTTCTCTAAAAAAATAGAGAATCATGCTGGGGCTATATGGCATTTTATACATTATTATAATAAATCATTATGCGCCCCATGATTTTACTTATATCACTACCCATACAGGACTACCGATGCTTCTACTCGTGAAATAGTAGGCGCTTATGTGGGTAGGCGCTCAAAACTTATGGGACTCCTGGTCACCGATGTATCACCCATGTGCCATTCATGTATCTAGTGAATGAAGGTTTACTCGAAAACGAATGGGAAATAAAATGCATTAAGTTTGCACCTAATACACACAACAAAATCCTGTTGAGGATATTTGTTTATATGGAAAAGCGTGAGAGAAAGAGTTTTTCTTTTATCACTATTATCACTATATTTGATGAGGCGATTCAAATATTCAAAACCACCTTTTCCTTATGCCCTGTGTCTTTCTGTCGTTTTCGCACTGCGACATCTCCCTATGCGATGAAAACCCTTCGCATAAGCGGAGCCATCATCTTGTCTCGCAGCGATGGAAAGCTGCCGCTTTCCTTCAGGAAAGCACCCGCACAAGCATAAAAAAACCCTCTTCAGAATTATCTAAAGAGGGTTTAAGGTATAAAGCCCTGGCAATGACCTACTTTTGCATAGGGAGACCCTACACTATCATCGGCGTACTGTGGTTTCACTTCCGAGTTCGAG